>DATGJB010000135.1:0-10412 GCA_035295425.1 Chloroflexota bacterium | reverse complement strand
GTCACCACAACGTGCGCTTGATGGACGGATTCCAGAACGGTACGCGTCACCTTCTGCAGAAGGGCCGCTGGATCCGGAACCGCTGTGGCCTGCAGCATTGCAGGTTGTACGTCGCGGGCCGGCGCCCCAAGCAGCAATATGCCGGCGAGCAGGGTGCTCGAGACGAAGCGTGGGCGTTGCGTTACTCGTTCCTTGAGGGCGACAGCAGAATGGGGCACCATCTCCCAGGCTCACTCTAGAGCGGCGGCTGCCGGAGCCACATCGGTTGACCGACTGATTTTGACTGTTGCCACGTATGAGAGAGCGGTGGTTGATCTACGCGGACCACCCGCGCGGGCGGGAAGAACTGGGCCCTCAACCTGAGCGTGTACCGCCACCACCGCCGCTCGACTCCTGATAGGCTGGTTGGTGTTGTTAGCTGGGCCCAGACGAGCTGGACGCGCAGACGGGGTTCTGGCGCAGGTCCTGAGGCGCCAAGGTACGGCATGACCGTACGGCGGTTAGCAGCCGACGAGTTGACCGGAGTCTACGCCATCGATATGACCGAGAGCGGCGATACCGTGTACAGGATCGTGGACGATCAACTGCAGTCTGTTGCCGAAAAATGGCAGCGACCGCCGAGGACGAAGAAGCGCTGGGACGACATGATCGCGCGGTGGCGCAACACTCTGGAGCGAGGCGGTGAGGCCTGGGGCGCGTACGACAACGGGCGCATGGTCGCCATCGCGGTGCTCCGGTACCGGCTCAGCGACGATGTCGCGGAGCTGGCGGCGCTCTTCGTCAGCCGCCCGTATCGCCGACGCGGAATCGCCCGGCGACTGACGCAGACAGTACTCGATGCGGCGCACCAATCTGGAGCGAGCAGCGTCTATGTATCCGCGACACCATCGGTGTCGGCGGTTGGCTTCTACCGGCGTATGGGTTTCGGTCTGGCGGAATCCGTCAACCCGGAGCTCTACGCGCTCGAGCCCGAGGACATTCACATGGTGCGGACGGTATAGTCTCGGGCACGTCTGGCATCTCCAGGGAAGCAGCAGACATCCAGGATGCGGTCGTGCGCGCTGATGCCCGCCAGACTGGCAAGCTCCGCGGTGTCCTGCCCGCCGCCGAGGTGGTACTGAATATCTCCCACGATAAGCGTGCGACTCGTCCCCAGCCGTTCCACCATGGCGGCAGGACGGATCATCCGGGTGACGCGACCCATGAGCGACCCGCCCGGCGGTAGTATCCAGCTCTCGATCAGTTGATGAAGGGAGCTATCCATTCAGGATTCGCTTCGAGATGAAGGTTCGGAGCATTGCGGTGTACAGGCGAGGACTCGTATTCCATCCCTGGGTGTGCTCCGCACCGGGGACCACGACCAGCGTCACCATCCGTGGTTGGGCGCGTGCCAGCGTGATATTCCTGTCGTACGGCACCGACGTGTCGGCAGTGCCCTGGAAGAGGAGCGTGGGGACCTTGAAATCAACGCGGGGCAGCAACCGGTTGGTGTCGTCGAGACTTCCCAGGCCAAGACGCCAGGCGACGAAACGCTTGCCAATGGCGGTGATGATACCGGGCACATTCTGCTGGCCGGCCCGGAAGTCGAGAATGGCGTTCCAGTCGAGTGCCGGCGAGTCGAGGATCGCCGCACGCACGCGGCCGGCATCGGGTGACCGGTGCAGGAAGGATTCCACCAGACTCCCTCCCAGGGAGTACCCGTACAGGACGAGGCGGCGAGCGCCGTGTGAAAGCGCGAAGCGGGCTGCCGCCTGCACGTCCTGCCATTCGGTGGCGCCGAAGTGGTACACGTGATCGGAGCTTGAAGGAGCTCCCAGATCGTTGCGGTACGAGATATCCAGGATGGGAAACCCATAGGCCGCGAGCGTCGACATCGAGCGTAGCCCTTCAGTCCTGCTCATGCCGCGGCCATGGACGTAGATCGCCCAGGTCGAGCTGGTCCCGGGAACGTACCAGGCCGGCATGGCTCCGAGTGGGTCCGGGAGCGCGATAGTGCGGTAGCTGAGGCGCAACGCGCCTGGCGACGCATACATGAAGATGTCGAGATGGACCGACGTTCCCGCTTTTAACCCCTGAACGCTCCCGGTGAACTGCCGCACGACGCCGTGCGCGCTCGACGCGATGACCCGCCCCAGGGTGATCGCGCCACCCTGCCACTGCAGTCGGTAGGTGGCGGATCGCGCGATGTCGTCCGACGTCGTGATCGAGGACCCATCTCGTTGGGCCACCTCGACCGTGCTGCCGCGCACTGCGACCACCTTCAGTGGATAGGTGACACGATCGTGGACCGGCTGCAAGGCCTGCGACGAGAAGTACCACCCGGTGCCCGCCATACCACCCGCGACCAGCAGGCACAGGGCGATCAGGATGTAGACGGCGGTGCGCAATCGATGGCGCCGGGTGCGGGATCTGGCCGGTTGATTCACGGCAGTTGCTCCCATCACAGACTCTGTGTGGATCATTGCGCACCTCCCATCGAAGGCACATCGTGGTCGGGTTGGCCGGCAGAAGTGGCAACTGCCTCCAGACTGACGATATCCTGTTCGGCGTTGACGTTCAATCGGGCCCACGCCGGATATTCAGGGACGTGTGGCCTGAGCGTCAGCCGGCCCGGCGGCCAAGATCTGAATCTGACAATGCAGCTCGAAGCCACGGCGAAAGGGCCCGGAGCTCGAGGTCGCGTATCGGCGCGCGGTCGCGGCTCGCAGTGGAGTGAGGCTTGCCACCCGTCGCTCAAGGGCCAACTTCACGCAGTCCGTAGTCGAGCAGGGCGCTGCCGTCGGCAAACCTCCTGCCGCCGGTACTGCCGAGAATGACAGCAATCAATCGATGGCCGTCCCGTGTAGCCGCCGCGACCAGATTTGCCCCCGCCAGCGGCGTTGTCCCGGTCTTGACACCGATGGCGCCGGGATAGGTCCAGAGGAGCTGGTTGCGGTTGGTCCAGTCGTGGACGATTCTGCCGTCGGCCGACGTGGCGTGATAGGTGCGGCTGACCACGATCCGGGCCAGGATAGGCAGACGCAGGAGATCGTGGGCCAGCCACGCCAGATCGCGTGCCGTCGAGTACTGTCCGGCGAGATCAAAGCCATGCGGGCTCAGGAAGTGAGTGTGCCAAAGATGGAAGCGTACGGCCTCCGCGTTCATCAGGGCGGCAAAGGCGTCTGTCGAACCGGCCGTGGCATCTGCGAGGGCAATCGCCGCGTCATTGCCGGACGGTAGCAGAAGACCGTAGAGCAGATCGCGCACGGTCATCCGCTCCCCGGCTACTAGCCCCGCCGTCGTCTCCCCAACCAGGGCATCACCGGGCACGGTAACCACCGTTCCAGGCTTCAGGCGTTGCAGAGTGACGATGGCCGTCATCATCTTGATCGTGCTGGCGGGATAGCGTGGTACGTCGGCGTTGGCGGCAAACAGGGCGCTGCCCGTTGTGTCATCCAGGAGAAAGGCTGCCTGGGCGGCGAGAGCGGGTTGAGGATTCTGGCGAATGAGGTGCACGCCGCCGAACGCCAGGTTCGACGAGCTGCCCGCCGCGCCGGTAGCAGTGACGTGAAACCAGTACCAGCCGGCCCTCATCACCCGCCCATCGCTCGTGCGACCGCTCCAGGTGAACCCGTGCGATCCACGGCGCAGCCAGCCCAGGTCCCGGACCAGCAGCGGCCCATCCTGGCCGGAGCGGCGAATGTCGACCACGATCCAACCGCCCTCGCTGACGGCGAAGCGCCAGGTGAGCGTGTGGAGGTACGGATTGAAAACCTTCGCGCTCGCGCCCAGTGCGGTAATGCGGGGCGGGGAGGGAGAGAGGCGCGTCACGTCCGCATGCGCCGCCAGAGCGGCGGCGCCCGCGAAGAGGACCAGGGCGATCCTCCCCCACCGCATCAATCTGACCGGGAGCAATCGGATCCGCGACTTCATCGCCGGGCAGGATAGGTGAACGACCCCGCTACACGGATTCCTGGGTGCGGCGGTACTGCGAGGTTGATCATGCGGCCGGGCGGATCTCGACGCGAAGTCGTGGTAGATCGAGCGGAAGTGTGAGATCGAGCCGCTGCACGACATCCGGCCACGACGCCGGCCTGTAGAGACCCAGGCCGACGAGAAGGCCTGAGCCCGAGCTGGCGCCCCAGTTGAGCAGCGGTCCAGGTTCGCCGTCCTCGAGCAGGTGATGCGCGGCTTCCGGCAAGTGCCCATGGGCAGCGAGCCGGAGCAGTGTTCCACTCAATGACGTCGTTTGCGCAGCCAGCGTGCCGGCCAGTGCCACCGCCGCGGAGCGCCCCACACCGAAGAGCGCGCGAGCACCCAGGTAGCCGGCGACGATGTCGTCGGCGAGCGGGGTCAGGCCGGGGCCCTGCCCGGCCATGGCCAGCAGATCCCGCAGCGGCAGCGACGGATGGGTTGAGACACGGAAGCGCGGACGTGGCCGTGGATGCCAGGTCGTGCCCGTGTAGACGGTGCCACAGCCGCACTCGAGCCGGCCCTCCCCGACTCGGACCGGCTCATGGATCTCAGGAACCGGCAGGGCGCATTCGATGCCGTTCGGCATCCTCGGCTCTCCGGGACGCGTCAAGGAGAGGACGCCGATCGGAAAGAGCAGATGCCCGTGGCCGAGCGATACACCGTGAGTGCTCTGCCCTTCCATGAGACGGGCGGCGAACGGCGTCTGGGAGAGGGCACGAAGCGTCATCCCGACGTCACGCCACGGTCAGGAGACGGCCAGTACGCGGGCCTTGTTGGGGGCTGCTGTCCCAGGAACGTGCAGATAGTTGTGGATGGCGCGTACACCGGTGATGTGGCGGACCTTCTGCTCGATCTCGTCGATCTCACCAGGTTGGTCGACCTGGCCACGCAGTTCAACGATGCCGGCGGCGACGTTGACGTTGATGTCGCCCTTCGGGACGGCCCAGTCGCGAAACAGCTGGCTCTCTATCCGATCGCGGAGCGTCGCGTCATCCGGATCAACATTGTCCGGCCTGTGCAGGTGCACGGTTTCCTCGACCATGCCGTAGGCCTCGCCTTCGAGGTAGCGCGCCTGCTTTCCGAGACGTCGGCCAGCGCGACGAAGGGTGGCCCGAATCTGATCGCGGGTGACAGCGCGGCGATGGCGGCCCTCGCCTGGGTCCCAGAAGTACTCCAGAATCACGCCTGCCATGGCGGACAGGATGATCGTTCGCCTGAGGAAATGCCTTTGCCTGGTCTTCATTGTGGTCTTGCCTCCGTGGGTGTATCTGAGGGTGAGTTGCGCTCTTTCGTGGCGCGCCGGTGGTGATCACATTACCAATGTCTCCCGTAGCAGAGCGCGCGGAGCGCGAGCTGCCCATCTGATCACATCGCGTTCATCAGCGGTGGCCACCCATTCGTGATGTTTGGCCATATCCGGCCAGGGGTAGCCCAGCAGGACGAACCGATGGCGTTTGAGATCGGGTGACTTCTGTACGCGGGCAGTGGCTCGCTCGACCGGCGACATGGTGGTCCTCCATTCGTCTCGCATTCCGCTTGGCGACGTTGCGTGGATCCTTACCGGCGTCCTCGTGCGTCGCCGAGCCACATATCTCCAATCTGACTGTAGGCCCGTGCAAAACTTCTTGCCATCGGGCGGCCATCTGATTTGTGTTCCAATACCGCCTGAGTCGGGGAGCGCCCGGGAGAATTGGCTGCCGTCGGCCCGAAAAATCGGTCGTGGAACTGATGGGCGGCGAGCTCGGTTGAGAGTACTAATCAATGGAGACCCACTGTACACCGCCGGCGAGTACCCGGATGCTCACACCTCGAGCAGCTGTGGAGGCATAGCAACCATGGACGAGACAGATGTGGCAATAGCAACACTTCTCACCGATTCTGCTGAGACGACGTTTCGCTGCACGGCCTGCGGCACCCCAGTTCGGCGCCTGCATGCCGCTCGATGGCCGGTTCGCTCGCTCGCCCTGGGCAGGGATGTCAAACAGGGCGATCTGCTGTGCGAGCATTGTCTGCTGCGGCTGGAGGAAGAAATGCTCGAGGAGGAGCTGGACCGCGGCCCGGCGTGAACCACCGAAGCCGGCATTGTCCGTATGGTCACCGTCTCACTCATCGATCACACCGCCGACATCGGAGTCGACGTACTGGCTCCTGACCCCGCCGCGGCATTCGTCGCTGCCGCCCAGGGCATGTTCGACATCGTGGTCGGCCGGGAAGCGGCGCTCTCCGCCGCGGGGGGAACGGGGCTGTCACGCTCGATCGAACTTCGGGCAGACGGCTGGGAGGATTTGCTGGTCGCGTGGCTCGAGGAGCTGCTCTTCATCTACGAGACGGAGCGTGTCGTGCCGGCGGCCATTGACATGGCCGAGATTTCCGCCAGCCATCTCGCTGCCACCATGCAAGGGCATATCCTTGACCCATGCGGCCCGCAGACCGGCCTGCAGATCAAGGCAGTTACCTATCACCAGCTCCGTGCCGGGCCGTCGAAGCGGGGCTTCGAGATCCGGGTGATTTTCGACGTGTAGCGCGCTGCGAGGTGCCCCGGGCTCAAGGAGAAGGGCGCAAACCCTCGGACCTGCATCTCGTGTCTGAAGAAAGACCTCCGCGCTCGGGCGGGTACACAGGCGATGTTCCCGATCAAAAACCATCAATCGACTGGTCTGCGGTGGCGCGGCGTCCACCGGATCCTGCCTCAGCCGGAGGATCCGGAGCTGCACGAACGGTATGTCTTGATGCCGGCAACTCCCTATTTCTGGCCGGGGCACTACCCTTTGATGACCACCAGAGGCCGGAGCCGGGCCACTTTCCGGCTCAACCCGGCGTTCTCCACGACGTTCACCACGTCGGCCACATCTTTGTAGGCCGCCGACGCTTCTTCGGCGAGGAGACGGGGATTCCGCGCGCGAACGGTGATACCGCGTTGGCGGAGCTCGGCCGCGATGTCGACTCCCTCCAACGCCCGTTTGGCCGCGTGCCGGCTCAGGGCGCGTCCCGCGCCGTGACAGGTCGAGCCGAAGCTCTCGCGCATTGCCTGCTCGGTGCCCACCGCGACGTAGCTGTATCGTCCCATATCCCCCGGGATGAGAACTGGCTGACCGTGCGGTCTGATGCTGGGATGGAGATCCGGGTGCCCGGGTGGAAAGGCGCGGGTCGCGCCCTTGCGGTGGACGCACACCTCGAGCGGCTTTCCGTCGACGTCGTAGGTCTCAAACTTGGCCAGATTATGTGCCACATCGTAGACCAGTCGGACCTTCCCGGCGCAATCACCTAACACCGCCTGCAGTGCCCGCCGGGCGGCATGGGTGATGCACTGCCGGTTTGCCCAGGCATAGTTGGCGGCGCATGCCATCGCGGCCAGATAGTCTCGACCTTCCGGGGTGCGAATCGGGACGCAAGCGAGCTGACGGTCGGGGAGATCGATTCCGTAGCGTTGCACGGCGCGCTGCATCACGTGCAGGGCATCGGTGCAGACCTGGTGACCGAAGCCTCGCGACCCGGTGTGGATAAAGACCGTTAACTGGCCAAGGTGCAGGCCGAACGCCGACGCGGTGGCCTCGTCGTATACTTCGTCCACGCGCTGCACCTCGAGGAAGTGGTTGCCTGATCCCAGCGAGCCAACCTCATGGAGGCCGCGCTCACGGGCACGCTGGCTGATGGCGCCGGGATCGGCTCCGGTCAGCGCTCCCCCTTCCTCGATGCGATCGAGATCTTCGCTGTTGCCATATCCCTCCTCGACCGCCCAGCGTGCGCCTTCGCGCAGCATCTGATCGAACCGACCGCGCCCCGCGAAGTGAACCCGGCTTCGTTCTCCCACCCCCGCGGGAACCGTGCGATAGAGCATGTCCGCGATCGCCGGAAGGTGCGTTCGCACCTCTGTCACGTCGAGATCGGTTGCGAGGAGCCGTACGCCGCAACAGATGTCGTAACCGATGCCACCCGGCGAAATCACGCCGTCGTCGGCGCGCATTGCCGCAACGCCCCCGATCGGGAAGCCGTAGCCCCAGTGGATGTCCGGCATTGCGAGGCTCTGCCCCACGATTCCCGGAAGGGTGGCAACGTTGGCGACCTGTTCGATTGCCTGGTCCTGCGCGATCGACGTGAGGAGCGTCTCATCGGCATAGATGAGCCCTGGCACCCGCATGCCGGGCTTGTAGGTGGGAGGGATCTCCCAACGATATGGATCGACCCGGCGCAACACACCTGCCTCGAGCGCTGGAGTAGTTTCCATGGGAGCGTCACCTCCACACTATGCCGCCGGCGTGATCCTGGCTATCCTGCGATCGCCTGATATTCGATGAATGAACAATCGATGCGGCTCTCCCGCCGGCACCTCGCCGAGGTACGTCCCTTCAGGGACCGGTCTGCCGAGACAAGCGGAGCGGGAACCCGACGCTGTGCCGTGCGTGGAGCCGGCAGGAACGCTTGGCGCGGGTGGCTCGCCGGCAGTGGCAATCTCCACGTGACCTTCCCCTGACGCAGCACGGCGCAGCCGCGGGTGAAGCACTGGACAGTTGCGCCAGCCTCTCGGTTGGGCAACGTTCGTGCCGGGCCGTAGTTGCTGCCACGAAAATACTGGTCGAACCAGGCACGTGTCAGCGGTGTGTGCCAGCGTGGCTTGATGCCGAGGGCTCCGAAGACGCGCGCGGCCCATCCCCACATGAGCGAGATATGGGTCGTGCTCGAGCGCCGGGACCACTCGATGCGGTGTGCGGTACGTGCGAAGTCCTGCGCCACGACATCTTTCGCCAGCGTGTATTCGCCGCTCGTGGCCGGACCCAGATCGATCCGATTACAGTAGGTATCCAACCAGGCACGATAGATGGCATGGGACGGCTGTGCTCCGATACCGGCGCCCGAGAACCGGCGAAGCGCACGCTCGCTATCGCAGGGTTGCGGAGTATCTACACCAAAGAGCGCACTGACGGTCAGGAACTGATAGCCGTCCGCCTGCAGCGTGCGAATGATCGTGGGCAGCGCGGCGACCGTCTCGCTGCGGTCGCCACCGCCGTCATGCATGAGGATTACACTACCGGGATGCGCCTGGGCGAGAACGCGCGCGATGATCGTGTCGACGCCTGGCAGGGACCAATCTCGCGGATCGACGTTCCAGAGCACCGTTCTCAATCCAAGAGCGGCGGCGGTCTGCACGACATGAGCATCCACGTCCCCATCCGGTGGCCGGAGCCAGAGCGGGGTGACACCCGCCGCCGCTCGTACTGCGTCCTGCGTCTGCTGCACCTCGCTTCCGATTGCCCCCGAAGACAGATAGCGGAGATCGGGATGATTGAAGGTGTGGTTGCCAATCTCGTTGCCGGCGGCAGCCGCGGCGCGAAGCACGGCCGCGAACCCCGATACCTGTCGTCCGATGACGAAGAAAGTTGCCGGGACGTGGAGCGCCGCCAGGACGGCGAGAATCCGCGGTGTATAGATCGACGGACCGTCGTCGAACGTGAGGGCGACGATCTTGCGAGTCGTGGCAACGCCGCCCGGCACTGGATAGATGGGAGTCACCGGGGAAGCATGAACGCTCGCCTGCAGCTGCGGCAGCATGAGGACCACGGCGGCAAGAAGGAAGCGTCGCACTGCAGCCATGGCTGTCCACCTCCGCGCCCTACATCTGTGAAACGAGTGAGCCGGCCTTGAGGTAACGGCGGGCATTCGGGCGAGCAGGTTGACTTCCGGCTGCCAGCTCAGCCCGCGCAGAGCGACGCCGGACAGGCAGTTCAGCAATCAACCGCCCGAATATCGGGTGTCCACCCGATCGAGAGGCGAGCGCAAGGGCTATATGCTGGCCGAAATGTACATCGCGCGGTATGTGAGGAGAGCCCGAATGGGATGGACACCATTCACCCGGAGGCGCGAAACATCAGCGACCCGAGCACGTAAAGAGCTGCGTCGCCTGTTGCAGTTGCAGGAGCGTTATGCGTTGCAGCGTGACATCTTCAGTCAGAGTGAGCTCGGCAGGCTGCACTTCATCTGGTGGTTGGTCCGCACCGGCCGGATACAGCCCGGCTAGGTCCGCCGCCGAATATCGGGTCAACCGGGGGAATTTCTCGGTTCAGCAACCGATGGGCGGCGGGCCGAGACGGACGTAGGCTGCGAGTGTGGGAACGACCGGCCCTCGCGCCACCCGGAGCATGGCAATGACTGGATGGAGAGGCCGGATGCGGCCCACCCGGAGAAGATGCCATGTTCTGGTGGGAAGTCGAATGGATGTGGTCGGACCGGTTAGAGACGATGCTGACCATCCTCCTCAGCGCCGGTGCAATCCTCCTCGGTCTCGTGGCGCTGTTCGTGATGCTTGACGTTCTGACCCGCCAGACATCGCAGGAGCTTCCACAGGCCAGGAGTCCCAGCGGCGAGATCCTGGACCGCCGTCTTGCCCGAGGCGAGATCGACCTCGAGGAGCTGGCGCGACGCCTCGCCGCACTCGGGGTACCTCTCACCGGAGCGCGCGCGGT
>DATGJB010000134.1:0-41708 GCA_035295425.1 Chloroflexota bacterium | reverse complement strand
CGTCAAGCGCACGTTGCGCCTGCTCATACGGGGAGGAGGACTCGTCAGGCATGGCATTGACCTTTCATGGGGAGGTCTCTTACTCTATGCCCGCTCCTTCCCCTCATCATCCCTCCTCCAACAATCTGCGGCGCACCCGTCGCGATCCTCCGTCTTGACTCTCCGAGATTCGGTGCTATAGTGAAGCAGCGGAGAAGGAACCTCCGTCCTGCTCCCTCGTGCGGAAGGCGTTCGCTAGGGTGCGTGGAGATGGGGAAGGGCCGATGCGATCGTTCGGCTCGATGCCCGGACCTCGGCCATCGAACAAAGGAGAGGGAGTTGAAGCGTTTCTTTGCGGTAGCGTGCACTCTGGGAATCGCAGTGACGGCGGGACCTGCGTCGGCGCAGCAGCGGCACTTCCGGCACGTGTGCAGCGATGCTCCACCCGGGTACGCCGCTTGCGCGGCCCTCGTGATGACGGACCAGACCGGCGTCGCGCTCGTGTCCGGCTCGCCGTCCGGCTATGGTCCAGCCGACATTCAGTCCGCCTACAGCCTGCCGAATACCGGGTCGGGGCAAACGGTCTACATCGTCGATGCCTACGACGATTTGAATGCGGAGAGCGACCTAGCAGCGTACCGGAGTTACTGGGGCCTCACCGCCTGCACGAGCCAGAACCGCTGTTTCAAGAAGCTCAATCAGCACGGCGGAACGAAGTACCCGAAGTCCGACTTCAACTGGGGGCTCGAGGAGTCGCTCGACCTGGATGCGGTCAGCGCGACCTGCCCGAACTGCAACATCGTGCTCATCGAGTCGAGGAACAACTACATCAAGAATCTACTCGCGGCGAACACCGAGGCGCTTAAGTTGGGTGGTCAATACATCAGCAACAGCTGGTTTGCCAGTGAGTTCAAGAGCGAGAAGAAGTTCGACAAGACCTTCGACTATCCGGGCGTAGACTTCACCTTTGCCTCGGGCGATTCCGGCTATGGCACCGCTTACCCGGCCGCGTCACCCGACGTGACGTCGGTCGGCGGCACAACGCTGGTTCGGGGTGGCGGGACCCGCGGCTGGACCGAGACCGTCTGGAGCGGAACCGGAAGCGGTTGCAGTCAGTACGAAGGCAAACCCTCCTGGCAGACCGACACCGGCTGCAATAACCGCACCGATAACGACGTGGCGGCCGTCGCGGACCCCAACACGGGGCTGGCGGTGTACGATACGTTTGGCTACGGCGGCTGGCTGCAGTTGGGCGGTACCAGTCTGGCGACACCGCTGATCGCCAGCGTCTATGCGCTGGCCGGCAATGCGAGCTCGACGAACTTCGGATCATACTCGTATAGCAACACCGGTAGCCTGAACGACGTGATCGCGGGTAGCAACGGCAGCTGTGCACCCAACCTCTATCTCTGCACCGGCGGGGTGGGCTACGATGGCCCCACCGGCAATGGCACGCCGAACGGCACCGGTGGCTTTTAGAGTCCACTTCAAAAGCTGTGGGCAGGCATAGCAGACGAGCGCGAGCTTCACGCCGCAGCGACCTCCCGCCTTCGACACTCTGCAGCCGATCGCGCCCTATGGGGTGCCGGCCCCTCATGTCGTGCCGTGTCAAGGTGCGCGGCCTGGACCCGGATGACTCGGAGAGCTGGCAGCACTGCCTCGCCTGGCTCCAGCGGCTACTTCACGATCACCCACTTTCCGGAGGTGGCGGAGCAGCCCCACAGCGTCAGTTTGCCGCCCTTGTCCTGCAGCACCAGTCGGCCGGACAGGCTTGTCGTGTTGCAGTCGGCCACCGGAGGATTGGAGCTGCTCGTCACCTCCGGGAGTTGCATGTACTTCCCGTAGCTGCTCGAGGTATTGCCCACCTGCAGCAGGCTGTTCGGTGCACCGGACGTCCCGATCCCGGCGGTTGTCGCCACCAGCGTGCCGCCGATCGTCCCGCTGCCGCTGATATTGAAGGTGGCGCCTGCCTGCTGGCTGGTTCCGTTCTGGATGTAGTTGGACGAACCAGCCGGGAGATCACCAGCCTGGAGGTAGGAGGCTGCCCAGCTGCTGCCGTTGTAGCGTAGATACTGCCCACTTTGTCCTGGTGGCAGTCCCCCATTCGATGCCGCGGTCGTCTGCACCGAGCCATCGGGGAAGATGACGCCATTGCCCGAGCCCGAGATGTGGACATTGCCAGTCACGGTG
This sequence comes from Chloroflexota bacterium, assembly GCA_035295425.1. Taxonomy (GTDB): domain Bacteria; phylum Chloroflexota; class UBA5177; order UBA5177; family UBA5177; genus DATGJB01. The sequence continues at coordinate 39,539 of DATGJB010000134.1, read as the reverse complement.
AGGGCTTGATCGGGCGTCGCGGTGCCGATTCCGACGTTCACGGCGTTCGATCCCGTGCCACCCAGCACCAGCGCGTTGCTCTCATCTACCACCGCATTCGCACCAATGGCGGTGGCGTTGGAGAGCTGGGTCGACGTACCGGGACCCGCCAGCGAGCCGAGGAAGGTATCGTTGGAACCGCTGGTGGTGGCCGTCGACCCGTTGGGGATACCCCCTGCATCGTACCCAAGGGCAGTATCGTTCGAGCCGGTGTCGATGTTGTAGAGGGCATCTTTGCCCGCTGCCGTGTTATTCGAACCACTGCAGGTGTGGCAGTAATTCCCGCCGAGTGCGCCAAACCCGCTAGCAGCATTGTCTGACCCGGTCTGGTTGTTGTAGAGCGCGTTTGCACCGTCGGCCGTGTTCTCGTTGCCGCTGGTGTTCAGGATCAGCGCATTGATTCCATCCGCCGTGTCGTTGCTCCCGGTGTCGATGTGAAACAGTGCCTCGTACCCGGTCGCTGTGTCGTACTGGCCGTTGCACGCCTGGCATTGGGCTCCTGACATCGCCCACGACCCACTGGCCACGTTGCAACACCCGGTGCCGTTGCTCCTGAGGGCCTGTTCGCCGATCCCAGTGTTGTAGAGGCCGGTGGTGTTGTTGGACAGCGCGTAGTCACCAAACGCGACGTTAAAATTCCCTCCGTTCTCAAAGGCCAGGACTTCGTTACCGTAGCAGGTATCACTGGAACCAGCGCCAGGGGAACTGCAGTACGGGTTCGAGAGAGGCTGTGCTGCATGCGCTTGCAACGGGCCCAGCACGAGGAGGCAGGCCAGACTCCCCAATGTCACTACCTTCCGTCCGCGCCCTGCCCACCCAGCTCGTTTCGTGGAACGTCTCTGCGCCGATCCGATGCTGAAATCCGTCATCGCTCTATCTCCCCTGCTCTCCATGGAGAAACCCCGATCCTGTTACGGAGCATCTCTGCCGGTAGCGCAATGCGCTTGAGGTAGCCACATTGGGACCACGTGTCAACTCGCTCCGCGTGGCCTCATCGTATCAGCCCTGTCAAGAGCCGGAGGGACGCTAGCAGTCCATCCCGGATCATGCGGTGGAGCTGTGACACTACCGCCGCCTTCCTACCAGCCGCCGGCCTCGCACGGTAGTCTCAAGGCCTCCACCTCCGTGAGCCCCAATCCTGTTGCCTATGGACAGTACGCAGCGCCGACGGCGTGGACAACGCCTGGCGCATCGTGCCGAGGTCAGTTGACGCTCAGCGCAGACCGTCGGGAGTAGCGGCACGGTGTCCTGGTCCTGGCACATAGGGTCGAAGGGCACCGGCGGAACGGCCAGAGTGACCTGCTCGCTGGCCAGTCGCGCCAGAACGGCGACCACCTACTTCACGATCGGCTAGGTGCTCCATCTTCAAGCTGCTCCAATGGCCAAAGCTGCTCGACCTGCCGCTACACCGATACCGGCCAGATGGTGCTAGCTCTCGGCTTCCTGAGCGGGTGCCTCGCCCACTCGCAAGACGCTCCAGAGTTGCGCACTGGCAATGTGCACGCTGTGATACATCTGATTTTGACCGCCGACCGCCACTGAAGGTTCCGTGGGGGATTGCTCCGACGGAATCGAGTTCGAGGGGCGTCGCGGCCTCTAAGTGGGATCGCTGTTGTACAACGGCTGCGGGCGGCCGATGTGGAAGCCTTGAAGGTAGTCGACCTTTAGTTCGCGCAGAAGCACCGCAGTCGCCTCGTCCTCAACTCCTTCGGCAATTGTCTGCTGGCCGAAGGCGCTGGCGAGGTGTACGACCGCCTCGACGACGTGGCGGCTTGCCTCGTCCGTCTGGAGGTCGCGAACAAATTCTCGGTCGATCTTGAGGTCCGTGATCGGCAAACGCTTCAGGTAGGTGAGACTCCCGTATCCGGTACCGAAATCATCGAGAGCTATCCCGCAGCCGAGCGTCGAGAGTCTGTGGGCGAGATCTATTCCGGCCTCGGGGTGCGTCAGAAGCGCGGTTTCCGTGATTTCAATGGTCAGGAGATTGGGGTCGGCACCAGAAGCCTGCAACGTATCCTGGAGGAACCGGGCCATGTCGGTGTCTCCTAGTGACTGTGCCGACAGATTGACGCTGACGGGGTTGCCGCCTGCGGCCAGTCGCGCCGCCTGGGTTACCATCCACCGATCGATCTGGTCAACCAGGCCGTACTCTTCGGCGACGGGTAAGAAGATCGCGGGTGAAACCACTTCGCCATTGCGGTCGACCAGCCGCACAAGCAGCTCCTGTTTTACAAGTGAGCCGGACACTGCATCGACGATCGGCTGGGCATAGACGGCGAGGCGCCCGTCGTCCAGCGCATCCCTCAGCCGGCCAATCCAGCTCAGCGTTTCAAGTTGCTGTCTGGCTCGCTCGCGCTCGGCCTCTTGCTCCGTGACGTCTCGAAACAGAATCACGGTACCGCCGCTGGGATCGTCCGGCATCAGCGGCGAAGCGGTGAGAGAGACGGGGAAAGCCGAACCATCCCTCCTTCCGAATGCCAACTCCTTGTGCACCGTCTCCGTGAGCTGGATGAGCGAGGCCAACGCAAGGTCATCGTCGGTGCATGCGACATTGCCGAACGTCAGAGGACGTACAAACTCGCCGAGACATCGCCCGGTCGGGTCCTCGCCAGCCCAGCCAAGCATCCGTTGTGCCGCCGGATTGGCGTAACTGATCCGGCCCGCAGCGTCCACCGTGACCAGTCCGGCGTCCACGTTTGCCACCACCGCTGAGAGGAATCCTTGTGCCTCTCGAAGGCGCTCAGCAGCCTCAGCCTGTTCGGTGATGTCCGTCACCATTCCAAGTGTCCCCCGAAACGACCCATCGGCATCGAATAGAGGGATAACTGACAGTGACGCGATGCAGACACTGCCGTTCTTGCGCCGGAACCGGCGTTGGTAACGCTCTCCGCGGCGGGTCTCCTGCAGTTGCACGGCCCTCGCTGCGGCGTCGTCCAGATCGGAACCTGCCACAAATTCCCAGTGTGGCCGCCCGATCATCTCTGATGGTTGGTATCCGAGCATTTGTGCCATCTGCGGGTTGACGTAGTCAGTGACGAGGTTGGCGTCGGTTCGCAGGACGCCCTCATTCGTAGTCTTCAGGATCTCCAGATACCGCGATTCGCTTTCGGTAATCCGGCGCTCGGCCACCTTTCTGTCGCCAATGTTCTTGGAGATGGAGGCGACCCCGAGGACGCTGCCGCCATCGCCAAACATGGGAAAGATCGACAGGGAGACGTCGACGATACTGCCGTCCCGTTGGCGCCGCCGCGTCTCGAGATCGATGATCCGCTCGCCGGCCAGCACCCTGGAGAGCAACGCTTCGGGTTCGCCGTCGCGCTCTGGCGGTACGAGAAGGTCTATGCTCTTGCCAATGACCTCATCGGAGTGATAGCCATACAACCGCTCGGCTCCGGGATTCCAACTCGTGATCATGCCATCTGTGGTTTCGGACAAAATCGCGTCCGGAGCCGACGCCACGATCTGAGCGAGGTGTCTCGCCTCCGCTTCTGCCTGGCCGCGGTCCGTCACATCAACGCCGACAGCGTAGGCGGTTTCGCCGTCTCCGGCAGTGGTCCAGGAAACCAAGCGATACGTCCCGTCCTTGCAGAGGGCGCGGTTCTCGAAGTTGCGGAACTCGACTCCAAGCTGGGCTTCGGATGCCGCCTTTCGAGCAGTTCTATGGACATCATCGGGATGGACCAGATCGACAATGCGGCGGCCGATCATCTCATCGGGAGACCAGCCGAGCATTGATTCAAATGCCGAGTTCACCCAGGTGATCCTGCCACGGGAATCGGCCGTCGCCATGAGTGTCGGCGTCAACTCGAAGAATCTCGAGCTGTCAGGCTCGTTCGGGCAGAGGGTCGTGGCGTGCGGCGCAGACCGTGAGCTACCTCGTGAAGCCATGCCTTAGCCCCCTTCGACTCCTCGTAGAGTGGCAGCGGGCGGCGCAGTCAGCCATAGGATCATCACGCGAATTTGTCGCCTGCTGCCAGGTGGACAGAGGAACAGAGAGCAGCAGCAGGCCGGCTGCGATCGCGGCTAGACGCTGGGTCACTGTCGCCCCTCCCCGGTCGGCGTGCGATGCACGCATCTGGATACCAGGCTAGGGCACTCCGCTCGACGGCAGTAGGGGCCGAGGTCCCGACCGTGTGAGGCCAAAGGTCCCGAGTGGTGCTACAGGGCGACAAGCACCTCGTGGCCGATGATCTCCAGGCCCTCGATGTCGTCTTGGTCGAGCCACTGGAGCATCACGCGCTCCACACCCGCCTCTCGATAGCCGCGGAGCTGCTCGACGAGCATGGCCGGCGTCCCTGCCACCAGACCGTGCCCGCGAGCGTCCTCGACGCTCCAGCCACGCGCCGCCAGCTTCGTGCGCAGCTCGTCCTCGGACCGGCCGAAGATCGTCCCGATCATCGTCGATCGGCGCACTGCGTCGCGCGGCCGCTCGGCTCGATCGAGCAGTTCGTCGAGCCGGCTCGAGAGCTCCCGAAACCGTGCCGGGGTCACGAACACCGCGTTCCAGGCGTCGGCGTACCGGGCCACGATGGGCAGCGTCCGCTTCTCGCCATTGCCTCCGACCAGGATCGGCGGTCCGCCGCCGTGGGGATGAGGGAGGATCTCCGCCCCATCGATCTGGTAGTGGCTGCCCCGGAACTCGACCGGTTTCGTGCCCCGCATGAGCTGACCCACCACCTGCACGTATTCCTCGAGCATCGCGAGCCGCACGCCGGCTGGAGGAAATGGAATGCCGAACAGCTGGTGCTCGCGGTCCTGCCAGCCCGCCCCAATGCCGAGGATTAGCCGGCCGCCACTCAGGTCGTGGGCCGCGGCCGCCGCCTTCGCCGTGATTGCCGGCAAGCGGAAGGTCACCGGTGTGACCAGTGGACCGAACTCGATGCGTGAGGTTGCGCCGGCGAGATAGGTCAACGATGCCCACAGCTCGAGTGCATCCCTGTCCGGGCCGCGTGGGTTCGTGAAGTGATCGGAGCGGTAAAGCGAGGAGAAGCCGCAGCGCTCGACCACCTCGACCAGCCGCTTCCACCGCGTCCAGTTCAGGCCGTCTTGCCCCTCGATCATGATGCCGACGTCGAACACGCCAGTCCCTCCGGGTGGGAGTCAGCTCCCACCCGGGAAATTGTAGCCGCCGCCGAAACCCGCGAGGGCTAGCGGGTCACCGCTCACCTCCGACCAACGACCGATGCGCTCTCTGCCTTCGGCCCGATGAAGGTTCGCTGGAAGGTCGATAGTGTGGTTCTCAGAAAGAAATCTCGCCCGGTGGGCGTTCGATCATCAAGGAGAACACGATGCAAGCGTCCCAGCACTCCGATCAGTCCCAAAACCCGGCCCTCGAGCGTTGCGTTCAGGGCGAAGTGCTTCGCCCCGGCAGCCCGGAGTATGAGGCGGCACGCAGCATCCACAACGCCGAACACGACCGATTCCCTGCATTGATCGTGCGCGCGGCCGGCGTGGCCGACGTACTGACCACGGTCAACTTCGCTCGTCAGACCGGCCGCACCCTCGCCGTCAGAAGCGGTGGACACAGCTTCGCCGGCTACGGCACCTCCGACGATCTTGTGCTCGACCTATCAGGCATGAAATCGATCGAGATCGACGCCGAGCGAAGTGTTGCCCGCGTCGAGCCAGGTGTGACCTGGGGCGAGTTCGCCTGGAAAGCGCAGGAGCACGGCATGGCCGTGTCCTCCGGCGATACGGCATCGGTCGGCGTCGGCGGTCTAACCACCGGAGGGGGAATCGGGTGGCTGACACGCAAGTACGGGCTGACGATCGATCACCTGCTTTCCGCCGAAGTGGTAACGGCCGACGGACGTCTCGTCACCGCAGATCCCGCCGAAAACGCGGATCTCTTCTGGGCGATCCAGGGCGGTGGCGGGAATTTCGGAGTCGTCACCTCGTTCACCTTCCGTACCCACCCTGTCGGTATGGTCGTGGGGGAAGCGGTGGTCTACGATGCCACGGATGGCGAGGCCCTCCTTCGCAGGTACGCGGACTACGCCGCCTCAGCGCCCGACGAGCTGACGACCATGGCCTTCATCATGAACGCGCCGCCCGCTCCCTTCATTCCGCCCGCCATGGTCGGCAACCTGGTGATCATCATCGGCGCCGTCTACACCGGGGACCTGGAAGAAGGTCAGCGCGTGGTGGCCCCGCTCCGCTCGCTGGCGACCCCGGTCGCCGACCTCATGGCACCGATGCCTTACCCCGCCATCTACGAGCTCACCAGGGAGGCGGAGGTAAAGGGCCGCCGCAGCGACGTCCGATCGATGTTCATGAGTGAGCTGAGCGACGAGGCGATCGCCACCATCCTGGAACACCTGCGTTCGATGCCCTCTCCCTTCACGATCGGCCAGCTCAGGGTACTGGGAGGAGCAATGGCACGCGTGTCGAACGATGCGACGGCGTTCGCCCACCGCGACAAACCGTACATGTTCACTTCCATCGACGAGTGGATGGATCCCGCCGAAACGGCCCGCGAGCGTGCCTGGTCGGACAGCTTCTGGCACGCCCTGCAGCCGTTCGCCGACGGCGCATACGTCAACTTCCTGGGTGACGAGGGGGAGGAACGAATCCACCACGCATATCCGGAGCCGACGTACGCCCGCCTCGCCGCCATCAAGCGCAAGTACGATCCGGCTAACTTCTTCCACCTCAATCAGAACATCAAGCCGGCCGAAACCGAGGAAGAGAGCGAGCAGGTCGCCGCCTGAGCTTCCCCTCCGCCGTCCCGGTCCTCCGTTCAATGGTCCGCCCAGGATTTCGATTCCCGACTCCTGGGCGGACCAGCCATTTCAGTCAGGCGTGCGACGATAAGAATGGTGGAGCGTTTTGGGCTCCCACCTCAGTGATCACGGAGGACACCATGGAGCTTTCGGGCACACGCATCGCCATCCTGGCCGAAGACGTCTACGAGGACCTCGAGCTGCTGTACCCGCTCTACCGCATGCGAGAGGCCGGCGCCGAGGTGACGGTTGTCGGCCCGGAGGCAAAGTCCTACACCAGCAAACACGGCATTCCGGTGACCGCGGAGAAAGCCTCGGCCGACACCGGCGCCCACGACTTCGACGCGGTCATTATTCCCGGGGGATTCGCTCCCGACCGGATGCGGCGCGACCCCAACCTGGTGCGCCTGGTGCGCGATGCCTGCGACGCCGGCAAGCCGGTCGCTGCAATCTGCCACGCCGGTTGGGTACTGGCCGAGGCCGACGTCTGCCGCGGCAGGACACTGACCAGCGTCGGCGCGATCAAGACCGACTTGAAGAACGCCGGCGCTACCTGGGTGGACCGGGAGGTCGTGCGTGACGGCAATCTGATCACGTCGCGCACCCCGGCCGATTTACCGGCTTTCTGCCGCGCCATCATCGAAGCGCTCGCCGAGAAATCCGGTGTCAGTGGCTCGGCAGTCGCGGCCGCGGTGCCTTGATCCCGGTGATCTAGCGCTCGGGCGTCAGCCACAGAATGCCATACCCTTCGACCCGAATGGAGTTCGTCAGCGCATAGGTCTCACCGCTGACCGCGTCGCGAGCTTCGGCGGCCCCGAGCAACTCGGCGAGCCCGGACACGATCACCTCCTCCCCGCTGAGATTGTGGATGGCGAGGAGCCGCCGGTCTTCATTCGAACGCAGCAAAGCGAACAGCCGCCGGTCGAGGTCGACCACCTGCTGGGGAGCAAGCGGTCCAAACAGCGGCTCCGCGCCGCGCGCGGCCAGCAGCCGAGCGTAGCGCTGGTACACCCGGTGGCCGGGTGATGCCGGCTCGTCCAGCTCAGCCACGAGCGTGTCATACACGAACTTCTGCCGATTGATTGCCCGGTTGTAGCCGAGGCGCTCGACCCCCTCCTCCCAGTTCCGGGCGCCGATCAGGCTGTTGAAATAGATCGCCGGCATTCCCTGGAGCGCGAGGGCAATCGCCTGGCTCACCAGAAACGGTTCGATCCCGCCGGCGGCGTCGAGGTAGACGATGTTCAGCTCATATGGCACCGGCTCCTGACCGGGCGACGTTCGGTAGTTGATCCGGCCCCCGTGCCGCTCGACCCACGAGAGCACCTCGTCGAATTCGTCGGGGGGAATCATGGCCCTGAGGGCAGTCACCCCGATCCCGTCGTGCGAGGCGGTGAAGTTGAAGAAGGCGGTCCGCGCCGACGGTGGAGCGAGCGTGCGCGCCCACGTAGAGAGCAGCGACGCGTCGCCCTTCATCAGCGAGTAGAGCAGCAGTGGTGGCAGTGTGAAGTTGTACACGAGATGTGCTTCGTCCTCACCCGCTCCGAAGTAGGAGATGTTGTCCTCATGGGGTACATTCGTCTCGGTGATGATCAGCACCTGTGGCGCTACCTCGTCCAGCACGGCACGCAACAGCCTCACCACGGCGTGGGTCTGCGGCAGGTGCAGGGAGCTGGTGCCGGGTTCTTTCCAGAGGAAGGCAATCGCATCGAGCCGGATAATCGTCGCGCCATGGGCGACGTAGAAGAGCAGGATACGGATGAGCTCGAGCAAGACGTCGGGGTTGGCGACGTTGAGGTCGATCTGGTCCGTCGAGAACGTCGTCCACACGTAGCGCGTGCCCTCCGCCGTCTGGAACGGCGTCAGGACGGGATGCGTGCGCGGCCGGAACACCGTCGACAGGTCGACCGGCTCTTCGAAGGCGATGAAGTAGTCGCGGTACACTTCGTCGCCCTCCAGGAAACGGCCAAACCATTCGCTTTTCGCCGATGCGTGGTTGATGACCAGGTCGACCATGACATCGAAGTCGCGGGCGATGGCGGCAAGATCGTCCCAGTCTCCGAACGCCGGCTCGATACGGCGGTAGTCGATGACCGAGAAGCCGTCGTCCGACGAGTAGGGAAAGAATGGCAGGAAGTGCACGGTGGGAATCAGCCCGCGAGCGTACCGTTCGAGAAAGCGACCCATCGTCCGTAAGGTCTTCTCCCCCTCCTCGCGAACGTGGTCGGCGTAGCAGATGAGCACCGCGTCCCGCTCGGTAAAGAACGGGTCGCGCGACGCGCGGGGCGGATTCCGGTCCGTGAAGTCGTCCAGGAGCCGGCTGAGCTTTGTCGCGACCTCAGCCGCTTGTTCGGGATATATGAGCGAGAGCTCGCTGCGAATCCGCTGGTTCATGACCGTGTTCGCACTCCCCTTTCAAATCACCTACCACTGCCACTGTGATTGTTCCACGCGCCTCTGGTGGGCGCGGCGTATCCCGCTCCACCTGGCGCGTGGCCAGCTCGTCTGGCGTTGCACTCCCTCGCCGGGTCCACCGACGGCGTCCCATTCTCGACGCGTCCTCGGAGCACAATGATCGTGGAGGGCCCTTCGTGAACAGTGATGTTTCGCGCTCGATCGTCGATTACCTGCACACCCGGCTTCCGGCCTACCTTGAGGAGCTGCGGCAGCTATGCGCCATCGACTCCAGGACCGGCTACCGCGTCGGCATCGGCGAGATGGACGCCTGGATCCGATCCTGGATCGACGGACGCGGCTGGTCGGTTGAGACCGTACCGGATCCGGCAGCAGGAGACAGTCTGCTGATTACCGCCACCGGAACCACCGGCCATGGGCGCGTGTTCCTGGCTGCCCACATGGACACCGTCTACCCGGTCGGCGTCGCCGCCGAGCGGCCGCTTCATGAGGATGGCGACCGCCTGCTCGGTCCGGGTACCGCCGACAACAAGAGCGGCCTGCTGTCCGGTCTCTATGCGATGGCAGCCCTGCAGGATCTCGACTTGCTCCGGACGATCGGGGCGGTGACCCTGCTCTGCGGGAGCGATGAAGAAGCGCCGGGCATGCCGGTCTCCGGCCGCATCTGCGACCAGCAGGCCTCCCATTACGATGCCGGGCTGGTCCTGGAATGCGCCGGTGAGCACGGCGAGATCGTCAGCTGCCGAAAAGGAATGGGCACGTTCATTCTGCGGGCCTACGGCCGAGCGGCGCACGCCGGCGTCGAGCCGGAGCGGGGAGCCAACGCAATCATGGCGCTCGGGCGTCAGCTCGACCATGTGGGTCGCCTCGACGGCTTCCGGCCCGGCGTGAGCGTCAACGTCACGACGATCGAGGGGGGAACCGCCGGCAATGTGATCCCGGCCGAGGCCTCGGCGACGATCGACGTGCGAGTCGAGCAGGGGGAGGATATGGAGCCGGTGGAGGACGCATTACGCGGGATCACGCTCATCGCCGACGTTCCCAACACGCGAACCGAATTGCAGGGCGGCTGGCACGCTCCGCCGATGACGCTCTCGGGAGCCAATCGCACGCTGGCCGATGAGGCGATCGAGTGCGCGCGGCAGCTGGGATTCGCGGTAGCCGACGTCAAGCGCGGCGGCGTCTCTTACGCCAATCGCCTTGCCGCGCACGGCCTGGGGGTGCTTGACGGGCTCGGTCCGATCGGCGGTAACGACCATAGTCCGGACGAGTACATCGTGAAGTCGAGCATCGTGCCTCGTACCGCGCTGCTGACGCTCCTCATCACCCGCTGCGCCGTCCCCCGCGCGGGCGGCTAAAGGAACCACCGCACGCTGGAGATTCGCCGGTAGCACCCTTTCGGCACGGCCTCCCCGGAGCGCTTCAGGGACGTGCGCACCGGTGATCGCCGAACGTGTCTGTTAGTCGGGCGCACCGGAAGCCACAATCCAGTCCGTGCCCGTCGCTACGGATGTAACCGCCGTGTACTCGGGGGCGGGACGCCACAACCCGGCTCACGGCAGCAGATTCGTCACCATCACGCCCGTCAGCTCGGTCAGCCGTTCCGCTACCAGATGACGGTGGCAGGCCTCCGGCCTTCCCTCCACGCAGAACAACACCGGCCGCTGCGCCGCCGCAAGCTCCTGCAAGAGCGGACTCCAGTCGAACCGCTGGAGGGTACGCCGGGTGTAATCCTCGACGAACGCCGCGCCCAGCTCCGTCCGTTTGCGTCGCGCCACGCCGCCGGCCCTATCCGCTTGCTCCTGCAGCGCCCGCGTCTCCTGTTCGGGAGCCAGGCCGATCTCGTGCCGGTAGGCGATGCCGCGCGCTTCCAGTTCCTGCTGCAACCGGCCGGCGTTGGCGAACGCGTACTCGCGGCCGCGCACCCCTCGCCGTCGCCGAATGTCCAGGAAGAGATCAATTCTGGCGGCTTCGAGGGCAGCCAGGAACCGCTCCGCGTCGAAGCCGTAGGCGCCGATTGTGTACAGCCGCTCCATCAGCCGCATCTCCCATTCATGAGGCGCGCATCGTTCCTTACTCGCGAACCACCGCACTCCTGCGCCGGCTCGGCCACCATCACGTCTTCGGGCAGGCTGAACCATCCGCCCGACAGCCGCGACCTGTAGCCTCGAGTCAGCATGGGTGGCGCGTCCTGGCCGGCCATCCGCCTCTATCGTCCGGATTGGCCATCGTGGCTGTCGCCGGGCCGTTGACTCTCGCGCTTGTGGTCCGTCCTCGTCGCCGCCGTTCGCGCCATCCTGATCAGCCCGGCCGCCACTGCTCTCGCCCGTGCCGGCTCCATGTACCGTGCCAGCAGCTTCTGGAGCTGCACCTCGGCGGCCTGCATCTTCGCTTCATCGCCGGCAATCTCGCGAACGTACGGGACGAGCGTGGCTGCGATCATCGGCCAGCTCCGTGCCAGGACCAGCGCGCTCCAGCCAACCCCACGCCGGCCACCACCGAACACGGAGTGCACGGCCGTCTGCACATGCTCGAACGTCACCTTGCCCGTTCCACTCGGTGCGCCGCCGCTCTCGGATGCAGCCGGCTGACGCCTTCGCCGTCGCCTCCCTGCCTCCCGCCGGAGAATTACTTCCATTTCTCGCACGAGATCCGCAATCAGCGCGTCGGCCCGGCCATCATCGGCCAGATGAGTGAGAACGATGGACGTGACGGCCGCGGTCAGGCGCGCCTCGCGCGCGCTCTCCTCCGGCATTCCGGCGTTTTCTGCCTCCATGGCCGTCTCAAGCTCGCGTTCTGGTTCTGTCATCCATACCACATCCCAACGGGCATGTTCGCCGCGCCTCCGCCCCGTGGGACGGGGCGCGTCATCCCAGGCTCCGCCTTCTTCTGCTTCACACCGGCCGGATATCGACCGTTCAGGTAGGTACGCCGGCAGGGTTACTCTACTATCTAGCTGTCATGTCTATCCAGCTCCCCTTCCCCGATGACACACTCCTCGCTTCACTGTCACCGGCTCGCCCTGATGACCTGAGTTTCTGGGGCGGCCGCCCCTCCGATGAGCTCCTGTACGAGGACTTCATCCGCTGTATTCTGCACATCGCGAGCCAGCGGGCCGGCCACCTGATAACCAACGGCATTGTCGACTGGATCGATATCGCCGCCGGGGAGACGTCGACTCCTGCGGGTGAGGCCTGGGCCGACCCAAGCTGCCTGCGGGTGGGGGGCGTTTCTCGCGTCGGACCGGTGACCATCCTTGCGGAGCTACCCGCACGGGTGCGTGCCTTCACGCGCCTTTTTTCCTTTGTCACGCTTGACCACCCGACATGGGCCGAAGCCAGCGACCGCCAACCGGCAACCCTATTACACCGGCTGATCCGTCCCCTTGTCGATCTCCAGCGCGGCGAGCAAGACCTACCGTGGTTCTGGCTCGAGCTCATCCTTTCCTTCTGCTCCGGCAGCCGGCTGGTTCGCTACGGGCAATTCGAGCCAGGCGAGGAGCTACAGCTCATTTCCAACCGATACAACGTCTCTCTCTCGCATCTGCCGATGAGCGCGATCCCGGCCGGGGCCCGCGCCGGCGCACGCGACTTCCGCATGCTTCGTCTCACCGTCACCCAGTGGGGCCAGTTTCAGGACATACTGCGCGCCGAGGGCTTGATCCGCGAGTCGAACCTGGTGCAAGAGCACCTGGAGGGAACGTAAGCGCGTTCGGTGGAGGTCCGCTCTCCCTAGCCAGAGACAGCCGATCAGCTCGTCACGCTTCACTGTCGCCTACAAGGCAGAGAAGGTCGTCGCGGACGCTTCCCCATACTCGGCATCACGCTGCACAAACGTTCGCATCGCCTGGTTCGCTACCCGCTGACGATCGTCATCGTTCGGGTTGTCCTCCGCGGCCTGGTGGGCCTGCAGGAACTGATCTCGCGCCTGCTGGTAGGCTGCACGCGCCGCCTGCGGATCCCCGGCCCGGTTGTCTGCCTCCAGCGTGCCGAGCACGGACGTTAACCCGTAGACCGGGGCAAGGACACACAGCACGAGCAAAATCAGGCGGAAGGTGTTGGTGGCGGCCAGGGAGAGCGCCGCGTTGCCGACCAGCTCGGGGATCAGCACGAGGATGGTAAGCAGCTCGCCGGCCACCGCTGCAACCGTGATGCTTCCGGCCAGCAGGAAGATCCAGCGGTACCCATGCTGGCCCCGGGTGTGGAACAGCGAGTACATCAGCGGCGGCACCAGGAGAGCGAGACCGAAGAAGATGTTGAGGCCTCCATACACCTGCTTCGACAGCACGGCCGGCTGGGCGGGGAAAATGCCGGCGGCGAGTATCGTTCCTAGCAGCGCGCCGCTTCCCGTCAGGACCGAGAGCCAGCTCTTGCTGGTGTCCCACTGGAACTCCTTCGTCATTGCCTGCGACAGGTCGATGTTCTTCCACCACCCGGCAGCGGCCGCGGCACAGACAAAGAAAATGGCGCCGATGAGCGCTGCGGCGGCAATGAGCGCTGTCGCCCAGGAATAGATCCCGAACAGCCGGAAAAGGTCTCCAATCCCCCCAACGATGAGATCCCCCTGCGCCGTCGCCGTGGAGGCATCCGACGTGATCTGGAGTGCGACGGTCTGCACCGCCGCCCGGCCGCGTCCCCCTTCCACCAGGAGATACCCGTTCAGGGCATCGCCGGGGCCAAGGATTGGCCGCGCAGCGGGCGCCAGACTGATGGTAAGGGCGAGCTCCGCGATCGGGAAGTGAGGGGTGTTTGCCGGGGCGACGGTCAGCGTCGAGGGACGAACGACAACCCTGCCGCTCGCGTCGGCATGCCGGCTGTCATGCAGCACCGGCACGAAGCGCAGCGACAGCGGCTTTCCGCCCGCGGGTTGCACGAGAATTGAGAGCTCTGCCGTGTCCGACTGCCGGTTGGGACCGAACGATAGCGCAAGTGGGCCGCTGGTCAAAATCGTGAACGAGGACGGCCCCGCGGCGACTGCCGCACCACCGCTGAGGAGCAACGCACCCGCCACGATCGGGACGATCGCCCACCGGCACTTCCGTCGCATGTGTCACTTCCCTTGCGTCGAGGAGGTATGCGCAGCGTTCCGTGGACGCCCCGTTTGGTTACTCTACTATCAAGCCATCATGACGGACCAGTTAGCGTTCCATGACTACCCCAGTCGGGTACTCTCGCTGCGTCGAATACAATGCCGGCTACTATCTTTATCGGTTCCAGCGGCCCTCGTGTGCTCCAGCTGACTAACCGGCGCCGGGGAGAAACGGATTGCGAAGTCTCCGCTTCCGGACAGCCGCTTCAGGCGGGGTCAGTGCCGGAGTACCGGCGGGACGGCTGACGGTCAGGCAGGGATACGAGCGCACCTCCGATGCAACCGCGACGAGTCATTCTGGTTGGTGCTGGCGGCATGGGACGAGCCTGGGCGAAGAACCTGATCGCCTGTCCCGGCGTACAGCTGGCCGGCTGGGTCGACGTCCTCAAGGACCGCGTAACGGGAGCCGCGGCTGAACTGGGGCTGAATGTATCTACCGGCAACGATCTCGAGGCCGCGATCGAGCAACTCGCGCCCGACTTTGTGGTGGATGTGACTTCGCCCGAGGCGCACCATGAGGTAACGCTGCTCGCACTCCGCCACGGCCTGCCGGTGCTGGGCGAGAAACCCATGGCAGCCAGCATGACCGAGGCACGTGAGCTTGTACGCGCTTCGGAGGAAGCCGGCGCGCTCTTCATGGTCAGTCAGAACCGTCGCTATAATCCTCAGCTCGCCGCCATGAGGCGTCTCATCGGCGCTCATGCCGAGCCGCTCATTGTTTTGCTATCGGACTTCTATCTCGGTCCGCGGTTCGGAGGCTTCCGGGAGGGCATGGCGAGCCCGCTCCTCCTCGACATGGCTATCCATACCTTCGATGCCGCGCGCTATCTCAGCGCCTCGGATCCGGTCAGTGTCTACTGTTCCGAGTTCAACCCACCGTGGAGCTGGTACCGCGGTAACGCCTGCGCCAACGCCATTTTCACGATGACCGGCGGCGTGCGCTACCTCTATCGAGGGAGCTGGTGCGCCCGTGGGCACGTAACCCGCTGGGATGGGAGATGGCGTGCCGAGGGACGTACCACCGTGTCTTGGGACGGTGCCACGGACCCCACCGTCCATCTGGCAGCCCGAGACGATTTACTGTCGGAAGAGCCCGAGCGTATTGACACGAACGTACGGCGCGACATTGCCGGGTCACTGCACGAGTTCCTCGACGCGCTGGACTCTGGTCGCACGCCGATGGGCGAGTGTCACGACAACATTAAGTCGCTGGCGATGGTTTTCGCCGCCCTGGAGTCGGCAGCGACTCAGCAGCCGGTCTCAATCGAGCTGTAGGTATCTCTACCCGCAGCGACACTGTGCCTCGCATCGCGTTCTTGGTCCACTACGTGGCAACAGAGTGATCCCGTCATCGCCGGGTTAGCCCACGAGCGGGTGGACCGGCAGCGGGGAGACGGTGGATGAGGGGCGTGCCGTCGGAGGACGCGTCGGGTGAAGTCCCCAGCATTGCATGGCCGAGGCAAGCGATCGGCCACCTGGACAGCCTGGGCGCGCTGCGCCTCGTTCCCTCGATGTGCTCGCCCCCGAGCTCAGCTGGTGACCTGAGCAGAGCTGCATGCGCCGCTGCAAGTTCCCTACCCTCCCTTGTCACGTTTCCGCGTATCGGCTGTGTCCCCAGTAAGGAGGCATCAACCATGACCGCTTCTGCTCTTTCCATTGAGGAGCTCACCGACCAGGCCTGTACCTTCGTCGCCGACACTGCACAGGTCATCGGCCGGCGCGAGCTTTTCCTGGCTGCGCTAGCCCTCGACCCGGCCACGGTGCGAGCGGCCTGGGTGGAGCGCGGCCTCTCCCTCCGCCCGCTACGCGGCGCCATCCGCGAGTGGTGGCCAACCGACGGTCCCGTTCGAACGCCGTTCCGCCCGCAGTTGGGCGAGGCCGGCTCGTCACTGCTCGCCGGGTTGGAGCGGGAGTCGTCTCCAGTCCCTCAGGTCCTCGATCGCCTACTGGCAGACGTCGCACAAGCCGATACCGGGCACATCCTGTCCGCCCTCCAACTAATCTGATTTCTCCAGAAAGGAACCGTTCATGTCCAGTACCCCAACGCTCGAGCAGATCCAGGTCTACCTCGGCGAGTTCGGGCTGATGAACCAGCTTCAGAGCGAGAGACAAGCGGTCGTTACCGCCATCCCGACTCAGCACGGTCCCCAGCTCGGCTACCTACGGATCGACGAAGAGCGCGAAGTCGTTACTCTGCGCGTGCCAGGCATCTTCCAGGTGGTGGAGGCGCGTCGCGCTGAGGTCGCCAAAGGCATCGGGATGATCAACTACTTCCTGGTCCTCGGCAAGTTCGCACTGGACCTCCGTGACGGCGAGCTGGCCTTTGACTTGCCGATCCTGTGTGCCGAGGTCGGACTTCAGCAGTCCCACCTCGCCCGGGCGTTCGCGGCACTCGTCGCCACCTTTAACGTCCACCTACCGCAGCTCTCCGAGCTCGTCTGGTCCGAGACCGCAGCAGAGGAGATCCTCACGAAGTATCGGGCACCAGACCTGGACGACCTCCTCAGAACACTTCAGGATCCGGCTGGTGATGGAGCGGATGAACAACAGTCCGCTTAAGACGGTTGGGCGACCACGACGCTGATTCTGGTCGAAGACGTCATTCAGGCAGTTTCCCTCTATACATGGGCGGCGCACAGGCGTACAATCACGCCGAGCATCTGCGTACGATTTCGTCGCGGCGCAACGGTCTGGAGGAGAGGACGATGCCGGACATTGGTGCCGACCCTCGCGTGAAGGCAGCACTGGCGAAACTGCAGCACTTCTGGTGGCGGGATCGGTTTCCGGCCACCGCGTACCCCGAGAACCTGTGGTGGCGTAACCGCAACGATGCGCTCATCGTACAGGTCCTCGCGGATTGCGAAGCGGCGTGCGGCGCCGATCAGGAGTACGTGGCTCCGTTCAGCTGGCTCTTCGGCGCCTACCGTCGCTGGGCGATCGAGCAGGGGGCGAGTGAGGACGACGCGTCCGACTTCGCCGCCAGTGTGATCTACGGTAAGCCGTCGGACTCAGGCGAGCTGGTGAGCGGCTACTACCAGAACCCTCACTGGTACCCACTGAGCAATGCGCGCCTGCGCGGCCGCCTCTGGGAAAAGACGGCTGCCGAGCGTCATGAAGTTACAAGCCGGGAGGCCGAGATCCAGGATGCGGACTCGCTCGGCGTACTCTTGGACCGATCTCTGGCGGTCACCGAGGTCCTCGAGTTCGCGGTGGGCGAGGACGCGGACATGTCCTGGTACACGAGATCACCCGAGCAGGTTGTCATGAGCGAAGAAACCAGGACGCTCCGTCTGCGCGCTCGCGCCGAGCGGCAACGCGTTGCCGGTCCATACTGGCACGCCTGGAACGAGTCGGCGTTGGCGAGTGCGAACCCATCCAATCGCGCCGGCGGGCGCTCCGATCGAGAGTGGATCGAGGCGTTTGGGCCCTGGGACGTGTTTCCGGTGGACTACACCTCGCCTGCCGGCTTCCTCCCTTCAACCTCGCTTCCGCTGCCCCTGAAACCGGCGGCCAGTAACGCCGAGGGCCGGGCGCTGACTCGCGCCCGCCTCAGGTACCTTGATGCGCTGGCGGCGGCGGCGGGATACGAGAGCGCAAAGGGGCGCTTGTCCGGCTTCCTACGTGAGATCGTGATCGATCCGCGCAACCATGCCGAGCTGGAGGGGGACGACCTGATCGACATCGTCCGCATCGGGCTGGGTTTTTCGCGCGAGGCGTGGCTGCTCTCGATCGGTGAGCCGGCGCCGCTCTTCTTCCAGCAGGTCATCGGCGCGGCATCGATCCTCAGCCTCTATCTGGCCGCGATACCGCAACCGCCCGCTGTTCGCGACATCGCGACCGCGATGGCCAGGAGTGACCAATGAACAATAAGTTCTCGCATGCGGACCTGGACCCGGCACTCATGTCTGGCTACGCGCGTCTCGCGCTGCACTCGGCCCGCACCCTAACAGCTGACGCAGGCACGCGAGGAATCGGCGCGCGCGTGCGGGATCTGCGCGAGCGCAGAGCCTGGAGCCGGGCGCAGCTTGCCGCGAAGAGCGGATTGGGCGACATACGCATCCAACTCCTGGAGCAGGGATTGCTTCCGGAAAACGAGCTCTCGTACCAGCACGTCGAGGCACTGGCCGGTGGTCTGGGTGTTACTGTCGACGATCTGCTCGGCAAGAGCGCCGCGGGCCTCGCGGTGCGTGCCGGTAACCGCATCGAGTATGTGCGCGGCGAAGTGCGAGGTTTCCTGGCCCGCCTCGAGGGTGCCTGGCAGTGGCAACCCGCAGCAGCCTCGGCCCACCCCGTGATGCGTGGCGCCAGGCGGCCGGTCTGGGTGAACATGGCGCCGGCCGATCCTCGACTTGTACTCGCCCTCGGCGAAGACAATAGCTTCCTTACTGTCCTGTTGCTACGCACTGAAGGCGATGGTTACGAGGAGGTGGCGCGCGCCGAGTTGGATGCCGCTGGCCGCGCCGAAATCCGTATTCCCACCGGCAGCGAGACGCTCCAAGTGCTCCTGATCGCACCCGATGATCCGATGTCTGGTGACCCGCCCAACGTGTAGTCGGGAGGGGCGGCTGCGGCAATGAGCGTGCTCGCGCGGAAGCTTGCGTTCTACTTGCTCTCCCTCTGGTTCGCCGTCACGCTGAACTTCGTGATTCCGCGGCTCATGCCGGGCGATCCGCTCGACTCGGCAGTCGGTCAGGTCCAGCTGGATCCGGCGCAGCTGGCGGAGACACGTGCTGCTCTCGGCCTCACCAATGGCTCTCCGCTCCACCAGTACCTCGCCTATCTCTGGAATCTCCTCCACGGCAATCTCGGGATCTCGCTCTCGGAACGCGTGCCGGTATCCGCAGTCATGGGTCAGGAGTTGCCCTGGTCGCTCCTGTTGCTAGGCACTGCACTCCTCATAAGCTTCGTCCTTGGTACCGGCCTGGGCGTTCTCGTCGCCTGGAAGCGCGGCTCGCTGCTCGACTCCGTGTTCACCCCGGCACTGGTCTTCTTACACTCGATTCCGGGATTCTGGCTGGGACTCCTGCTTATCTATTTGCTGGTGGTCAAGATCCCGCTCTTTCCAGTAGGGCTGGGCCGGGACCCCTCTCTGGAACCAGGCTGGAACTTGCAGTTCATCGGCTCGGCGCTCTGGCACGCGGTGCTGCCGGCATCAGCCCTCGTCGTCACCTCGCTCGGTGGCTGGGTGCTTCACATGCGTAACACCATGCTGAGCGTCCTGGGTGAGGACTACATAGCGCTCGCCGAGGCCAAGGGCTTGAGCCGGACGCGGATCATGGTGCGTTACGCGGCGCGCAACGCGATCTTGCCGCAAGTCACCCACTTCACCCTGGCGTTCGCCGGTGTGGTGAGCGGGCAAGTCTTCGTCGAGACTGTCTTCAGTTATCCGGGCATCGGCAGCTACTTTCAGACGGCCGTGAATCGGGTGGATTATCCGCTGCTGCAGGGGCTGCTACTGTTCGCGGTCCTCGCTGTGCTCTCGGCGAACGTCGTCGCGGATCTCCTCTATCTGCGTCTGGATCCGCGGCTGCGCCAGCGATCCTGATGCGCTCCACCGTACGAGCGCTCGGGCGCGACCGCAAGGTGGTTGTGGGCCTCGCCATCGTGGCGGCTCTCGCAGTCGCCGCCGTCGCGGGCCCGCTAATTGCACCGTACGGCACAGATCTACGACAGTCCTCTCAGTCGGGAGCCATCACCTTTCAACCGCCGACCGGCAGCCACTGGCTGGGAACCGGCAACCTCGGTGTAGACATCCTCTCGCAGCTGCTCGTCGCCACCCGCGCCTCGGTGACGATCGGGCTCGCGGCCGGTCTGCTGGCCACGGTCATCGCCACGGCCGTCGGCCTAACTGCCGGCTACCTTGGGGGTTGGATCGACGACGTGCTCATGGCGCTCACCAATGCCGTTCTGACTATCCCCTACGCCCCGCTGCTGATCGCTGTTGCCGCCTACGCCGCCGGCGCCCACATCCAGGGGGCCTGGCTGATCGTAGCGATCATCGCCCTGACCGCGTGGGCGCACGGTGCGCGTGCCAAGCGGGCGCAGGTGCTGGCGCTACGCTCCTCCGAGTTCGTGCTCGCGGCGCGCGCCGGCGGAGAGCCCTGGTACCGCATCGCCGGCGCCGAGATCCTGCCGAACATGCTCTCACTGGTGGCCGCGAGCTTCCTCTTCGCGACGGTACACGCCGTACTCGCCGAAGCGGGCCTGGAGCTATTGGGCTTTGGGCAGCCCGGCACCGTCACGTGGGGAACGATGCTGGCCGATGCCAAGAGCGCGGAAGCGTTTGGCGACGGTTACTGGTGGTGGTTCGTCCCCCCGGGGCTCTGCGTCAGCCTCTTCGCGGTTGGCCTCACGCTCGTCAACTACGGCCTCGACGAGGTGACCAATCCGCGGCTGCGGTCTTTTCGCATGCGCCGCCCCGCCGACACTTCTCCGCCTCTACGGTCCCCGATTGAGCCGAGGCCGCCGGAAACCCATGCCGCGCCGCTCCTCGACGTTCGGAACCTGACCGTCGACTACCTATCGGAGAACAGAGCGATCCGGGTAGTCGATCACCTCTCCTTCACCGTCCACCGTGGCGAGATCCTGGGCCTCGCCGGTGAGTCGGGATGCGGCAAGAGCACGGCGGTCCACGCCCTGTTGCGGATTCTGCGGCCGCCGGCGCAGCTTGCCGGCGGTTCCGTGTTTCTACAGGGCGGTGATCTGCTGCAGCTCTCTCGCGGAGAGCTGCGCCGTATACGGTGGAAACACATCTCCCTCGTCTTCCAGAATGCGGCCAACTCGCTCAATCCCGTGATGCGAATCGGCAACCAGTTCGTCGACATGTTTCAGGCTCACCTGCAGATCGATAGGCCGACGGCATTGGAGCGAACCGGAGAACTACTAGAGAAAGTCGGCGTCGGCCGCGCACGCCTGCGTGCCTTTCCGCATGAGCTTTCGGTTGGCATGCGGCAGCGCGTTGTGATTGCGATGGCGATGGCGCTCGAGCCGGAGCTCATCATCCTGGACGAGCCGACCTCGGCCCTCGACACAGTCGTCCAGCGACAGATCGTGGGCGAGATTCGTGCGCTCCAGCGGCAACTGGGCTGCGCTATCCTCTTCGTCAGCCACGATCTCGCGTTACTGGCCGAGATAGCCGACCGAATCGCCGTGATGTACGCTGGCTCGATCGTCGAGGTCGCCGCTGCGCCGACCTTGCTACGCGCCCCTCAGCACCCCTACACCGCAGGTCTCGTACGTTCCCTCCCTGCGCTCGCCGGTTCGCGAGGAATCCTCACCGGGATACCGGGATCACCTCCCGACCTGGCGTCTCCTCCATCCGGCTGTCGCTTCCACCCGAGGTGTCCGCATGCTACGGTGCTGTGCGCGCGAATCGCACCACCGCTACTCGAACGAACGCCCAATCACCCCGTCGCCTGCCATCTCCACGACGCAACGGCAGCGGCCGATCACCGTGAAGCGTTCGGATTGCTTGATGAAGCGTGAGTAACGCGCGTGGCGGGGGCATCGGGTGAGCACGTCGTCAGCTCTACCGTTCGTGTAGCTGGAGGAGTACGTCCAGATTCCCGCACCACCCCTGGGACGAACAGTAGGCGGCCGGCGAGCCGACATCGTACGCGTGACGCGGCGAAGGCCAGCCGGTGAAGTGTTGTGTACTGTAGTCGTCCCATTCGGCGCCATCCAGCAGCGGCACGACAGGACGGTCGGCTGCGGCCAGCCGCTCCATGTCCTTCATGAGCGTAATCCGCTGACCTAGGCTGGCTGCAGCCGCATATTCTTTCACCAGCGCGTCGAAGCGGGGACTCCGATACCGCTCGTAGTTCTGCTTGGCCTTGTCGTTTATCGGAGCGGTTTGATCGCCGGCAAACATGTACCTGTAAAGGTAGTACGGCGAATTCCCCCCGGCCGGAGTCCACACCTCGCCCATATCGAAGGTGCCCAACGTCAACGCGTGAAAGAAGTCCGTGTACGGCAGCGGGTTCACCTGGACATTCATGCCAAGCTTTTCAAGCTGGCCGGCAACCACGTAGGCGGCATCGATGTCCTGGGCACTCGAGTTAGGTACGTCGAGCGCCACCGACCCAGTGACATCGACCCTCCCCGCTCGCTTCAACTCGGCCTTGGCTGCGGTGAGATTTGACCGTGGAGAAACCGACCGCATGGCCGGACCATCGCCCCATAATTCCGTGTACTGCGGCTCGAGCAGCGCACCGTTGGCAGGGGGCTGGTAGCCCTGATAGGCCTCGTCAGAGATCTGCCGGCGATCCAGGGCGAGACTGATAGCGCGCCGTACGTGCACGTTGTCGAACGGTGGTTTAGCGTCGTTGAGCCAGAGCGCGAGGGGTGCGCCCTCGTCCGTGTACCAGTGGTGGTAGTAGCTCTGCGCCCGGTCATACGTCGTGGACACGTTTCGAATCTCGACGCCGGCCCAGTCTACGTCGCCATGTTCGATCGCCGTGATCGCGTTGTCCGCTGAACCATAGGCCGGGTAAATGACCTTATCGATGTACGGTTTGCCCTTTTGCCAGTAGTGCGGATTCCGTACCAACGTGATTCCGTCGGGTAAGAAGCTGCCCAGTTCGAATGGGCCCGTGCCGATTGGGTGGGGATAATTCGTGAAGAGCGCCGGATCACTCTGCTTCGCGAAGATGTGCTCCGGCACCGGGAAGGAGCTGGCAATATTGAAGAACATCGTGGTATCAGGCGTCCTCAAACGAACTACCACGGTCAGTGGGTCGGGGGCCGACACATGTGCCACATCGCTCCAGCACTGGTGGCAGAAGGTGAAGAGCTTGGACGCCTTAGCCGCCATGAAGGAATAAACGACGTCGTTCGAGGTGAACGGCTGGCGGTCGCTCCACAGCACATCGGGCCGCAGATAGAAGGTAAGCACGCGGTTGCCACTCGACCAGCGATAGGATCGGGCCAGCCAGGGCACCATCCGTCCGTGCTTCTCAGAGTTGAGCAGGAAGAGAGGCTCGTAGATCGCGGCCAATGCGTCGTTCCCGCTCGCGCCGTGATCGGGATTGAAGTTCGGCGAGAAGTGGCCCCGTGACGTCTCGACGATCGTCAGCGTGCCACCCCGAGAGATCGGCAACGTCAAGCGGCTCGCTACCGCCGGTTTGTCCGCACTGGGAACCAGGAGTGCGATAACGGCAGTGCCCAGAACCAGGCCGCGACCACGGAGACGGGGTAAGAGGCGCATTCAGGGTCTCCTTCCACATGGCTTGATCAGCCGGCGGCCCGACGCTACGCGGCGGTTCGGGCGCCCGCTAAGTGCGCTCGATTTACCCTTACGAGGCTGTCGATGTGCGCCACCTCGGCCTGGTCCACAAGACCAGCAGCAGGTGAGAGCGCGAAGGCAACGGCCTGGCTGAGGCTGATGTAGTTGCTTGCCTCCCACGCGGTCTGGAAGTCGCTCGGCGCGAGCATCCGACGGAGCGCAGCCAGCCTCACCTCGTACCCACTCCGGTTTGCAGGTGGCCGGGGGATACGCGCGGCATGGCGAAAAGCGTCAACGGCTCCCAACAGGCTGCACACCTGGGTAGCGTTCTCTCGCGTGACAGCCGCCATGGCGAGGCCCTCGAGCGCCGTCGCCACCGAGTACGCCGTGCCTATCTTCCGGGCCCAGGCAACACTACGGAGGAAGGCAGCCAGCGCCTCATGACGGTTTCCGTGGTCAAGGTGGATCGATCCAAGTGCGCAGTAAAGATCGGTGTAGGCAATGGAACCGCTCCGTACCTGCATAAGAGCGCGGCACTCCTGACAGGTACGCAGCGCCCGCTCGAAATCTCCACTGGCAGATGCGGCCAGCGCTAGATTGATCTGTGAGAAGACCGCACCTGTCTTATCGTGGGTTTGCTGGCTCAACGCCAGGCTCTGCTCCGCCAGGTCGATCGCGAGCTCCAGATCCCCTTCGTCGTAGGCCACAGCCGACAGTTGGAGGTAGGCGCGCGATACGCCCCACTTCCCGCCGAGCTGCTTGAATGTCGAAAGGCTCTCCTCGCTCAGGGATCGCGCTCGCCGCAGGTCTCCCTGCTCGCGCCTCATCATCCCCAGGATGCAGAGGCTAAATCCGGCGTGCGACATGTGGCCGTGCAGGCGCGATGAGGCGAGTGCCTCGTCTACCAGACGAATCGCGCCGCCGTAATCCCCCTCATTGCGGAGGATAAAGGCGAACGAATTGAGAACGTCTTCGGTTCTCTCATGATCGCCCAGCTGACGGCGTAGCTCCACGCATTCTCGGTAGAACCACTTCGCGCGCTCAGCGTCCTCGACCTCGTAGTAGCTCACCGATCCAAGCTTGTGGAGCACCGAAGCTACGCCCTCCTGGGCGTCCAGCTTCCGATAGAGATCGAGAGCGCCGGCCCAGGTCGTAATGGCGCGGTGTGCATCATTCTCAGTACGAACGATAGAACCGATCAGGCTCAGCGCCTCGGCAGCCAACGCGTGATCGCGGAGCAGACGGCCGGTCCGGAGGCTCTCTTCCGAGAGGCTAAGAGCACTGCTATGCGCGCCGCGGGAGAACTCGAGTTTCGCGAGATCGAGCATCGCTCGGGCGATAAGCTTCCGGTCACCCACGGCGCCCCGCAACGCGAGTGCCGAGTCGTAGAGCGATCGCCCCTCGTCATGCTCATTGAGACGGTAGGCCAGGAGCCCTGCCGCCTCCAGTGCCTCTGCGCGTAATGCGTGTGATGGCGCCGCGTCGTCGCCGGCGGCCACGAGCAGATCGAGCAGCCAGCGGCGCCCCTCCCGGCGATGGCTGCGCAGCTCCCAGAAGCGGTGCAGCACTGTCGCTAGCTGCAAGCCACTCATGATGTCACCACGAGCCAGTGCCCACTCGAGAACGGTGCGAATGTTTCCGAAGTCTTGATCGAGACGGTTGAGCCACCTGCCTTCCTCTGGACCGGCGAGATGTGAAGCGGCCTCCCGAGCAACGGACAGGAAGTATGCGGCGTGCCGAGCCGCCACGGCCTCCACTTCACCGTGCGCCCGCAACCGCTCGGCAGCGTACTCGCGAACCGTCTCAAGCATGATGTAGCGGGCCTCGTGGGGTGCTCGTTGCAGCAGACTCTGGTCGGCGAGCGAGAGCAGAAGGCCGGCAGTGTCACTTCCGTGGTCAGGCGAGCAAACGCACTGCACTGCTTCCAGGTCGAACCCCCCTGTAAACGTCGCCAGGCGGGCAAAGAGCTGTTGCTCTGGCTTACGCAGCAGTCCGTAGCTCCAATCGATCGCGGCGCGCAGCGTCTGGTGGCGCCTGGGTAGGTTGCGCGGACCGCCCGTCAGTGTCGTCAGGCGATGCGCGAGGCGCTTCAGAAGGTCGTCCGGGGCAAACTGACGGGTCTGGGCGGCTGCCAGCTCGATCGCGAGCGGAATCCCTTCCAGGCGACGGCAGATCTCGACCACTGCCGGCGCTACCGCCCCATTCAAAGCGAAGTTGCGTGCTGCCGCCTCCGCCCGGTCGACGAAGAGGGCAACTGAGTCGTATCGGGCCACCTCCTCGAAATCGACGGTCCCTGGGTCAGGCGTGGGGAGTGGTGAGAGCGGATATTCGCGCTCACCGTAGACGTTGAGCACACTCCTGCTGGTTACCACGACCTTGACACCCGGACAGGTCGTCAGGAGTTCAGCAACAAAGTCTCCAGCATCCACTACCTGCTCGAAATTGTCCAGTACGAGTAGCACCTGTTTGTCGCGCAGGTACGACTTCAGCCGTTCAGCAGCCGGCTGCTTGCCAGTCTCCTTGACCTTGATCTCCGCCGCCACGGTAGAAGCAACCAGCGCCGGATCACGCACAGTGGCGAGTGGAACGAAGTATGACCCATCCGAAAACTCTCGGAGGACACGCGACGCTACCTCCAGTGCCAAGCGAGTCTTCCCGACTCCGCCGACGCCGGTCAGGGTGAGCAGGCGGACTGCCCTTCGACGGAGCAGTGAGATGATCTCAGAAACCTCCTGCTCGCGACCGATAAAGGACGTGACCGGTACCGGCAGGTTGGAGGCCGGGAGCGGAGTCTGGATGTCCCACAGCCGGGCGTCGCGGGGGCGGATATAAAGGACAGGGACTCCCCACTCCACGCCTTCGCACTGCCCTTGCAGGGCTACTCGAGCCTCGGTCATCGCCATATCGAGAGGACAACCGTCGACCAGTGCGGCATATAGCTCGCGACCAAAGGTGATGGCGGCATCATCAGAAACCGGGTACTGCATGGCTATGACGGCGGGAACGCCGTGCCGCATGAGCACCTGGGCCGTTCCGGTGAAGAGGTTGGACGCGCCGGCGCGGCCCCCCTCGCACGCATTGAGGACCACCAGTCGCAGTTGATCGTGATTCTGTAGGAGAACGCCCAGTCTCTGCGCCGAGACGGAGTGGCTCAGACCATCGACGTCTTCGAGAATCAAATGGCCAGTTTGCCGCGCACGATCGAACTCTCCATGGCCGATGAAGTGCAGGACGTGGTACTGCTTGCGGCGAAGCTCAGATTGCAATGAACTCCACGTGGCGCGCTCAAGCCTCGTGAGCTCGATCTTTCCATCGTCTCTGAGCTCGGCAAGCGCCTGTCGCACGTGATTCCACTCGCGTTCGACGTCGAGTGGCTCGTAGTCACGTGGATTGGCGCCGACCACAAGCACTCGCAGCGGCGGCTCAACCGCGAGCCGCCTGTCCTTCTCCGGAACGTCGACAAGACGCACCACCGGGGTATCGACGGAGAGCGCGAGGAAGCGGCCGATCTTGGGATCGTGGAGGTACTCCCAGGGGAGTTCTCCCAACTCGGGAGCGCCCTGCAAATGCACGCGGAGGCACACACCCATGCCATCTTCTTTGGCTCGCTTGACGGTATCCCGATAGTGGGCAAGGATGTCAGCGCGAAACACCGTGCAAAAGAGCCCGGTTCCGTAAGCCTTCGCGATCTCCAGATCGTTCCGGGTGTTGAAGTCTCGGCGTGTCGCGTTGCCCTCGAGAATGTTGAGCAGGGTATAGAGCTGGGGGCCGGACAAGGGCTCGCCAAGCGAAGCCTCGGCACTGCGGCCAATGGAATCGACGATCTCGGCCCGGTACGCGTCTCCGTCCCGGCCGTCCGAGTCCACGCGCAGGAGCCGCAGGTCCAGGTGGACGTACTTCTTCTCGACCGCCCGCGCAACGTCCAGCACCTGGTGCTTCCCCTCCGTCGCACTGGCCGCAAACAGCGGCGAGCTCCGTGTCAAGATTCTACGGCAATTTTCTCGATATGTCTAGTGTCAGTTTTCTCCTCAGCGTACGGCCACCGACTCTCGCTCTCTGATCCCCACGACAGCCGGCACCGCCAGCTGGCGGATGCGCTCGTTGAACTCGGCGAGGTCCTTCTTCCGGAGCTCGTCGAGCGCCTGCAGCTGCGCGTCGATCAGTTGTTTGACCTGCTCGAAGACACCGTACGCCTGCTGAGTCGGCCGTGCGTCGGCGCTGCCGATCACGCCGGCCAGCATCGCCAGACGCTGATTGAGGCGAGTCGGCACGTTGGGCGGAGGGTACATCATGCGGCTGGCGGACTTCGTGTTCATCAGCTCTTCCTCGATGCCGGTCAGCCGCTCGGCGAGCGTTCTGGCAGCGAGTCCGGCGTCGCCGGTCTCCCCGTTCCCGCCACGCGTCAGCCGCTTCTCCCAGCCCTGTAGCTGCTCGCGCAGGTCGCGAATCTCGATGATCGCGTCGTTGAGCTGCGACATGGCGTCGCGCACGCGCATGCCGAGCTCGAACTGTGCCTGCAGGTCGTCCTGCATCGCCGAAACACGCGGGTCCTTCACGATCTCGAACGACTCGGTCAGCTGCTCGTCGCCGATCTCGAGACGTGCTTGATAGCGTCCGGGCGGGACAGCCGGGCCGGCGGTGGCAAACTCGGAGAACTTATCACCCGGTATCTTCGTCGCATTGGCGTACCGGAAATTCCAGACAAAGCGGTTGATTCCGACCTCTTTCGGAATGAACGGCTCCTGCTGTTCCGCCTCTGCTTCCGGCGCCGCGGTCGCCTGGCTGCCTTCCGCCTCCTCCTGCAGTACATCGGTTGCCGCCGCGTCGGACTCGGCGACCGTGGCCGGACTCGCCTCCTCCGGTTTCGCCTTCTTGCTAGTGAAGCGGCGTACCTCGTTCCCCGCGGCATCGAGAATCGCCAGCGCGATATCACCCTGCGGAGGCGCAGCCAGATGGTAGGTGATGATCACCCCGTTAGGCGGATTCTTACCGGCGTCAAGCAGCCTGGTTTCCTTGATGCCGTTCGGCTTCTCTTCCTGCCGGTAGGCATACGTCAGGGGGCCGGCCATCCGATACATCACCTGCTCGCCCTCGCCGCCGCCGAATCCCTCGTAGACTTTGAAGCGAATCGTGTCACGGGGCCGAAACAGCCGGTTGCGCTGCCCGCGGTCGCGCGCCAGCTCGTGCAGTGGTGTAACGTCGTCCAGGATCCAGAACGAGCGGCCGTGCGTGCCGACAATCAGGTCGTCGTTGTGGACGATGAGGTCGTGAATCGGGCACACCGGCAGATTGGTCTGCAGGGCCTCCCACTGTTTCCCATCGTCGAAGGAGACGTAGAGGCCGGTCTCGGTTCCGGTGTAGAGTAACCCCTTACAGTGCGGATCCTCGCGAATCACCCGGGTGAAGTCCCACTCCGGGATCCCGTTCGTGATCTTCGTCCAGGTCGTCCCGTAGTCGGCGGTCTTATAGAGGTAGGGCCGCGTGTCATCCAGCTTGTAGCGCGTGGCGGCAACGTAGGCGGTTGCGGGGTCATGCGCCGAGACGTCGATGATGCTGATCAGCGCCCACTCGCCCTGCGGCGATTTGAGATCGGGAGGCGTGACCTCCTGCCATGTCTTGCCGTCGTCCCGCGAGATGTGCACCAGCCCGTCGTCGGTTCCAACCCAGAACGTGCCCCGCTCGTGCGGTGACTCGACCGCGGCGAAGATCGTCGCGTAGACCTCGGCGCTGGTGTTGTCGCGTGTGATCGGGCCGCCCGACGGTTGCAGCGTGTTCGGGTCCGCTCGCGTCAGATCGGGACTGATCGCCTCCCAGCTACCGCCTTCGTCGGTGGAGCGGAAGAGATGGTTGCCGGCGGCGTAGAGCACGTTTGGATCGAACGGCGAGACGAAGATCGGGAAGGTCCACTGGAAGCGGTAGCGCCGTGACTCGGCACCCTCGTGCATTCCCAGATAGTCGGGCCAGACGTCGATTACCCGCTCCTGGCCGGTGCGCCGGTCGTGCCGTGTCAGCAAACCGCGGTGATCGCCGGCGTACTGGATATTCGGGTCGTCCGGCCGTACCGCGATGTAGCCGCTTTCGCCGCCACCGGGCACGAACCAATCTGTCTGCGTGATCGCGCCGTGCACCGACTGGCTCGGCACGCTGATGGCCGTGTTGTCCTGTTGCGAGCCGTAGACCCGGTACGGAAGGCTGGAATCGGCCGTCACGTGGTAAAACTGCGCGGTCGGCTGATTGAGGATCGTCGACCACGAGCAGCCCCCGTTGAAGCTGACGCACGCTCCTCCGTCGTTGCCCTCGATCAGCCGTTGCGGGTTGGCGGGATCGATCCACAGATCGTGGTTGTCGCCGTGCGGCGTCGGCACCGCGTTGAAGGTGACGCCGCCGTCCGTCGACCGCCATGCCTGGAGATTGAGCACCCAGACCGCATCGGCATCCTGTGGGTCGGCATAGATGTGCATGTAGTACCAGGCACGACGCCGCAGATCGGGGTTGTCGCTCACTCGCTTCCAGCGTTCGCCGCCGTCATCGGAACGGAACAGCGCGCCGTTCTCGGCCTCGATCAGAGCCCAGACCCGGCCGGACCGCGCAGGGGACACTGCCACGCCGATCTTTCCCAGCACGCCCTGAGGAAGCCCTTCGTTGCGTGTGATCTCGGTCCAGCTGTCGCCGCCATCGGTCGATCGGTAAAGACTGCTGCCCGGGCCGCCACTCCACATGCTGTAGGGCGTGCGCTGGGCCTCCCAGAACGCGCAATAGAGAATACGGGGATTCTGGGGATCCATGGACAGATCGATGGCGCCTGCCCGGTTGCTGCGAAACAGGATCCGCTCCCAGCTCGCTCCACCGTCCTTCGAGCGGTAGAGGCCACGCTCCTCGTTGGGCCCCCAGGCGTGGCCAAGTGCCGCCACGTAGACCAGATCAGGGTTCTGCGGGTGGATGCGGATCCTGGCGGTGTGCCGGGTGTCACGCAAGCCCAGGTTGCTCCACGTCTTGCCGCCATCGGTGGACCGGTAGACGCCGTCGCCGTGCGAGACGTCGCCGCGGATCGTGGTCTCGCCGGTGCCGGCGTAGATGACGTTCGGGTCGGCATCGGAAATCGCAAGCGCGCCGACGGACGCGGTCGTGAGGTACCCATCGGTCGCGCACTCCCAGAGCGAGCCTGCGTCCTCGGTCTTCCAGACGCCACCGGCGACTGCCCCGAAGTAGAAAGTCTTCGGGTCTCGCGGGTGTCCGGCCACCGCCACGACGCGCCCGCCGCGGTGCGGCCCGATGTTCCGGTACTCCAGCCCTTTCAGATGCTCGTTCGGGATCTCCTGCCCTACCGACTTCTGCTCCGCCACGATCTCGGCCTCCGTCATCGTCTCTCCTTTGTCCGCTGTCGGCGTCCCGCAGGGCCGGCGTCCTGTGTCGGCCTTTCCCGCGCCTGCCGTCTCTACATCCGCACGCCGAGCCGGTAGCCACGAGCCGGCACGCAGTCGCACCCATCAGGGACTGCGCTGGGGTCACGACCGGTCATCCCACCCGGCCCTCCTCCATAGTAGGCCCGCGCCGCGTATGCTACAGTCATCCTCGTGGTCTCCATGCTGCAGGAACCGGGAGCGGATTCGCACGTCCTCGATACCCTGAAGGCCACCTTCGGCTACTCGACGTTCCGGCCGCTACAGCGCGAGATCGTCGACTCCGTCCTGGCCGGGCGGGATGTCTTCGTCCTGATGCCGACCGGCGGCGGAAAGTCCCTCTGCTATCAGCTGCCGGCGCTGCTGAAAGACGGCGTCACCGTGGTGGTCTCGCCCCTCATTGCACTGATGAAGGACCAGGTCGACGCGCTACGAGCGCTCGGCGTCGCGGCAACCTTCGTCAACAGCACCCTCGATTCGGACGAGATCACCCGCCGTCAGGAGGCTGTCCAGCAGGGACGGGTCAAGCTGGTGTACGTGGCGCCCGAGCGGCTGATGCTCCCCGGGTTCCTGAAGCTGCTCGCGGCGAGCGAGATCGCCGGTTTCGCCATCGACGAGGCACACTGTATCTCGGAGTGGGGACACGATTTTCGGCCCGAGTACCGCGAGCTGGCGCGCCTGCGCATCCTCTTCCCCGCCGTGCCTCTTGGCGCCTTCACCGCCACCGCCACGGCTCGCGTCCAGACCGACATCAAGCAGCAGCTCGGACTGGTCGACGCGGTCAGCTTTCGGGGCAGCTTCAACCGTGCCAACCTCTTCTACGAGGTGCGACCCAAGCGGCAGGCTTATGATCAGCTGGTCGCCTACCTGCGCGGCCGCGCCGGCCAATCGGGCATCGTCTACTGCGGCAGCCGGGCCACGACCGAGCGGCTTGCGGACCAGCTCCGCGCCGACGGCTTCCGCGCCACCGCCTACCACGCCGGACTGGACGGCGGAGAGCGGCACCGGCGGCAGGAAGCATTCGTCCGCGACGACGTCCAGATCATCGTCGCCACCATTGCCTTCGGCATGGGGATCGACAAGCCGGACGTGCGTTTCGTCATCCACCACGACCTGCCGAAGAGCCTGGAGGGCTACTACCAGGAAAGCGGCCGAGCCGGCCGTGATGGTGAGCCGAGTGACTGCCTCCTCTTCTACTCAACGGGAGACATCACGAAGCAGCGCCGCTGGATCGAGGAGAAGGTCACCATCGCCGAGCGGCGAATCGCGGAGTGGCAGCTGCAGCAGATCGTGGGGTGGGCCGAAAGCGAGACCTGCCGGCGTGAGGCGCTGCTCGCCTACTTCGATGAGCCGTTCGAGGGCCAGGATGACCTGTGCTGCGACATCTGCCGGCTACCTGCCGTGCAGGAGGATGTTACGGTACCCGCCCAGATGCTCATGTCTTGCATCAAGCGAACCGGAGAGCGCTTCGGCGCAACGTACGTCATCGATGTGCTGCGTGGGTCGCGCAACGCGAAGGTCCTGCAGCTGGGCCACGATCGCCTCTCGACCCACGGCATCGGCCACGATCGCTCGACCGATGAGTGGCGCTCGCTGGTTCGCCACCTCATCCGCCGCGGCTACCTGCTGGAGGACCAGGAAGGGTTCACCACCCTGAAGGTGACCGACCGCGGCAAGCAGGTCCTGTTCGGCAGCGAGCGCGTGGTGGTCTCGATCGTCCAGCGGCCCGGGGAGGAAACCGACCACACCGTCGCTCAACCCCACGCAGACCTCTTCGAGCGGCTGCGGGTGCTGCGCAAGCGGCTGGCGGACGAGCGCGGCATTCCGCCCTACGTCATCTTTCACGACACGACACTCCGCCATATGGCGGCATCGCTGCCGGCGACGCGGCCACAGCTCCTCCGCATACCGGGTGTGGGCGAGCGTAAAGCGCTCGACTTCGGCGACAGCTTCCTTGCCGAAATTGCGGGTTACGTCCGCGACACCGGAGCCACGCCCCAGTCCCCGCCGGATCTACCGAACGAGCGCAAGCAGCGCCGCGCCGGCAAAGGAGAACGTGCCCAGGAGACGGTGCGCCTCTTCCGCGGCGGCCTCTCGATCGAGGAGATCGCCGGGGCTCGCGGCCGGGCGCCGAGCACCATCGTCAGCCACCTGGCCGACGCCTTGATGGCCGGCGAAACCCTCGACATGGACCGGCTCGTGCCTCCGCAGCGACGCGCCGCGATTGAGGCCGCCATGCACGAGCTTGGCTACGAGCTGCTCGGCCCCATCAAAGAGCGCCTGGGCGACGACTACAGCTACGCCGAGCTGCATCTGGTGCGTGCAGCGCTGCGGGCCAGATCGACGACGTAATCATCCGGGTGGAGTCTGGGGCGTTCCCCGATCAGGTTCTGGCGCTGGCGTCCGGATGCGGAGCATGCGACGTCGGAGAGAGCCTTGCCTTCGGTCAGAGCATGGTAGAGGACCGTTCCACGAAGATGACTCCGTTCGCGGACCTCGTCAGCCGAGTACACGACCACGTCGCCCGGCAGGTCGAGCGACAGAAGTATCTGTTCGAGGCGGTCCATCTCGCCGAATGCATCGTCGACCTGTGGCAGGATCACGAGGAGATCAAGTTCACTTCGCCCGTCGACGTTTCCCTGCGCATAGGAGCCGAAGAGGATGAGTTTCTGCGGGTGTACAGCCTCGACGAGCCGCCGAGTCGCCTCCTCGATCACTCCATCGATCCCAGTTGCGGGCATTCGCGTTCTGTAGCGTGCCATCGCTCCACGTCCCCGGTCTATCCCACTCTGCAGGATGCGCCTGTCAGAGCCGGCATCAGCGTCCGCTCGCTCATGTAGCCCCTTGAGCCGTTGCGCCTGCCGAGCATCTGGTAACCACGCGAAGGGGAGCGTCTCGACAGAGTGAACGCCCGCGCTCCCGATCTTCGGGAATCAGCTCGATCCCCCGCTGCAAGACGGTGACGGCCCAGGTAGGGCTGATCGGTCACCATCTGGTGCGGCTGGGTGTTGTCCCCATGAGTCGTCCGGTGCTGGCGTGGCGCTCCAGCGTGCCGACCTCCCGACCGCGATGGCGCGAAAGGGCAAACTCCTCTATGGCGTTACCCAGCCTCGGCGCGCTTCGCGAATCATCATTGCTCGGGTAGGTGCACAGTGCCGTCTGCGTCGCCAAGAGTGTGTGCGCACTCAAGAAGGAAACATAGTTGGTGCCGCTCTTGTCATCTCGCGACAACCACGAGGGCGGACTCCGCGGCACGTGCACCAAAAGATCCGGACGGGCTATCGAAGCTGGGAGAGACGAGAAATCGGACCAGTTCCACGCCTCGTTCGTCCTCGGTCAGGCCGACCGCGTGTGTTCAGCTCACCGCTCGCCGCCCAGCCCTCACCGCTACAATGAGAGCAGCATCAGCTTCGTTCGCAGCGAAATCGAGCATCCCCCATGCGGGTCCAGTCAGTCCGCTGGAAGATCGCCCGGCGGCATCTCAATCAACCGTCTCCTCACCGGCTGCGCTGGATCTTCGCCCTGGTCCTGGTGCTTCTCTTGCTGCTCACCGGAGCAGGCGGCGCCGGCGCGATGTATTTCGTCTCGCGCCTCCCGTCGATCGACCGCTTCCATGTCCACTACACCTTCCAGGACGCGCGGTTTTACGACTCGCAGGGCCACCTGCTCTACCAGATGGCCGACCTGTCGAAGCGGCGGGGCGGGCAGCGCATCGTCGAGCCACTCCAGGACCGGGGTGACTACCGGCCGGCCTGCCGCGGCGGGACCAATCGCATTCCGCTCGTGTTGCAGAACGCGACCATCGCCACCGAAGACGCCACCTTCTACACGAACCCCGGGTTCGACTTTCTCAGCATCGTCCGGGCAGCGTACGACGATCTGACCCGGGGCCACATCGTCTCGGGAGCCAGCACCATCACGCAGCAGGTGGTGCGCGCCAACCTCCTGAACGACAAGCAAACCTTCAGCCGCAAAGCACAGGAGGTCGCCCTCGCCTACCTTCTCAGCAAGCGACTCGCCAAGCAGCAGATTCTGGCGTATTACCTCAACAGCGTTCCGTACGGCAACACTGCCGTCGGCGCCGAAGCCGGCGCCGAGGTGTACTTTCGCCGCCCCGTCTGCTCCATCGACCTCGCCCAGGCCGCTCTCCTGGCCGGCCTGCCCCAGGCGCCGACGACCTACGACCCGGTGCGCCACCGCGCAGCCGCCATGGCACGCCTGCGCGAGGTGCTCACGCTCATGCGCCGGCATGGCTACATCCGCTCCCGGCGCGCCGTCAATGCAGTCCTGGCTGAGGCGCGCACCTGGAGCTTCTCACCCCCGTCGGCGCCGATGAGGTACCCACAGTTCGTGCGCTATGCGCTCGCGCAAATCCGGCACATGCCGCGGTTCGCGCCGAAGCTCTACCAGGGGATCGATATCTACACGACACTCGATCCACGGCTGCAGAATCTCGCTCAGACCCTCGTGACCAATCAGATCAACTCCCTGGTGGCCCAGCACGTCACCGACGGCGCCCTCGTCTCGCTCGACCTGCGTCCGCGGCACTACGGCTGGATCCTGAGCATGGTCGGAAGCGCACATTACGGCGACCAGGCCGGGCAGATCAACATGGCCGTATCGCCACGTCAGCCTGGATCATCGATGAAGCCGTTCAACTACATCTACGCCTTCCAGCACGGCGCCGGACCGGGTACGACGGTGATGGACACGCCAATCCAGCTCCCCGACCCGAGTGCGACCCAGAACTACGGCTGGTACACGCCCGCCAACTACGACCATCAGTTCCACGGGCAGCTCACCCTGCGACAGGCACTTGCAAACTCTCTCAACGTTCCGGCGGTCAAGGTGGAGTACTACATCACCGGTTCGGCACATGTGGCGCAGACCGCGGCCCGATTTGGCATGACGAGTCTCTACAAGGACAACCCGGGACTGGGCTGTAACGCTTGCTACTCGGTGACCCTCGGTGGTTTGGCGCGAGGCACGCGTTTGCTGGAAGAAACTGCGGCCTACGGTGTGTTCGCCAGCGGCGGGCTGACGGTTCCGCCAACTGCGATCTGGAAGATCGTGCAGCGCAGTACCGGTACGGTGCTCTTCTGCTCGGCCGATTGTCCGCGTGGCAGCGCGCCACCCGCCTGGGTCGCGCACCAGCGCCGCCGCGTGCTGGACGCTGGTCACGCCTACGAGATGACGAACGTGCTCTCCGACAACAGCGCCCGCTGCACCATTCAGGTCTGCGAGTTCGGACTCAGCAGCCCACTCGTTCTCGACCATCCGTCCGCGGCCAAGACCGGCACCACCAACGACTGGACCGACAACTGGACTGTGGGGTACACGCCACAGCTCATCACCGGCGTCTGGGTCGGCAACGCAGACCGATCGGCCATGATCAACGTCATCGGCATTACGGGCGCCGCGCCAATCTGGCAATCGTTTATGGAAGGCGCCTTCTCCGTTCTGAAGCTTCCTCCGGCCCCGTTCGTCGCCCCGTCGAACGTGACGTACACCAATCACTGCCGCCCCGCTCAATCCGCCCCGGGCGTTACCTACAGTAGCTTCGGCGTCAACGACCTCTACGTCATCGGCGACCAGCTGCCGCTCTGCGCCCTCCCCGAACGTGGCGCGATGCCCGTCTCGTGCGCTCAGTACCCGCAGCCGCTGCCCCAGAACTGGGCCTGCCTGAACCTTACCGGGTACAGCGCGTCACTCCCGTCACGGACCTATCCCACGACAGGTACCACTTCACCACCGTAGACGATCATCTCGAATCGCGCCGGTCCGGCCCGCGATGCTGCCGTCTCGAGCCCCAGGAGTAACGGCCACAGACCGGTCCCGCCATACAATCAACCATGAACTACGCCGTCGTCATGGCGGGAGGAGCAGGGACGCGGCTGTGGCCGGCGGCGCGACGGGAGAGCCCGAAGCAGCTGCAGCGGCTGATCTTCGAGCAGCCGTTGATCGCCGAGACGGTGCGTCGGCTTGAGCAGGTCTACGACGCGGACCGAATCCTGGTGGTCACGGCCGAACGGTATGCGGCGGCGATTCGCGATATCCTATCAGAGCTGCCCGCCGAGAACATCGTCAGCGAGCCGGTGGGGAGAAACACGGCAGCCGCGATCGCGCTGGCGGCGTTCCGCATCGTGCGCGATGACCCGAACAGCATCTTCGCCGTGTTTCCCGCCGATCACGTCATTCTGAAGCCGCAGGCGTTGTTCGATGCTCTGAATTTCGGCAATCGGCTGGCGACGACGCATCGCGTCGTCGATATCGGCGTGCCGCCCAGCCATCCCGAGACTGGCTACGGTTACATCGAGCTCGGCGACGAGCTTGAGCAGGCCGGCAGTTTCACCGCCTACGGGGTGAGGAGGTTCGTCGAGAAGCCGGACCGGGCGAAGGCAGAGGAGTATCTGCAGTCCGGCAGGTACATCTGGAACTCGGGCATGTTCATCTGGCGAACCGGCGAGTTCCTGGAGGCGCTGCAACAACACCTGCCGGACACCTATCACCGCCTGCAGTCTGCTGTCCGCAGCGGCGACCGGGAGGAGCTGGCCGAGGCATACGCCGGCCTCCAGGACATATCGGTGGACTACGCCATCATGGAACGGGTCGACGATGTGGTTGCGATACCCGTCGACTTCGGATGGCGAGACATCGGCGACTGGGCGGCACTCTACGACATGATGGATCACGACGAGGACGGGAATGCCTCCGAGGGGAAGCTCGTCGCGCTCGACACCCACGATTCCTTGGTGTTTGCCCCCGGCAAGCTGGTCGCCACGATCGGAATCCGCGACCTGGTCGTGGTCGATACCGACGATGTCCTGCTGGTCATGCCGCGGAGCCGGGCGCAGGAAGTCAAAGCACTGCTCGACCAGCTCAAGTCGGCAAACCAGGCCGAGTACCTCTGAACTTTCACGCGGTCGTGGGCATCCGATCGTCGTGGCGCTCCGCCGGCCGCCCTCCACGGCCCGCCTGAACCTCGCGTGAAGCACCCCATTACCGTCCTATCCCTCAACACCGCCCTCGACCGGATCGAAGTCGTCTCCGGCTTCGCCACCGGCCGGGTGTTCCGTGCGGAGCGAGTGCTGGTCTGCCCCGGAGGGAAGGGTGCCAACGTCGCGCGGGCACTGCGCATGCTGGGCGAGCCGGTGCGGATAACCGGCTTTCTCGGTGGGTCGCCGGCCCCGATACTACGATCGTGGTGCGATGAGGCAGGTATCGGACAGCGGTGGATCGAGACTGCCGGTGAGAGCCGGACCTGCGTCATCGTCGTGGACCCGAGCACGGCTGCCCAGAGCGTGGTGAATGAGCCGGGGCCGTTCATCACTCCGGATGAGCTCGCCGCCCTCCGTGCCGAGCTGGAACGCGGGCTCGTACCGGACAGTATCCTCTGTATCGCCGGCAGCGCTCCGCCCGGAGTACCGGACACGTTCTACGCGGAGGTGGTCGAGCTGGCTCGCGAGCGTGGCGTGCGCACCCTCGCCGACGTGGCCGGTTCGGTGCTGCGGACCGTCGTCGCGGCGCATCCCTGGGCGCTCACCCCGAACCTGGACGAGGCACGAGCCGCCTTCGGCGGCGAGGATGACGCCGAGACGCTCGCCCGCCGGTTGCAGGCTGCAGCCGGCGTGACCATCCTCACGCTCGGCGCTGGCGGCGCCATCCTCGCCACACAGGGCTGCCGCTACCGCTTCACCCCGCCCTCGGTCCGCACCGTCAATGCGGTGGGGTCGGGCGATGCTCTCGTCGCCGGCTTCCTCGCCGGCGTCTCCCGTGGCCGCTCGCCGGTCGAGGCGATGAGATTGGGCATCGCCTGCGGCGCCTCGAACGCCGCGCGTCTCGAGCCGCAGATCGGACCTCCCGAGGAGATAGATCGTCTGGAATCGGCCGTGACCTGCGAATGTTCGGCCTCCAGCCCCCAGTAGCGCAGGGCCCGGTTAGTTCCGGCCCCCAGGCATTCACGCCAAGCACTTCACCCCCCCGCGCACGCACGGTGGCGCGCTGTACTCGCTATTCCTGAAGCCCCGGACGGTAATGCCACCAAAGTGTGATGGCCGGACCCACCATGCCACCGAATTGTGAAGCCCCGGACCGCCGTGTCCGGGCCGGGCCGCAGCCCGGCATGTCGGACGCTGCGCAGGTTACGGGCAAAGCGCATGCGACGCTCGCGTCCCCGGTTGTCCGCGGCGGGAGCTACATCCACGAACGGTGATCGCGGAAGCGGTGCACCGGCGTTGGAGTCGGTTTGACGGTGGCATGGAGAAGATCCGACATGTCGCCCTGCGGGGCGATCCGGACAGGGCCGTCCGGGGCTTCAGGAAAGGAAGCCGCGTCGGCACGTGTCGTGAAGTCGCGGCCGGCCCCGCGCCCACTCCACCGTGTCTCGCCACGTCGCGGTGGGCACAATATTCTGAAGCCCCGGACGGCCCTGTCCGGATCGCCCCGCAGCCCGGCATGTCGGATGCACCATGTGCCGCCGGAAACCCGTCATGAACGCACGCTGTCCGAACCCGCGGGAATGGTGGTGGTGGAACGGGCATGCCGGCGTTGGAGTCGGTTTGATGGTGGTGTGCGCAACATCCGACATGCCGGGCTGCGGCCCGGCCCGGACAGGGCCGTCCGGGGCTTCAGAGTATGGCGCCCACCGCGTCGTAG
>DATGJB010000133.1:0-5360 GCA_035295425.1 Chloroflexota bacterium | reverse complement strand
CGACGCCGTCCATGGTGGAACGCCGGTAGCATCGACCACTCGTTCAGACCTCGACAGTGCTCCCCGCCGCCGTCAGGATGTAGCGGCTGTCGCGTGGGTTGTCGCCGTCGCGAGACACCAGTCCCGCCTCCAGCAGTCCATCTCGGGCTCGCGAGAACGTGGTGGGAGGCATGCCAACCGCGACGCGCCACTCCTGAGCTGTGGCACCGTGCACGCGTCCCAGCCCTTGCAGCGCCCTGAGTGCGCGCGCCTCCCGATCGGCGAGGATCGCACGGCTGCTTTCGCTAGTGGCGGGCACAATCTCGGGAACGAATTCAGTGGTCTGGGGCTCTTCGGTCCCGGCCGGTTCGGCCTCAGGTGCAACCACTATCTGCGTCCGCTCCAGCGCCTGGCGCCGCCTGGCCAGCCGCGCCCCGGCTTCTTCGCGCAACCGGGCGGCCTTGAGCTCTGCCTTCTCAATCAAGCGGCGCGCTTCGGCTTCCGCCTCCGCCCACCGTCGTTCGGCCGCGTCCAGCCGCTTTTGCGCTCTCTCCAGGCGCTCAGCCGCCTGCTTCTTCCCAACTTTCTTTGCCACCGCTGACCTCCTGCATCGTCAACCGCCCCGCCCGTGCCACCATCCTACTCGAAGCGCAGATGAAGTACCAGCGCCGCCGGTCGGTCAATCCATCACGCACCGCGGGGAGCGCCGACTCCTGCGGTCCAGGTTGGCCGGTTGTGCCTCCTAGCGAAAGCTCTCCTGCAAGGTGTTGAGCCGGTCAGCCCCCGGACACAGCTTCTCGAACGGCAGGTCCACCAGCGCGGTATCAGGCGTCGTGTTCATCTCGTGCAGGTTCTCCGCGCTTTCGTCGACGTAGAGCAACCCGGTGACGACCTCACCCTTGTTGTACTGTTCCTGCACGTAGTCGAACACCGCACGGCGATCGGTGGGATCGTAGCCCTCCGGCACAGTCCGGAAGCGAACCGCGCTCCCGCTGTGCATCATCACTTCAGTCGCCCCGTTCGAGCCGATCGTGGCGGTGATTTCTTTTTCCGGGGGAACGAAGTCCGCGTGCGTGGCCTGAAGTAGGTGGGTGCGCGTGTAGAGATAGCTCTTGGTCGATCCTTCGTGGTCGTTGAAGGTCACGCACGGCGAGATCACGTCCAGCAGGGCGAAGCCGCGATGCGCCACCGCCGCCTTGAGGATGGGGACGAGCTGGGCTTTGTCTCCGGAGAAGCTACGGGCGATGAAGGTCGCGCCGAGGCTCAAACCGAGCATGACCGGATCGATCGGCGCCATTGGGTTCGGCTCGCCACGCTTGGTCCTCGATCCGACGTCGGCCGAGGCCGAGAACTGTCCCTTCGTCAGGCCGTACACGCCGTTGTTCTCGATGATGTAGACCATGCGGACGTTCTTCCGGATAGCGTGGCTGAGATGACCGAGCCCGATGGACAGCGAGTCCCCGTCACCCGAGATCCCGATGTAGATCAGATTCCGATTCGCAGCGTGGGCTCCGGTCGCGATTGCCGCCATCCGTCCGTGCGCGGAATTGAATCCGTGGGCTCCGCTCACGAAGTAGGTGGGCGTCTTCGACGAGCAACCGATTCCGCTCAGCTTGGCGATCATGTGCGGCGGAATCGCCAGCTCCCAGAGGGCGCGAACAATCGCCGCCGTCACCGAGTCATGGCCGCAGCCGGCGCACAGGGTAGACATCGCCCCTTCGTAGTCCCGAATCGTCAGATCCAGGGAGTTCCGGCTCAGGCTGGGGTGGGTAACTATGGGCTTGGTAATGGAAGGCATCTCTATCGCTCCAGCTGGCCGAGAATCCCGTCGACCACCTGCCCGGCGCTTAGCGGGAATCCACCGTAGACGAGAACCGAGCGCAGCTTCTCCTTCGGGACCGATGTCTCCAGGGTGAGGAGGGAGCGGAGCTGAGCGTCCCGATTC
This sequence comes from Chloroflexota bacterium, assembly GCA_035295425.1. Lineage (GTDB taxonomy): Bacteria > Chloroflexota > UBA5177 > UBA5177 > UBA5177 > DATGJB01. Next base: position 3,436 of record DATGJB010000133.1, on the reverse strand, counting down.
TGTTCGACGACAAAGCACAGCTCGTGCTCGCGCAGGAATGCGTCCACCGTATCGTCGAACGGGAAGCCGCGCACACGCATGTAGTCGAGTGCGACATCGCGCTCGCTGAGAAGCTGAAGCGCCTCACGCACCGCCAGATCGCACCCGCCAACCGTGACCACCGCCATACGGGCGCCGTCTCGCCGCTCGATCACCGGAGCGGGAACGAACGCGGCCGCCGCCCGGTGCTTGAGCGCCAGGCGGTCCATGACCTCCTGGTACTCATCCGGCGTCTCGGTGTAGCCACCGAACTTGTTGTGGCCGGAACCGCGCGTGAGATACGCGCCCTTGCTCGAGACACCAGGAAGAGTGCGCGGCGTGACGTGATTCTCGTCCTCATTCGTGTAGCGGAAGAAAGTCTCGAGTCTCTCCAGATCCTCCGCTCCGAGAACTCTGCCGCGGTCCGGACGGTAGCTGTCATCCCAGGTCAAGCGCGGTATCACCCAGTCGTTCATTCCAATGTCGAGGTCGGACAGCATCATGACCGGCGTCTGGAACCGTTCCGCCAGATCGAATGCCCGCACCGCGAGCTCGAAGCACTCCCCCGGATTCGCCGGGAAGAGCAGGATGTGCTTGGTATCGCCGTGCGAGGCGTAGGCACACTCCAGGATGTCGCCCTGCTGGGTACGCGTCGGCATACCGGTCGATGGTCCGGTGCGCTGCACATCCACCACCACCACGGGGATCTCGGCGTAGTAAGCCAGACCCAGCAGCTCGTTCATCAGCGAGATCCCCGGCCCCGCCGTGGAAGTGAAGGCCCGTGTCCCGTTCCACCCGGCGCCAATGACCATTGCGATCGCCGCCAGCTCGTCCTCGGCCTGCAAGATAAGGTAGTTGTTGCGGCCCGTCTCCGGATCGCGCCGGTGTTGAGCGCATAGACTCTTGAACGCGTCCATCACCGAGGTGGCAGGTGTGATCGGATACCAGGCGGCCACGGTGGCACCGGCGTAGAGACAGCCAAGCGCAGTCGCCGTGTTGCCGTCGATCAGGATCTTATCGGCGGTGCCCTCCTGACCGGCCGGGTGCTTCTCCAGGTGAAACGGAAGGGGACAGTCGAAGTGCTCCCGCGCGTACTCGTGGCCGAGCTGCAGCGCCAGCTGGTTGGATGCGCGCAACCGCTCCTTTCCCGCGTACTTCTTGTCGAGCAGATCGGCCGCGATCTTCACGTCGATGGCGAGCAGGGCCGCGAGCGAGCCGGCATAGACGATGTTCTTGAGCAGGATACGCGAGCGCGGCTCTTTGAAGTGCTCGTTGCACATTGCCGCCAGCGGCACGCCCAGAAACGTTACATCGGGCCGGGCCAGATCCGGATCGAGCGGCCACGTCGAGTCATACAGCACGTAGCCGCCTTCCCTGACCTCTTGAATGTCCCGGCTGTAGGTCTGGGCGTTCATCGCAACCATGAGGTCATAATCGAGCGCGCGCGAGACGTAGCCCGAATCGTTCACCCGGATCTCGTACCAGGTAGGCAGGCCCTGGATGTTCGAAGGGAACAGATTCTTTCCGGAAACCGGAATCCCCATGTGGAAGATAGCCTGCATCAGCAGGCTGTTGGCACTGGCCGATCCGGTTCCATTGACGTTCGCCAGCTTGATGGCGCAGTCGTTGATGCGAACCGTGCGCATCAGATCCTGAGCCCCAAGCTCAGCAGGCGTAGCTCCCTCCCGTGGCCGGGCGGAAGGCGAAATGTCTATCGTGGTTTCCATGCACTCACAATCCAGGACCCATTACTACAGCGCCGCCACCGGTTCCCACATGACCGCACCTGCATACGGAATCTCCAGCTGGAATCTCTCCATGTCCCAGGCCGCAGTCGGGCAGCGCTCGGCGCAGAGCCCGCAGTGGACGCAGATATCTTCGTCCTTGACCATGAGCCGGCCTGTCTGGGGAAGAGGTCCCGAGGCAAAGAGCAGCTGGTCGGGGTTGATCGCCGGGGCCGACAGACGCGTGCGCACCTCAGCCTCCTCCCCATCCGGGGTGATGGTGAGGCACTGCACCGGACAGACGTCGATACAGGCGTCGCATTCGATGCACAGCTCGTCGGTAAACACGGTCTGGATGTCGCAATTAAGACAGCGCTCGACCTCCCGCGCCGTTTGCTCGGCGGTGAAGCCAAGCTCGACCTCGATATTGAGCTTCTCGAAGCGCTCCCGCAGGTCGACATGCTGCATCTTCTGGCGCTGCGCCGGGTTGTAGTCGTTACTGTAGCTCCACTCACTGAGTCCCATCTTCTGTGCAAGAAGGTTCATGCCAAGCCGAGGACGTTCGGTGACCGTAACACCGCGGCAACAATTGTCGATGGAGATGGCAGCCTGGTGGCCGTGCTCGACCGCCCAGATGATGTTTTTCGGCCCCCACGCCGAATCACCACCAAAGAAGACCCCGGGCAAGGTCGACTGCATGGTCACCTCGTCGACGACTGGCATGTCCCACTTGCCAAACTCGAGTCCGATGTTCCGCTCGAACCAGGGGAATGCGTTCTCCTGGCCGATTGCGAGGATTACGTCGTCGCAGGGGATGATCACGGTGTCGATCGTGCGGGAATGCCGCGCCTCGGCGTCCCACTCCAGGCGTTCGAACTCCATGCCGGTGAGACGGCCGTCTTCGATCACGAATCGCAGGGGAGCGTGGTTGACGACGATCTCGACGCCTTCTTCCTCGGCGTCATCCAGCTCCCAGGGAGACGCCTTGAAAAAGGGACGCGGGCGGCGGGCCATGACCTTGATGTCGGTCCCGCCCAGGCGGCGCGACGAGCGGCAGCAATCCATCGCCGTGTTGCCCACACCGATGATCAGGACCCGCTCGCCAATCGAATCGATGTGATCGAACGCGACGGACTCGAGCCAGTCGATACCAATGTGAATGCGATCGCTCTCATGCCGGCCCGGAATGTCAAGGTCCTTGCCGCGGGGAGCACCGCTCCCGACGAAGACGGCGTCGAAGCCATCGGCCAGCAGCGCGCTCATGCTGGTGATCGGGGTGTTGTAGCGGATGTCGACGCCCATGTCCAGGATGACGTCGATCTCCTCATCCAGTACTGCCGCCGGCAACCGGAAGGCGGGGATATTCGTGCGCATCAGCCCGCCGGGCTTGTCGTACTGCTCGAAGATGACGACCTCATAGCCCAGCGGCATCAGGTCGTTGGCGACGGTCAGCGAAGCGGGGCCGGCGCCCACGCAGGCTACCCGCTTGCCGTTCTTCACCAGGGGAATCCGGGGCAGACGATCGGAGATCTCGCCCCGCAGGTCGGCGGCCACCCGCTTCAGCCGGCAGATCGCGACGGGATTGCCATCCACCCGGGTGCGCCGGCAGGCGGGCTCGCACGGACGGTCACAGGTACGTCCCAGGATCGCCGGGAAGACGTTTGACTCCCGGTTGACCATGTACGCATCGGTAT
>DATGJB010000132.1:0-9817 GCA_035295425.1 Chloroflexota bacterium | reverse complement strand
TGGTTCGGGCAGAGCCGGCGACTGGCCAAGGAGTACGAGTTGCTCTGCGAGACGAGTGAGGCCATGATTTACGCCACCATGACCCGGATCATGCTCAAGCGTTTGGCTCGTGCATGACCCTTCTCAGACCGCTTCTAGTGGCCCTTCACGGCTGTCCCGATGGGTGGGGATGCGTAATGGCTGAGATGGTGGGTCGATCACACAGGTAGCACGACACGTCATGCTCTCTAGATTGGCAGGAGCAGGCAGGTCGCATTCAGCAGGCTATCCGTCGCATTACCTCTGCCCAATGCAGGGACGGCCTCTACCGCCTAGCCGAGGTAATGGTGTCTGCCTCCGTGGCAAGTGCCAACTCGATCGCCTCGTCGAGTGCGAGCCGACGCCCCGTGGCAAACGCCGCATCGAATGATGTCCCGCCGAGAGCGGCACGGAGGTCTCGCAGCTGCACATTCATGAGCCCGCGGATGGGCGCACCCATCGCGTACCCGGTTCGCTCGAAGATGGACTGAACCGCTCCCCACAAGGTTGCGGACAGCTCACTTTGCTGCTCCAGACCGGCTAACTGAGCAAATATGGCCAGCCCCCGATAGCACAGCTGGGGATCATTAAGCTCTCGAATGTCGCGCAGCGCATGGAGCGCCACGCGGTGAGCCGAAGAGGAGCGCCCGTTTACCATAGCCCAGGCCAGAAAGCTGAGGGTGTTGGCCCGCGCCCAGCGATCACCTACGTCGTCGAAGAGCCTGGCGCTCTCCTCGAGGGCGGATATGGCGCCTGCGAGGTCGAGCTGAAAGGCGGCGGCGCCGCCGATGCCGGAGAGGGCATTGGCCGCACCCCATACGTCGCCCAGCTCGCGATAGAGACGAAGCGCGTCCTCCCGGCAGGCACGAGAGCACTCGTATTCAGCCTGAAGCAGGTGTACCTCGCCCATGCCTGCCAGTGCAGAGGCCACGCCGGCCCGGTCGTCCAGGGCGCGGAAGATCGCGAGCGCTTCCTCCAACTGCTCCGTCGCCCGGACCGACTCTCCCATGGCTACGGTGATACAGCCGCACGCCACGAGGGCGCGCGCACGTGTCCGCCCCGCGTCCTGACAGTGTGCCAGTGTTTCTTCCAGCCACCAACGCCCTTCGCCGGCATAGCCATGGCGGGTCCAGAAGCGATCCAGCAGGGTAGCCAGGCGCGTTGCCTCGGCCGGCTCGAACTCCAGGAGGGATCGCAGCGCGCCACGCAGGTTCTCGATCTCCAGCTGCAGACATCGGGCAGCGAGAGCCTGCTCCGGTCCCACCAGCTGCGGCTCCATGTGCTCGGCCAGTGTCAGGTAGTGCTGCGCGTGCCGACGCCTCACTTCCTCCGACTCACCGGATTGCTCCAGGCGCTCAAGTGCATACTCCCGAACCGGCTGGAGCATCCGAAAGCGAGGACTATCCGACGCTCGATCGCTCCACTCCAGGAGGCCCTGGTCGGCAAGCGTCGCGAGCCCTTCCAGCGCGTCGTCACCCCACTCGCACACGGCACGCGCGCTCTCAACCTCGCAGCCGAAAAAAACCGCCAGGCGCCGGAACACGCGCTGCCCCTCTATTTCCAGGAGGTCGTGGCTCCAGTCGAGCGTGTTCCGCAACGTCTTCTGCCGCTCAGGGAGATCGCGTGGTCCACCCACCAGCATGTGCAAAGACGAACCGGCTCGATCCCTCGTTCCCTCGAGGCGCGCCAGGATGGCCTGAGGGGAGAGGAGTCTGCTTCGGGCGGCTGCCAGCTCGATGGCGAGCGGCAGCCCGTCAAGACGTGCGCAGATCGCTGTCACCATAGGGAGGGTGTCGCTGTGGAGGACCAGATCGGGTCTCACCGCGCGTGCCCGCTCGCCGAAAAGCTGAACCGCCTCGCCCGGTCCGTCCTCCCCCCTTTCGTGGGCGACGGCGAGCGGTGGCACCCGGAACTCCCGCTCCCCGTACAGCCGCAACGGGATACGACTCGTCACCAGGATATGGAGGCGGGGCGCAACGCGCAGGAGCTGGGCCACCACCATACCGGCCGATAGAACGTGCTCGAAGTTGTCAAGCACCAGGAGCAGATGTTTGTCGCTGAGGAACGCGGTGAGCGCATCGATGCTTCCCGTCCCTTCCCTCAGTCCAACAGCCTGGCCGATGAGAGGTGTGACGAGCGCCGGATCATGGACCGCCGCCAGCTCCAGGAAGACTGTACCGGCAGCAAAGGCATGTCGCACCTCCGTGGCCACCTGGATCGCCAGCCGGGTCTTTCCCACCCCTCCCACTCCGGTTATGGTGACCAGCCGAGCGTCCTTCACCATCGTCAGCACCCGTTGCACTTCAGCCGCGCGCCCGATTAAGCGCGTCGGCGGGGCGGGCAGGCGGCCAGTGATGGGAGGCGGTGCCTTCTCGTCGCCTCTCCCAGCGGCGCGGCTCGCCGGCAAACCGGGGGAGGTCGAGCTGTCGGCCGCAGCCGGCGAAATCCCGGCCTCGCGCCACAATGACTGCAATTCACGTCGCTCGACGTCATCCAGCTCGAGCGCAGCCATCACGTCCTGCAGTGTGTGCCGAAGGGGACGGGTCCGTCCCCGCTCCACGTTGCTGATGGTGTAGACACTCAGTCCGGAGCCGGCCCGCTCCGCTAGTTCCTCCTGGGTCAGCCCCCCGCGCTTCCGGTACTGGCGGAGCATGGCGCCCAGCGCCTGCTGCGCGTCCTGCTCCCCCTGGGCTTCGATCTTTGCTGTCATGGCACCTTGCCGTGATGGTACGCCACTTTGTCCCTTACCGCAACTTGGAATCTGCCTCGAACTCGGCCCAATTCCAAGTGAGATTCCGGGTTCTCCGTGGTCAAAGGGGCCATCGTACCGCAGAGTGGATGGCAGCACAAGCACAACGAGGATGTGACTGCATCACGAAAGGAGTACCGGAAGTGTCAACAGTGCAGAACAAGGAAGTCGTTCGCCGGTTCATCACGGAGGTGTTGTCGGGCGGTAATCTCAACCTGCTCGACGAACTGCTCGCGCCGGACTACGTGAACCTCGGGATGGGCACGACCGGCCCAGCGAGCTTCGAGCAGGCGCTCCAGGGACTTGCGGGTGTGATTCCGCAGATGCGGTTCGACATTGAGGAGCTGGTGGCCGAAGGCGATACGGTGGTCGCTCGCTGGTCATGTGAGGCGACCCACGCCAGTGGACAGACCATCTCGCTCCGTGGCCTGACCTACTACCGTGTGGAGAACGGCAAGCTCGTGGAAGACGACTGGCTCTCGACGCCCGACTTGATGGCGGAGATCGAGAAGCTCGCACCGGCCGCGGCCACGAGCTGATCTCGAATTCTCCGTCGTTCCGCAGGGAGGAATGTCAACGAGCTGCGGGAGGCCTGTGACCCCACAGGAGCTCGGCCGGCGTGCCGGGCTCCTCACAATTGAGAACACATGGCGAGCAGTTTGCCGCCCTCGTCCGACTGTGCCAGTGCGCCAAGCATTCCATTCTTGACCAATCGAGGGGAGATATTCGTATGACGATGCAGGAAACGGGACGTGTCATCCGTGAGTGGGTCGACGCCCTCACCCGAGACGACCCGGGGGCCTTCCGCGCCTGCCTTGCTCCCGAGGTCCACTGGATGAATATGGCCGATGGGCGCGTTGTGCATGGTGCAGAGCCGCTGCACCTGGCGATCTGGGGCATGCGAGTTGCTCTTCCCGATCTTTACGCCCGCATCGACGACATGGTGGCGGACGGCGACCGGGCCGCTGTGGAAATGACGTTCACCGGGACGCACAACGGACAGCTGATCGGGCCGGCCGGCCCGGTCCCCCCAACCGGCAATCAGGTGAGTCTGCGTGCCGCGCTGTTCTTCCATGTCCAGGACGGGAGAATTGTCCGCATCACTCGGTACGGCGACACCTTGAGCCTGCTCACCCAGGTTGGCCTGCGACCCGCCTTCCAGCCCGCCTAGTGGTCCTTTACGGCTGATGGGTAGGGTAGAGATGCCTCAGCTTAATGCGTATGTTGTCAGTAGTGGAGCGCTAGCACACTTCGGTGGCCATCTCGCCCCGATAGTCGCCGAGGCCGGTGAACAAGGGCGCTTCTTCCTGTCGGACTTCATGTACGACAGGATGTAGCAATTGACAACACGCGGAGCACTGCGCCCGACGGGACCGCAAGCGACAATGCGAACGGGCTACCGGCTCATCACATCAGCCGTGAAGAGCCACTAGCCCCACTCGGAACGCTTAACTGGTAGGGGCCGCGCCCAGCTGCTGGGCGATCGGCGCGGTCGCCGCGTAGGCCATCACCAGTTTGGCGCCCGAGTCATGCAGAAAGACGGCGAGCCCGCCGGAGACGGCGGTACTCCCGCCGCCCAGCCAGTAGGTGTGCTTGAACCGCTTCCGCAGCGCTGCAACGAACGCGTTCCGCGCCTGCTGCGCCGCGGCCTGGCTCGTCCAGACCGAATCGAGCCGCATGGCGGTCTGCGTCCCGTTCTCGAGGAAGACATACCGGTCGCCGCGGTATTCCTTGACGACGGCAGCTGCCTGGCCCGCCGAGAGGAACTGACGCAGCAGGACATCGTAGCCAAGCGCCCCGAACACATCGTCATCGGTCTGCTTCCAGGCGGTGAAACCGGTCACGGCGTGCAGCGGCAAGGATACCGGCTTCCAGTGCTTGAGGTACGCCGTCGGGTGCATGATCTCGAATGTTGACTGCGGTAGTCGGTGGTACGCCGCGTTCACCGCCGGCATGCCTCCCAGCCCGTACAGGGTCTGGACGAAGGCCAGCCCCGTCGTGTACGGGAAGTAGAACTGCAGCTTGATGGACTTCGGCAGTGTCGGGCCCGGCGCCGGTTGAGACTCCAGCCTGGTCAGCGTCGAGAGATCCTGCGCCGAATAGGTGCGGTCGATGAAGAGTGACTCGACGTTCACGCTGTCACCCTCGGCCAGGGCGCGATGCGCCTCCACTGCATCGGAGTTGCGGTAGGTGAGTCCGCTCTGATTCGGCAGCAAGGCGCTGAGATTGAAGTTCTGATCTTCCAGGGCGTGATTGTACTCGTGCGCAATCACGTAGCGTTCAGGTCCAAGCGCCGCATTTGCGCGATTGCGCACGTACAGAATCTTCTTCTGATAGTCGTAGAGGCCGACGACGAGCTTGGAAAGGCTGGAAAAGACCAGATGGCGAAAGTTGACGCTCTTGCCGATCAGCCCGAGCTCGACGAGCTCGCGATCGCTCAGGTCCACCTCACTGTCCGGATTCTGAGCGTGTGAGATGGCACTGACCACCGCCTGAAAGCGCGCATCAGGCAAAAGCTCCACCTTCACCGTATGGCGCTGCGGGAGCTGCCGGAGCTGCTGCGTCACCTGCTCGATCGCTGCGATCTGCTGCCCGGCCGACGGTCCGGCCGCCTCGACGCCACCGGAAATTAGGATTGCCAGGAGAACCGTGGAGATGGCGAGGGCGCGGCGCATTTCCGCTACGCCGTCGCGGCCGCGGCGGCGCCGTCGAGCCCGAGCTGCGGCGCAATGCCCTGCATCGCGGCAATCACAAACTGAATGTGTTCGTCGAGATCCACGCCGAGATCCTCGGCGCCCCGGGTGATGTCCTCCCGGCTCACGTTCCTGGCGAATGCTTTGTCCTTCATCCGCTTGCGGACGGATTTCGCCTCGAGGCCGTTGATGGTCTTGTCCGGCCGTACCAGGGCAGCGGCGGTGATGAAGCCTGTCAGCTCGTCGACTGCCGCCAGGGCCCGGTCCATCGGACTCAACCGGGGAAGCTCAAGATAGTCGGCGTGGGTTTTGATGGCGTAGATCACGTCCGCCGGGTAGCCCTGCTCCTCCAGAATGCGGGAGCCAAAGAGTGGATGCTCGTCTGGATCGGCCACGCCGGCCGGATTGGGATGCTGCTCGTAATCGAAATCATGCAGCAGGCCGGCCATGCCCCACCGCTCCTCGTCTCCGCCGAGCTTGCGGGCGTAGGCACGCATCGCTGCCTCGACGGCAAGCATGTGTTTGCGAAGACTGTCACTTGACGTGTATTCGGTCACCAGCGCCCAGGCGTCTGAGCGCGACTTCTCGGTCATTACCCCTCGTCCTGTTTCCAGGTCTGGCCGCTGGCGCGGCGGCACGCCGCAGTATAGCCACTGATCCCCGAGGAGCACGACCGTCCGCGCGGACCGGCTCCGTATAATGCGGTGCGATTGACGCGGCCCCCAAGGGGGAGCCTATCTTCCCGGGAGCGACCGGCGCCCTGCCTCCGCGGACGGCGCCGGATGTGGGTCGTGAAGGAGAGCGACGTGGATTCTGTGTGCAAGAACTACATCGGCGGCCAGTGGGTTGAGGCTTCATCCGGTGAGACGTTTGAAAGCATCAACCCGGCAAACACCTCCGAGGTGATCGGGCTGTTCCAGCGCTCGCGCACCGAGGATGTGGTTCGTGCCATCGACGCCGCCCACGCCGCCTTCCCCGGTTGGAGCCGCACCCCGGCGCCCGCGCGCGCTGAAATCCTGCTGCGCGTCGGGCTCCTCATGGAAGACCGCAAGGAAGAGATGGCCTGCCTCGAGACGCGTGAGATGGGAAAGGTGCTCGACGAGGGCCGTGGCGACGTCCAGGAGGGCATCGACATGGCCAAGTACATCGCGGGTGAGGGCCGGCGCCTGTTTGGCGAGACCGTGCCGTCCGAGCTGCGCGACAAGTGGGCGATGATGGTGCGCCAGCCGATCGGAGTCGTCGGGCTGATCACGCCCTGGAACTTTCCGGTTGCCATCCCGAGCTGGAAGCTGTTTCCCGCCTTGCTCTGCGGCAACACAGTCGTGTTCAAACCCGCCGAAGACACGCCGGCCTGCGCCACGCGTCTGGTCGAACTGTTCGAGGAAGCAGGGCTGCCGCCCGGCGTGCTCAACCTGGTGACCGGCTACGGGCCGGAGGCGGGAGCCCCGATTGTCGAGGACGAGCGCGTCCGAATGATCTCGTTCACCGGCTCCTCGGTAGTCGGACGCGAGATTGCATCACGCGCCGGACGAGCGCTGAAGAAGGTCATGCTCGAGCTGGGCGGCAAGAACGCCATGATCGTCATGCCGGACGCCGATCTCGCTCTGGCCCTGGAAGGCGCGCTGTGGGGAGCGTTCGGAACCACCGGCCAGCGGTGCACGGCGACCAGCCGCATCATCGTCCACCGTGACGTGGCGGAGCGCTTTACCGACGAGCTGATCGAGCGGGCCCGCGACCTCAAGGTTGGACCAGGGCTCGAACCGGACACGGATATCGGGCCGCTAATCAACCAGCAACAGCTCGAGACGGTCGACAAGTACACGGAGATCGGCCGGCAGGAGGGCGCGAGTCTCCGGCTGGGCGGCAAGATTCTGCGCGGCGGCGCGTACGATCGCGGATTCTTCTACAGCCCGACCATCTTCGACAACGTGGTCTACCGCATGCGCATCGCTCAGGAAGAGATATTCGGACCCACGGTCGCGATCCTGCCCGTCTCCTCGTACGAGGAGGCCGTCACCGTGGCAAATTCCACGGAATATGGACTCTCGAGCTCGATCTACACGCAGGATGTCAATACGGCCTTTCGCGCCATGCGCGATCTCGAAGCCGGCATTACCTACGTCAACGCGCCGACCATCGGCGCTGAGATTCAGCTGCCGTTTGGAGGCGTCAAGGCGACCGGGAACGGCCACCGCGAGGCCGGTACCAGCGCCATCAAGGAGTTCACCGAGATCAAGTCGATCTACGTGGACTACAGCGGCAAATTGCAGCGCGCCCAGATCGACGTGGAGCAGCACGGCGCCTGAACCAGCCGGCCATCAGAAGGAGCACTCCGCGACCCATGACCGTTCGACGCATCGTTATTCTCGGCGAGCCCGTGCTGCGGCAGAAAGCCAAAAAGATCCACCGCGTGGACAACTCCATCCGGCTGCTGCTTGACGACATGGTCGAGACTATGAAAGCCGCGCCCGGGGCGGGACTGGCGGCGCCGCAGGTCGGCGTCCCGCTCCGTGCCATCGTCACAAACGTCGACGACAAGGTACGAGTGGTCATCAATCCCGAGATCGTCGAGCAATCCGACGAGGAGTACGAGGACGACGAGGGCTGTCTCAGCATCCCGGGCTGGTGGGGGCCGGTCAAACGCAGGACCGCGGTGACGGTGCGCGGGCTGGGTCGCACCGGAAAGCCGGTGAAGATCAAGGCGGAGGGCCTGGAAGCACGCTGCTTCCAGCACGAGATCGACCATCTCGACGGCATCCTCTTCATCGACCGGATGGAGGACCGCAGCAAGCTCTACAAGGTGGAGTCAGCGCGCGAGGAGCAGGAGCTCGAAGAAGAGCACGCGTTCACGTAGCGAGCGCGGCCAGCTCGTACGCCTCCAGCGTCCGGCAAGCGATCACACGGTTGTCGTAGCACGAGACCGCGCGCTGGCGGCCGCGACCGGCCAGCTCCTGCCGGAGCGAGGGGTCGTCGTGGAGGCGGCGTAGCTCCCCCGCCAGTGCGGCGGGGTCTCCCTCAGGGACCACCAGACCCGCGTCGCCGATGACGGTCGGAATCTCTCCCGAATCGGAGCCGACCACGGGGACGCCGGACGCCATCGCCTCGATGAGGACGCGGCCAAACTGCTCCTTCCAGCGCGGCGTTGTGAGCGAGGGCAGTACCAGGACGTCGATCTCGTGCATCAGGTGAGGAACCTGATCGGACGCCACGCGGCGGTCGATCCGGACTCGCTCCTGCAGCCCTCGGTGGAGGATCGCCTGCTCCAGCGCGCCGCGCAGGGGTCCGTCGCCGACGACGCGGAGGCAGGAGCCGGCGGGTAGAGAGCTGAACGCCTCGAGCGCCAGCAGTGGCGCTTTCGCCGGTATCAGTCGGTTGAAGAAGCCGACGGTGAATGGGCCGGCCGCTCGCGGGGCGGGAAAGAACACCGCCGTATCCACCCCGAACTGGGGCGTCACGACGACCGGCTTGCGGAATCCCTTGGCGCGCAGCACGCCAGCGGCCTCCTCGCTGCCGGCAATCGCGGTCCGCACCCGGCGGTAGACCGCCGCCTCCGTCCAGGAGAACGGCGGCGGGTAACTGCGCTGGATGTTTTGCCAGGTGAAGAACAGGGACGGAATGCGGCGTCGGGTCGCTGCGCCCACCCCGAGGAAGGTGGCCAGGTTATATGGCTCCTCGTCGACGTGCACCACATCGGGTGCGACTCGCTGGATCACCCTCGGGAGCTCCGGGTACCAGTGCAGGTGAAAGTGACCGTTCCAGCGTAGCGGCGAGACGACCAGCGAATATGCCGTGTCGTCACCTGGCTCGAGGCGCAGCCGCGTCGTCCCCTCGCGCCACTCCTCGGGAATGACGGCGACAATCTCAAGGCCAAGACCGGCGAGCTCGTGCAGCTTGCTGCGGTAGGTGCGAAGGACGAGCGCCTTCGAAACGATCAGGACTCTCACCGGCCCAGCACCTCCCGGTAGACGGCCGCGGTCTGCTCGGCGGTGCGGTCCCAGGAGAAGCGGGCGGCGCGGACCAGACCTGACTCACGCAGCCGCGCGCGAGCCTCTACCGATTCCAGCAGGGCGCGGATGGCGCGAGCCCAGGCGCCCACGTCACCGGCCGGTAGCAAGCAGGCCGCGTCTCCGGTCACCTCGGGGAGACTTGTCGCGCTGGAGGCGAGAACCGGCGCGCCGCAGGCCATGGCCTCGAGCGGCGGCAGGCCGAATCCCTCGTACGCCGACGGGAAGCAGAAGAGGAGGGCGGATCGATACAGCGCCGGTTTGTCTGCCTCGTCGACGCGCGGCACGACCCGCACCCGACCTTCAAGACCCAGTCGCCGGGTCAAGCCGGGAATGTCTGGGTACAGCGCATC
>DATGJB010000131.1:0-12177 GCA_035295425.1 Chloroflexota bacterium | reverse complement strand
CTGGGTCGTCGTGTTCTGGATGTAGTTGTTCGAGCCAGGAGGCAGATCGCTCGCCTGGATGGGAGAGGAGCTCCAGGAGGTGCCGTTGCTCCGGAGGTAGTTCCCGGCTGCTCCCGGTGTGGTGGTGATCCCGGAGGTGGTTTGGGTCGAGCCATCCGGGAACATGAAGCCACCGCTCGACGACTGGATGACACCGGCCACGCTGAGTGGGTAGCTCGGGGTGGTGGTCCCGATGCCGACGTCTACCGCATTGCCTCCGGTACCACCCAATACCAGGGCGTTACTCTCGCCCACGGTGGCATTGGCGCCAATTGCCGTGGCGTTGGTCAGCTGGGTGCTGCTTGCAGCGCCAGACGAGTAGCCGATGAAGGTATTGTTCGAGCCGGTCGTGTTGCCGTTTCCTCCATTGGCTCCGGCGTAGGCGCCAAGCACGGTGTTGTAGTTGCCTGTCTTGTTGGAGTAGAGCGCAGAGTCACCGATAGCAGTATCGTCCTGGCCCGTCGTGTTGCCGAGAAGCGCGTTGGTGCCCACGGCACTGTTGTAGTAACCGGTGGTGTTTTGAGTGAGGGACCCACTCCCATTGGCCACGTTCTCGTGGCCCGTGGAGTTACCGGACAAGGCATCGAAGCCCTCAGCTGTATTGTTGTAGCCGGTGGTATTGGAGTAGAGGGAGGTGTCGCCGATAGCGGTGTTCTCCGCACCTGTCGTGTTGCCAAACAATGAGTTGGTGCCAACCGCGGTATCGTAGTAACCCGACGTGTTGTCGATAAGGGCGTCGCTCCCATTGGCCACGTTCTCGTGGCCTGTGGTGTTGCTCTGCAACGCCTGGAGGCCAAAAGCGCTGTTGGCGTATCCCCCGTTCTCGCTGGCGAGCGCACTGCTTCCATAGCAGGTATCGGTCGACACAGCGCCCGAGCTGCTGCAGTAGGGATTCGACATCGGCTGGGCCGCCAGGCTCTGGGAAGGAGCGACCGCCAGAAGCAGGATCACAGCGATGCTCGCTGCGGCTGCCCGACTACGACCGCCCCTCCTTCCCGGCTCTCTGTTCGAGGTCTTGATCGAGGTTCGGATACTAGATCGCATCGGTACTTTCCTCTCGTCTTGGAACACCGTCGATCCGCGGTGGATCGGCGGCAGGTCTCCTGGGGTCTTCGGCCCCACCCGAGTCCGATGGTAAGAAGCGGTTCTTAGCCAGTTCTTAGCCAGAGGGATACGTCGGGTACGTAGATCTAGTTGGCGAGTACGTATTCCTGTAGGTCATGCACGTGCACAACGGCAACACGGCAGCTGGTCTTGGCGCGCAGGGTTGCGGTTCTCGTTCCACGCGCGAAGAGCGCTCGTTCACCGAGGATCGAACCTGGCCCCAGCTCTGCCAGCGCGCGTCCATCGACCTCGGCAGTCAAGATGCCATCGAGCAGAAGAAACAGCTCGTCCTCGGGCTCGCCCTGTCCGGCAAGTGTGGTGCCGGGCGCCAGGTGCCTCACGTGGACTCTTGGCTGCCTCCGCATGCTTCCTGTTCCCTCCTTGTACTGGCCCGTTCTGGCTCACGCCGAGCTTAGGCAGCACACCTTAGCCGACTCTTAACCGCTCGTTCACCGTATGCGTAGACCGCAAGTGTGCCGGGAGCAATTACCGCCTGGCGATTGAGGCGGCGACCTGCATCCGGGAGGAGATCCCGAGCTTGCTCAGGATGTGCCCGACGTGGGTATCAACCGTTCGCTCGGCAAGAACAAGCCGCGTGGCGATCTGCCGATTAGTCAATCCCTGCGCTACCAGTTCAGCAATCTCTCGCTCGCGCCGGGTCAGGGAGCTTCTTCCTTCCTCAGAAGGTGCTCGATCTCGCGATCGCTTCGCCCTTTCCAGGACACTCTCGATTGCTTGCTCCAGTGTCAGCGCCTGCCCTTGCGCCCACACTTCATCAAAGACATGCTCGCCAAGCGCACGACGCATGTTGGTCAAGACTGCTTCGTTCCTCGCCTGATCAAACCTGGTAGCGGGAGTAGCGAGCGACTCTCGAATCGCACTCGCCGCTCCGAAGAGCCGCGTCGCGTGTTGGAGCTCGCCTTCTGAATTGAGCAGCACAGCCGCACTCTCGAGACACTCGGCATTCTGCACGCGACTGCCTGCTTCGTGCAGCACGGGGAAGCTCTCTTCATACGATGTCCAGGCTCGTGTGAAATCTCCTTGTTCTTGCGCAGCGCGACCCAGGTTCTGGAGCGCAGTGGCAATACTGCGTTTGAGCCCCAGCTCCCGCGCCAGCGCGATACTCTCGTTGAAGAGCGCTTCAGCCTGTGCGTAGTTCCGTTGCTCCAGCGCCACTGCGCCGAGATTGTTGAGGGAGGACACCACACCGGCTTTGTCTGTCTGCATCCTCTTTATTGCCAGGCTTTCCTCGAGAAGCTCCAGGGCACGCTGGTAGTCTCCCTTGTCAAGCGCCGCAACGCCAAGATTGTTGAGCGCGTGCGACATTCCCCTTGGGTCCGCTAACTTCCGCTCCAGCGCCAGCTCCTCCTCATAGAGCGCAATGGCGCGGTCGGAGTCGCCCAGGTCCTTCACTACCAGCCCCATATTCCCAAGGAGGGCCGCCGAACCCCGGATGTCGCCGAGCTCCCGGCGTATGGCAAGCGCCTGCTCGTAGAAGGTCATGGCGCGTCCGAGGTCGCTCTGGTAGTAGGCCAGTGCTCCCGCGCCATTCAGTGCATTCGCGCGAACGGCCCGGCTGGCAGAGGCATCGGCGATTCCTGGCCGGCCCAACAACTGCTCCAGCACCTGGCTCCCTTCGCGTAGATGACCACGTGTAAACCAGAAACGCCACAGCGCTGCGGCCATCCGCAGCCCTCTATCTGGGTGCTCATGCACTGCCAACCAGGCTAGCGCGGCACGCAGGTTGTCGTGTTCCTGCTCCAACCTGTCCAGCCACAGCGCTTGCTCCGAACCGAAGAGCTCCAGCTCCGCCTGTGTAGCAAGCTCCAGGAACCATGCGGCATGGGCGCCGTGCGCGGCCTCGGCCCCTCCGCTTTCGGCCAGGCGCCTGTAGGCATACTGCCGTACCGGCTCCAGGAGCCGGTACCGAACCTCCCGGTCCGGTCCCGCCTCGGCCACGACTAGCGACTTGTCGACCAGGCGAGACACCAGGTCGAGCGCATCTCCGGCCACGCAATGCTGATCGCTGCCCGGCAGTGCGCAGAGAGCCTCGGCAGCCTCGAGAGACCAGGCCCCGACAAACACCGACAGACGGTTGAAGAGTGTCCGTTCCGACGCGCTCAGTAGATCGTAGCTCCAGTCCAGAGCACTGGCGAGAGTCTGGTGACCTGGTCTGGCGGTTCTCCCTCCACCGGTTAACAAGCCGAGTGCATCGTGCAATCGGTCCGCAATCTGTTCGACCGACAAGCTTCCGATCCGTGCCGCGGCAAGCTCTATGGCGAGCGGGATACCGTCAAGCTGCCTGCATATCTGGATGACGGCCGGCGCGTTGTGCGCCGTCAGAACAAAAGCCGGCTGGCGGTACTGAGCCCGTTCGACGAAGAGCCGCACCGATTCACAGCCGAGCAGCTCGTCGGCCGATGGGAGATCGCCCAGAGGGAATCTGAGATCGGGAAGTGAGAGCGGTGGTACGGGCTTACTCATCTCACCGGCAATCCCGAGTCCCTCCCGGCTGGTTGCCAGGACCTGGAGTCGAGGGCATGACTGTAAGAGCATTTCGGCCAGGCCGGCGCAGACGTCGGCGAGATGCTCGCAGTTATCCAGGATCAGGAGGAGCTGCTTCGCCTCGAGGGCGCTCGTCAGCGTCGTGTTCAGGGGTTGGCCGGCTTGCTCGGCGACGTCGAGAACACCGGCCACTGCTCGTGGCACGAGTGCTGGATCGGAGAGCGGAGCCAGCTCGACCAACCACACCCCGTCCCGGAAGCGCTCCACTGCCTTACCGGCCACGTGTAAGGCCAGCCGCGACTTACCCACGCCTCCCGCTCCCGTAATCGTGAGTAAGCGGGTCATGCCTAGCAGTCGCTCTACCTCGGCGATTTCCGGCTCCCGCCCGACGAAGCTGCTGAGCGCGGCCGGCAGGTTGTGGCGGCGGACTTCTCGTGGAGCCTGCGCCACCCGCGCTGGAGCCGTCTGACCCAATACGGTGACTGCCGAGGACAGCTGTCCAGCCAGTATCCGCTGAAAGAGCTGTCGCGTCGTCTCTTCCGGCTCGGCGTCTAACTCCTGCCGCAGGGCCTGCTGCAGCTGCTCGTACTGACGGAGCGACTGATGACGCTGGCCAGCTCGAGCGAAGAGCCACATCAGACGGACGTGCGCCTCCTCCAGCGCCGGATCACTGCTTACCGCACGCCGCAACGTCTCGATGGCCTGGCCCGGCCGGTTTTCAGCCTCGTGCAGGTCCGCCAGCTCGAGCAGTAGCGCCAGGTGGAGACCGCGAAGACCTTCTCGCCGGTCGGCAGTCCACTCCTCGTAGAGATCTTCAGGCAGGAGATCACCGCCGTAGAGGGAGATCGCCGTTTCATACGTGTCACGGTCACCCGTGCGCCGCGCCTCCGCTGCCGACGTCTCAAATGCCTCCACATCGATCCAGAAGGTCCCCGGCAGCCCGAGAAGCAGGAGATCGTCCTGGAGGCGAAGGTGCGGCGAGCTCGGGCCGGGAGCAACGGCAAGAACCCGACGCGCCACGTGAAGCGCCTGGTGGAGGTTATTGGCCGCAGCGCTGGGATCGAGCTCGGGCCAGAGCAGATCGAGGAGCTGCTCCCGGTGAAGGCGGTGGGCGGTGCTGAGAGCGAGGACCTTGACGAGAGTGGCAGCTTTACGGAGCCGCCAGGAATCGGCAGCGACGGAGCGAGTGCCTGCCGAGACCCGAAAGCCGCCGAGTAGATGGATGCGGAGAGGAGGCAGCGCAGGGTCCGACATGCTCGATTCTCTTCGCAGCGGCGCGATTTGTCTAGAAACCTCTCGAATCTGCCGGCAGGCACCTCATCTTGAGAGAGTGCTAGACTACAGGCCACAGGCGGGAGGAGAGAGGCGTGGTCGAGAACGGAGTGGTGCCGCCGCGGCATGATGGCGAGCCGCGCCGCATTTCGCCGACCGACGTCGCACAGTTCATTCGCCTCGACCAGTGCCAGCGCTACCTCCGGCTCCGCCTCCAGGAGCGCATCAACGGCCAGCGCTTCCTCTATGACTACGGCGTTCGCCCGCAGTCGATCCCGCCCCTACTGACCCGCTCCGGCGCCGTCTTCGAGGCAACCGTGGAGCGGGCCATCGGGCAGCGCCACTGGAAGGTCAACTTCGCCACCGACCTCGCCCACGCCGGGAAGCGGCCGGAAGACAACGCCGAAGTCGTGCGGCTGGCGCGCGAGCTTGCACCGGGCGAGACCGTCGTCCTGCTGCAGCCGCGCCTTGCGGTGCGACTCGGCGACTGGCTGCTCACCGGCGATGTCGACCTCCTGCGCCTGGAACGCGACGGCGACGGCGCCCTCCAGATCCTGATCGCCGACATGAAGAGCTCGACTGCCCCCCGGATCGAGCACCGGCTGCAGGTCGCCTTCTACCTCGAGATGCTGACTGCGCTGTTCGAGCAGGCCGAGCTGCCCTGGGCCAGCATCGCCATGGGCATCCTCTATCGCGGACCGGCCGGTGAAGACGCCGGACTGTCGCTAGAAGAGATCGCCGAGCGCGACCGGCAGCGGGATGCCGCCGAGGCGATGTTCGGCACGCGCGACGGCTTCCTGGAGATCGTGGGCGATCCCGACAGCTACCTGGGGTCGGTGCGCGAGCTGGTCACCGATTCCGAATCCACCGCCTCCCGGGTGGCCGCCACGCCCCTCGAGGATCTGCCCTTCGCGCTCGCCTACAAGTGCGACGGCTGCCTCTACAACGAGCTCTGCCTGAAGTGGACTGCCGAGCGCGACGACCTGTCGCTCCTGCCCTACCTCTCGCCGGAGGAGAAGAATGCCCTCCGCCGGAGCGGCATCTCCACCATGCGCGAGCTTGCGGCGCTCAAAGAGCTCGGGGCGGACGGCGACGGACGCCGATCGCTCGCGCCCGTACCGGGGAAGGAAGCGTTGGTCCGGCAGCTCGCCGCCACCTGGCCGGTCGGTCCCCGCCTCGACGAGATGATCTCCCGCGCCCGCTACTACCGGAAGTGGAAGAAGGACCCGATCGAAGCCTCGTCGTCCCTTCCCCACTCCGGCTACGGATCCCTTCCTTTTAGTAACGCGAACCAGAATCCCAACCTGATGCGGGTCTACATCGACGCTCAGCACGACTACCTGCACGACCGCATCTACCTGATCGGCGCCCTGGTCGCCGGTTCGGAGGGCGGAATCGAGCCACCACACCGGCGCCGGAGCCTCGTCCACCTTCTCGACCATCCTCCGACCACCGCCGAGGCGGAGCGCGAGCTCATGGTGCGCTTCGTCCAGGAGCTAATGCGGACCATCGTCGAGGTGGCGGCGCCGGACGAGGAGGGACGTCCTCGCGCCCCGATCCATCTCATCTTCTTCAACCACTTCGAGCAGCGTCTCCTGCTCGACGCGCTGGCCCGTCACTTCACCAGCATTCTCGAGGCGACGCCGCTCTACGACTTCGTGACCCAGCTCGCCGCCTTCGACTCCCCGATCGCAACCTTCCTCGACCAGGAGATCCGCGAGCTCAAGAACTACCCGATGGTCTGCCAGTCGCTCCAGGCAGTGGCCGCCTACCTCGCGTTCGACTGGAACCAGCCGGAGCAGTACCGGGAGCTCTTCCGCACCCGGATGTTCGACTTCTGGGGCAAGTTCGACGAGCCGCCCCGCGACGAGAACCCCTGGTACACCAGCCGGGCACGCTTCAACAGCCAGATCCCGCTCGAGTACGCCTACGCCGCCTGGGCAGAGCTTCCGGAATCGGCGGCCGCCAGGGACGACTTCGCGAGCTACCGGGGCGCTACGCCGGAGCTACTGCGCGGCTTCCACGCCCGGCGGCTGGAGGCGATGGAGCGAGTGGCCAAAGACTTCCCGGGGAACAAGTACACCGAGAAGCGATGCTTTGAGCTGCCCGCTCTCGCCGTCTTCGACGGCAAGGCGCAATCGCTCGCCCAGGCCCTTGATGAGTTCGTGATCGTCGAGCGACACGTCGAGCTCGCGCAGTGGAAGACTCTCCGCCAGATGCCGCCGGAGCGGAGGGTTCTGGCGGGAGAAACCCTCATCGTCCGCTACTGCGAGAACGATCAGGATCCGGAGGTGGCGGAGCGAAACCGTGAGAACGCCCGGCGCAAGGTGCTGCATGATCGCTACCGGGAGGAATGGCGGGCCGAGCATCCGGAGGCAAAGCAGGTCCGGCTGTCAAAGGAGCAGCGGGATGAATGCGGCTGGTCACAGGCCGGAGCCGTCTTCCGGCTGCGGCTGGAGAGTGCTGGAATCGACTGCGATCTCGACGAGATCCTGGGCCTCTCCAGCTTCCGTGAGGGCGACAGCCTCGTCCTCTTCGAGCGCTGGACCGACGACTCCCGGTTGCCCGCGGCGGAGCGCGTCAGGTTCCAGCCGACACCAAAGCAGATGCTCTACGGGATGCGGGTGAGGCTGCGCCGGATCACCGTCGAGCGCGATGGCGAAAACCGTGCGAGGAGCGCCGTCGTCGAGGTTGAGATGCAGGAATCGCAAGGGAAAGCTGCCCGAGGCTTCGCCTTCAGCACGATCGACGAGCGGCCACTGCTGAACGACACCTGCTACACGCTGGACCCCGATCCCAACGACTGGTACGGCTCCTACTGCGCCGCGGTCACCGAGGAGCTGAGCCGGCTCGAGGCCGAGCTGCCCGGCGGGCACAACGCCCTCTACGACCGGCTGGCACGCCGTGACGCGGCAGTAACGTGGCCGGCGGTCGCGGCCCGGGCGCAGCGGCGCTTCCTGGAGGGACTCGAGGCGCTGGAGCAGGCCGGCGCGATTCATCCGTTCGACGAGCGGCAGCGCGACTACATCGCGGGCCACGGCGACGCGCCAACGCTGCTGGTGCAGGGGCCGCCCGGCACCGGCAAGAGCTACTCGACCGCCTTTGCCCTGTTCGCCCGCCTGCAGGGCGCGATGGCCGCGGGCCTCGACTACCGGGTGCTGGTCTGCGCCAGGACCCACGCCGCCACCGATGTCCTGCTCCGCAACATCTGCCACGTGCAGAATCTGCTCGGCGAGCTCCGCGCGCGGCAACCCGACATTTTCGACCGCTATCTGGACGAGCGGCTGCTCGACGTCCCACTCTTCCGGGCGATGGGACGCACCGCGCCACCGGAGGGCGTCGCGTGGCTGCGGCCGAAGCGGGAGCGGCGTGCCGGCGAGCCGCTCGCCTTCGATGTCGTCGCCGCCGCGCGCCACTGCATCGTGGCGGCCGCACCGGGCGGCGTCTACCGCATGCTCAAGGACCGCGACCGTGGACTATTCGGCCTCGGCCTGTGCGACTGCCTGGTGCTCGACGAGGCGTCGCAGATGAACCTGCCAGAAGCGGTGATGACGGCACTTCTCCTCAAAGAGGACGGACGGCTGGTCGTGGTCGGCGATCACCGCCAGATGCCGCCGATCGTCAAGCACGATTGGTCGCGCGAGCGGCGCCGCACGTTTCAGGAGTTTCGCTCCTACGAATCGCTGTTCCTGTCCCTGCTGCCGCTCGATCCGCCGATGATCAAGCTGGCGGAGAGCTTCCGTCTCCACGCCGACATGGCGGCCTTCCTGCGCCACGAGATCTACCAGCGCGACGGCATCCCGTACTTCTCCCGCCGTGATCAGAAGCTCAAGGCCGCTTCGCACGACGATCCCTTCGTGGCGGCGGTACTCGACCCCGAGCACACTATCGTGGTGGTGGTGCACGACGAGGAAGGGAGCATGGTGCGCAACGAGTTCGAGCGTCGGCTCATCGCGCCGGTGCTGGAAGCCCTTGCCGGGCCGCCCTACAACCTCGAGCCCCGCCACGGTCTGGGCGTGGTCGTGCCCCACCGCGCGCAGCGCGCCGCCCTGCAGGAGGCGGTTCCCTGCCTCACCGTGGTCGATCCTGCCACGGGCGCGGTCACCCTCTCGGCCGTCGACACCGTCGAGCGCTTCCAGGGCGACGAGCGCGAGGCGATCATGGTCAGCGCCACCGAAAGCGATCCGGACTACCTGCTCTTCTCCAGCGAGTTCCTGCTCGATCCCCGCCGCCTCACGGTTGCGCTCAGCCGGGCCAAGCACAAGCTGATCCTGGTGGCCTCCCGGTCGGTCTTCAACGTCTTCAGCGCCGACGAAGAGACGTTCGAGAACTCGCAGCTATGGAAGAGTCTCCTGCGCCGATGGTGCACCGACCAGCTCTGGGAAGGCGAGCGAGGGGGGCACCATGTGACGGTATTGGGGAGCACTGGGGCTGGTCCGGCGACGCCGGGACACGGGCCGGATTGACACGCCAGATGCGCACCGGCGAAACTCTGAATCGGCGCCTGATCGAGACGCAAGCTTGCGCGATCCCCAGCCACTCCCCTGTGGGGACGGCCCCGGGTGCCCTACGGCTGTCGGTGCCCCAGCGAATGAGCAACCGTACCCTCGATCCCACACTGAGCACGAGGTAAGAGAGCGTGGCCGGACAGACAGTGGACATCCACGACATCGAGAACCGCCTCTGGGACTCGGCCGACGAGCTGCGGGCCAACTCGGGGCTCAAGGCGTCGGAGTACTCGGTGCCGGTGCTGGGACTGATCTTCCTGAAGTACGCCGACAACCGGTTCGCGGCCGCCGCGGCGGAGCTGCCCGGTCAGAGCACGGGCCGGCGGCAGATCGGAAAGGCCGACTACCAGGCGCGGGGCGTAATGTACCTCCCGGAGCAGGCCCGCTTCGGACGTCTGCTGAACCTGCCGGAGGGCGCGAACCTCGGCCAGGCGGTCAACGACGCCATGAAGGCGATCGAGGAGGAGAACGAGGAGGTACGGGGCGTCCTGCCGCGTAGCTACAACGTGCTGACCAACGCCACCCTCGCGACACTCATGCGGAATGTGAACGCGGTCCTGGGCGACATCGACGGCGACGGCTTCGGTAAGGTCTACGAGTACTTCCTCGGCAAGTTCGCGATGGCGGAGGGGCAGAAGGGCGGCCAGTTCTTTACGCCCACCTCGATCGTCCGGCTGATCGTCGAGATCATCGAGCCCTTCCACGGCCGCATCCTCGATCCCGCCTGCGGCTCGGGCGGCATGTTCGTGCAGAGCGCCCGCTTCGTGGAGGAGCATCGCGCCTCCGGCGGCGATCGCCTCTCGATCTACGGGCAGGAGCGGATCGAGGAGACGGTCAAGCTCTGCCGGATGAACCTCGCGGTTCATGGCCTGGGTGGCCAGGTGCGCCAGGCCAACACCTATTACGAGGACGCCTTCGACTCCGTCGGCCAGTTCGACTACGTGATGGCCAATCCGCCGTTCAACGTCAACAAGGTGGACAAGACCAGGCTGGCGGACGATCGGCGCTTTCCCTTCGGCCTGCCGCGGTCGGACAACGCCAACTACCTGTGGATGCAGATCTTCTACTCTGCGCTCAACGAGCGCGGCCGCGCCGGCTTCGTCATGGCCAACTCCGCCGCCGACGCGGGCGGCTCGGAGCTCGAGATCCGCCGCAAGTTGATCGAGGACCGGGCGATCGACATCGTCGTGTCCATCGCCTCGAACTTCTTCTACACCGTGACGCTGCCCTGCACGCTCTGGTTCTACGACCGCGGGAAGCGAGACACCGACCGGGCGGACACGGTCCTCTTCATCGACGCCCGCAAGATCTTCCACCAGATCGATCGCGCGCACCGCGACTTCCTCCCCGAACAGATCGAGTTCCTCGCCAACGTCGCCCGGATGTATCGCGGCGAGGAGTCCGAACGGCGGGTCGGTTCGGATGAACTGGTAGCGCAGAACTTCCCGGATGGCAGCTATTCCGGCGTCCCCGGCCTCTGCAAGGTCGCGACTCTCGCCGAGATCGAGGCGCAGGGATGGTCGCTGAATCCCGGTCGCTACGTTGGCGTGACGGCCGGGGTTGATGATGGATTCGACTTCGCCGTGCGGTTCGAGGAGCTAGTCGAGGAACTGGAACGATTAGGCGTCGAGGCCGCCCCCCTGCAAGCCCAAATTGCCGAGGGCGCGGCTTTCATTCTGTCGAGGGACCCGTGACGACATTAGCCGACGTGTGCGAACTGATCATCGATAGTGAGCACAAGACGGCACCGAAGGCACCCGAGGGTTATCCGATGGTGCGCACGACCGACATTGAAAGGGGCAAGCTCAATCTCCGGAGTGCACTGCGAGTCGGCGAAGCCGCCTATCGGTCCTGGACTGCTCGGGCGGTGCCCAAACCTAGCGACCTAATTCTAGCGAGGGAGGCGCCTGTCGGTAACGTCGGCATAATTCCGCCTGGAGCCGAGCCGTGTCTGGGGCAACGGACTGTCCTCCTCCGGCCCAACCAAGGACTGATTGAGCCGCTGTATCTTAACTACCTGCTTTCGGGCCCCGAGTTGCGCGGCCGTATGGAAGCCCTCTCGAATGGGTCCACCGTTCCGCACCTCAACATGGGCGACATAAGGCTATTGGAGTTACCGAAACTTCCCGTCTTGTCCACCCAGCGCCGCATCGCCTCGATCCTCTCCGCCTACGACGACCTGATCGAGAACAACACCCGCCGCATCCAGATCCTCGAAGAGATGGCGCAGGCGATCTACCGCGAATGGTTCGTCGAGTTCCGGTTCCCGGGCCACGAGGGCGCCCGGATGGTGGATTCGGAGCTCGGGCCGATTCCGGAGGGTTGGCAGGTTGCGGCAATTGGCGACACCGTGAAGACCCTGGGGGGCGGCACGCCATCGAGGGATGTGGCAGCATACTGGCAGGGCGGGGCCGTGACCTGGTACACGCCTACCGATCTGACGAAGTCGGGCACGATGTTCATCGAGGATTCGGCAGCCCAGATAACCGAGCTGGGCCTGGCGCGCAGTTCTGCAACGTTGTTTCCGGCGGGGTCAGTCATGATGACGAGCCGAGCCACCATTGGTGTGGTGGCCATAAGCGTGCCGCCAGCGGCAACTAACCAAGGCTTCATCATATGCGTCCCCAACGACGTGCTAGGTCAATACCACCTCTATTTCTGGCTCAAATCCAATGTCGAGCTATTCTTGTGATCGCCAAGGAAGGACCCGGCCAAACGGCCGAGTAAAAGTCGGCCACTCCATACCGCC
>DATGJB010000130.1:0-30789 GCA_035295425.1 Chloroflexota bacterium | reverse complement strand
AAGCCGATGGTCCCATCGTGTCCATTCACGCTACTCGAGACCCCGGCCGCTTGCAAAGCCAGGTATCTCCCCGCACCGGGGATTTGGCCATGGATATCGCGCCGGGTGCGCCGTATGGGGAGGAAGGCACGCTGTCAGGGTAGCAGCAGGAACACTGCCTCGGCGGGGTGCGGAAGTCGTGTGACGGAAACGAACTCTACCTCGGCAGCCGTGGTGCGCAGCTCGCGCTCAGTCAGCGGGTACTCGTGGGTCGTGGCCGGCCGGCTCGTCCACCAGAGTGCTGCTCCACAGGAGCGAGCCCGCAGAATGTGGGCGGTCACGACCAGCTCTTGAGTGCCGTAGTCCCAGATCTCGACAATAGTCCCGCGACAACCAGGCACGGCGGACGACTTTGACATGTTGAACCGAGGTCGCGCGCTGAGGATCTGATCGAAGTCCTTGATACCGATCAGGCATGCGCCTTCGGGACGGCAGCACCGCCGCAGCGCGCTCAGCGCTGCCCGGATCTCCTGCCTCCCGGTGAGGTTGCACATGCCGTTTCCCATGGAAATCACCAGGTCGAACCGGGTACCTAGCCGGCCGGGCAGCTCCGTGAACGATGCCGGCACGAGACGGAGATCGACCCCGAGCCTTTGAGCCGTCTCGCTCGCGACCGCGAGCATCTCACTGCTCGGATCGGCGCCGACCACCTCGTAGCCGAGGCGAGCCAGCGGAATCGCCTGGCGCCCGGTCCCGCAGGAGGCGTCGAGTACCGACTGCGCGCCGCGCTGTTTCAGCAGCGCGTCGAGCCACTCGCCTTCAGCCTCCATGCTGTGGTCGAAGTCGCGGAAGAAGAGGCTGTAGTCGCGGGCAACAGCGTCGTAGTAGGCGAGGTTGGGCGCGTGCGGAGAGTTCATCGTCGTTCGTACACAGCAGAGCCGCGTACTCTCAGAGAACCTCGGGCGACGGACCAGCCGATAGAATATGCTGCGATGCGCAAGCTGATCGTCCTCACCGGTATCGCCCTCTTCCTCACCGGCTGCCGTGGTACGCAAGCATACACCCAGCAGGATTTGCAACAGGTTCGACTGGGGTATGCCGAGATCCGGCCGACGTACCTGGCATTCAAGCAAGCGTTTCAGAGTGGAGATGGAACCGGCGTCGTCAAGTACTTCCGGCGCGAGCAGTCGGAATGCCGGATACCTGACGTGATTGACAATCGCGACTCGATCGATCCGAATGTAAACCTGTTCCAGGTCAGCATCGCTCTCGACGATATGTGCAATGCCATCGAGAGTGCCTACGTGACCTGGGCTCAGGCACACGGACTGCCTTACGATCGAAACATCGTACCGGGCCGACCGCTGAACGTGTTTATTCAGGCGGATACCGATCTGAAGTCGACCGCGCGGGAGCTACGGCACCCGGCGGCGCTCGCCTGACGCGCCGCGGTCCGATCCGCATGGTTGTCCTCCCGCGGCGAGACGCTCCCGAGCTCCTCGACAATCCTGGGTCCATTCCGGCCGATCTGACGGCCAACCTGCGCGACATTCGTTTCATCAACCGTTGGTTCGGAGGAGCGACAATCGCCGAGCGCCTCGTGCTTCGCGCGGTTAGCGGAGCGAAGAGGGCGAGTGTGCTCGATGTCGGCACCGGCTCTGGGGATATACCGCGCGCGTTGCTGCGACGCAGCAAAACAGGCGGGCTCGACCTTCGGGTCACGGCACTTGACTTGAGTGCGGAAATCCTCGACGAGGCACGCCGCCACATCGGCGATCTCCCGGTGAGGCTCGAGCTGGGCGATGCTCGACGGCTGCCCTTTCCCGACGCCTCCTTTGACGTCGTATTGTGCAGCCTCGTGCTGCACCACTTCGGCGCTGCCGATGCGATCACCGTGCTATCCGAGATGTGGCGCGTGGCGAACCGCGCCGTCGTGGTCGGTGACCTCCGACGCTGTCGCGCCGGCTACGTGGCTGCGTGGCTCGTTACCAGGACGGTCGCCTCGAACCGCGTCACTCGCCATGACGGGCCGCTGTCGGTCCTGCGGGCGTACACGCCGGACGAGGTGCGCTCACTCGCCGCATCCGCCCGTCTGGAGCACTGCAGGGTGGAGCAGTGCTGGCCGTTCCGGCTCACCCTGTACGCGGTCAAGGGCTGAAACGGCGTGGCAGAGCGTTGCGATGTTGCGGTAGTGGGTGCCGGGCCGGCCGGCGCGGCGACCGCCGGATTGCTCGCTGCTGTGGGGTACCGCGTTGCCTTGCTCGACCGGGCACGCTTTCCGCGCCGAAAGACCTGTGCAGAGTACATGAGTCCGGGCACCGAGGATGCGCTCGTTCGCCTCGGGGCGGATGCCGCGATACGCGGGGCCCGGCCGCTGCAGGTGCGGGGTATGGAGATCACGTCGCCCCGCGGGCGGGTGTTTCGCGTCCAGTACACGTACCGGGGAACAGCGCGTTGCGCCAGGACCTTGCAGCGCCTGCGACTGGACGCAGCGCTGCTCGAGCTCGCTGCCGCGCGCGGCGCGACCGTTCACGAGGGCACCGTGACTCGCGAGCCCATCGTCGAGGGCGGGACCGTGCAGGGCGTGCGCGGCTCGGCATCCGGGCGAGAGATTGTCTTCAGAAGCCGCCTGACGATCATTGCCGACGGCGCGCACTCGACGCTGGCCCGCTCGCTGAATATCGTGAGGGAACCGCGCTGGCCGGTGAGACTCGGGCTCGTGGCCTACTATGGCGGCAACGTACCTCTCCTGGCTGACTACGGCCGCATGTACGTGGCGCGCGGCGGGTATTGCGGCGTTGCACCGCTTCCGGACGGGCTGTTCAACGTCGCGGTGGTAACGCACGCCGATGCGTTAGCGCGTGCCCGGAGGAGCGCGACTGAATTTTTCGAAGACTGGATCGGGCGGAATCCGGAACTCCGTGACTTGCTCGCGGACGCTCGCCGGGAGTCTCCCGTTACCGGCATCGTTCCGATCGGCGCTCGGCGGGCGCGGATCTGGACATCTGGCGCACTGCTGGTCGGGGACGCCGCCGGCTTCTTCGACCCATTCACCGGCGAGGGAATCTTCCGGGCGCTGCGCGGAGCCGAGGTGGCGGCAGACGTAGCGCACCGAGCGCTAGAGCGGGGAGCCGCGGGCGGTGAAGTCCTGGGGATCTATGCTGACCTCCAGCGCGCCACATTTCGGAGCAAGGAGGCGGTGTCCGCGATCGTTCAGGGTTTCGTCCAGTGCCCGGCTCTGCTCGACTACGCGATCCCCCGGCTGAACGCCCGCGAGGTTCCGGCGGAGCGGTTGCGGCTCGCGCTCGGCGACCTCTCGGACGCCGCGGAGTTTCTTCGGCCCTCCGTACTGTGGTCGGCGCTGCGCCCCTGAGGGACTCGAGAGGGAGGAGGGCTCTCCGATCGACGCAACGATCAACACGATCACTATCGAATCAGATATCTCGACGGTGTTCGAGCTCGCGGCCGACGTCGTGGCGTGGCCACGCTTCCTCGGACACTACCGCTACGTGCGCGTGATCCATGGTCCGGCGCCGGACCGATCTTCGTCCAGGACAGTAAAGATGGCCGCCCGACGTACCGGTGTTCCAGTGAGCTGGACGTCGACTCAGGAGCTGCGACCGGAAGAGGGGCGGATCCTTTATCTGCATGTCGGCGGCGTAACCAGGGGAATGCGGGTCGAATGGCAGCTGGAGCGGTGCGATAGAGGCGTGCAGGCACGTATCCTGCATGACCTGCGCTATCTACGCCCCTGGCTGCGCTTTCCGCTCGCGCGTTGGGTGACGGGCCGAGTCTTCGTGAGCCATGTCGCGGACCGGACGCTGCGCGGACTCAAGCGTGAGGCCGAGCAAGCTCCTCACTAGGCGGAGAAGAGCCCGGTAGCGTATGAGAGAGGTTGTGGTGGCGCGCACCCGAGGGGGCGAGGAGAGACGGTGAGAAACGAAGAACGGCGCAGGCGAGTCGTCGTAACGGGAATCGGCGCCGTCACACCGCTCGGACACGGCGCTGATGGACTCTGGCGCGGTGCCATCGCGGGTCGCAGCGCCGTGCGCCGCATCACGCGCTTCGACCCTTCGCCCTTTCGCTCCCATCTCGCGGCCGAGATCGACGACTTCGATCCCGCCGACTGGTTCGACTCGCGCATCGCCCGCCGTCTCGATCGCTTCGCGCAGTTTGGTGTCGCGAGTGCCTGGCAGGCAGTGAGCGATGCGGACATCGATCTGGAACGGATGGATCGGACCCGCACCGGTGTCTCACTCGGCTCGGCGCTGGGGGGCGTGGCCTACGGTGAGGAGCAACACACAGCCTATCTCGAATCCGGCGTGCGCGCCGTGGGACCGACTCTTGCCATTGCCGTGTACGGCGGAGCCAGCGGGGCGAATATCGCGATCCAGCTCGGACTGCGCGGCCCGAACCTGGCGAACGCAAACTCGTGTGCCTCGGGCGCGATGGCAGTCGGCCAGGCCTTCCGAACGATCCAGAGCGGCGAAGCCGACCTGATGCTGGCAGGGGGAGTGGAAGCGCCGCTTGCACCCCTTACATTCGGGGCATTTTCCTTGATCAAAGCCATGTCGTGTCGAAACGACGACCCGCCCGCCGCCTCACGCCCGTTCGACCGTGACCGCGACGGCTTTGTAATGGGCGAGGGGGCCGCACTGCTCGTGCTGGAAGAGAGGCAGGCGGCCTGCCGAAGAGGCGCTCGCATCTACGCGGAGCTCTGTGGCTTTGGCCAGAGTAACGATGCGTTTCATATGACGGCGCCCCGGCCGGATGGTTCCGACGCCACCAGGGCCATCGAGCTCGCCCTGCAGGACGCTGGAACGCCCGCCGCCCGTCTTGGCTACGTGAACGCGCATGCCACGGGCACGCCACTCGGCGACCGGGCCGAGAGCTGCGCGATCCGCCGGGCGCTCGGCGAGTCCGGGGGTACGGTTCCGGTCAGCGGGACCAAGGGCGCCTTCGGCCACGCGCTTGGCGCATCGGGTGCAATCGAGGCTGCGGTCACGGCGCTCGCCCTCGACCGGGCGCGGCTCCCGGGGACCGTGAATCTGTGCAGCCCCGATCCGGCCTGCGATCTGAACCTGCTTTCGCCGGACGGCTTGGCGGCGCAGGTCGACTACGCGCTGTCCTGTTCGTTCGGGTTCGGGGGATCGAATGCCGCCCTGCTCCTTGGCAGGCATGTCGAGGACTGAAGGATAACGGCCGTGGACGGCAGCGAGGCACCGCAGCCGGGACAGCGGGTGATCGTTCGGACCCCGGACCGGCGTGAATGGCGCGGGGTGGCGCTCGGCGTGCGCGAGGGTCCAGACGGGACAGCGCTGGTGGAGATACGACTCGACACCGGCTGGGTCACGACCTATCCGATCCGGATGGTGTTTCCGACAGAAGGTCGATCGTGAGCGCGGCGGTCCAGCTGAACGCGCCGGTGCCGTAGCCTTCCCCGGTGAGGGGGTTGAAGTACTCGCGGAAGCCGGATCGATTCACCAACTGAAGTGTGTGGGCGCGGAGCGACGCCGCGATGTCGACGAATCCGTACTCAAGCAACCCCTTCAGCACCATCCAGTTGGTGTTGACCCACACTGGTCCCAACCAGTAGTTCTCCGCGTTGAACCAGGGTGAATCCAGTGCCGTGGTCGGGACCGGAATGCCGGTGCGTGGCCAGTATCGATTTTCATCCAGCAGGTGCGATTGCACTAGCCGGGTGGCCCGGTCGGGACCGGGCACGTTGCCGAACAGCGTGTGAAAAGAGCCGATAGTGTCGTCGCGCAGTAGGCGTCCCGCCACGCGATCGTAGCTATAGTACGTTCCCGCCGTCTCATCCCAAAGCTTGTCGTTGATTGCTCGGACAGTTTCCCGCCGCCACGCTTCGGCAGGTTCCGGCGACTCGTCGACTATCCCGGCAATCGCAGCCAGCGCGGCGTTGGCACGGCTGAGGATCGCGTTGAACAGCACGTCCTGGATCTGAAGCGTCGCTCTCTCCAGGTACAGCCTCTGATTCCAGTTGACTGCCCGCATCTGTTCGAGGAGCCAGACGAACAGGTCGTAGTCCTTGTTACTGGGTCGGTTCTGTGCCGGGACATGCAAGAGATCTAGCCGCTCATACTGTGGCTGGTAGGTGAGGTGCACGCGCTTTCCGGCGTCCAGGTACGGCGGTGAATTGTCGAGGCCGGACTCCCACGGATGGACGACCACGATCAGCCCATCACCATCCGGGTTCCGTTGCTCGTACAGAAATCGATGGAAATGGAGGATGCGTGGGAACACCTCGCGCAAGAAGGCTCGCGCGGCCGACTTGTCCGGTGCGTTCTCCCATACCGCCAGCGCGGCGATCGCAAGTACCGGGGGATCTGTGATCCCCGATGTTCTGACGCCGGCCGGTGCATCGGGTGAGCGCTCGCACTGCCAGACTTCGGGTCCAGGGAAGTAGCCCGTCGCGTTCGGATTGAAGACGATCTGCGGCACCATACCGTTGCGCCACTGCCCACGGAGTAGCGAGCGTATCTCTTCCGCGGCCCGCCCGGTATCGACATGTGAGAGGCCGATGGCGATGAAGCAGGAGTCCCAGTTCCATTGGTGCGGATACAGCGTCGGTGACGGCTTGGTGGATGTGCCGAGGTCGTTCCCGCGCAGCACGGCCCTGGCACGCTCGATGAGATCAGGGGGAGAAAGATCCATCACACTGCGGCAGACTTCCCGCCGGCGGCCGCCTCGGCAAGCCTCTCGGCCACTATCTCCGCGGTGTGCCGCACACGGACCCGGCGCCCAGAGGCATTGATGCCACCACGCAGGTGCATGATGCACCCGGGATTGTCGGTTACCAGAAGTGGCACGTTGCACTGGTCGAGATTGTCGAGCTTGCGCTCGAGGATGTGCCGGCACAGCTCGGGCCGGTTGACCGATACCGATCCGCCGAAGCCGCAGCAGACGTTCGCCTCGGGCATTGGCTCAATCTCCAGCCCGCAGATGTCGCGCAGCAGACGGAACGGCTCCTCCCGGAAACCGAGGACGTTGTACGACTGGCAGAAATAGTGATAGACGGCACGGATCGGCTGCGGCTGCGCCGGAATCTCGGGAAGCGTGCCTACCTCGAGCAGGAAGGTGGTGAAGTCCCGCGTGCGCGCGGCAAGCCGTTCCGCCCGCGCGCGCCACGCAGCGTCGTCACGGAAGAGGTGGACGTAATCGTGGGAGAAGGCGACGGCGCAGCTCGTGCCCCCGGTGACTACGTACTCGGTGTCGCATGCCTCGAGAACGGAAATCGTGTGGCGGGCCATTCCCCTTGCCCGATCCGGGTGGCCGCTGTCGATCGCGGGCAGCCCGCAGCAGTGCTGTGCGCGGGGGATTGCGACGGTGGCGCCCAGATCTCGCAGCACCTGCACGATCGCCCTTCCCATTTCCGGGTATAGCCAGTCGGTCAGGCACTGAACAAAGTACGCGACGGCTACACCGGCAAGCGGCCACGCGGGCCCGGGAACCGGTCCGGGGAACCCCTCAACAGCCGACGGCGCCGGTGAGAGAGCCGGACCTGTTGCAATAGGCGTCGGCTCTGGCATCCGGGCGATGTCGTCGCGAAACGGTCGGCGGGCGAGGGCGGGTGGTGTGCGCCACGACGTCCACCGTGCGAGAAAAGGAGGCTCGACAAAGCGGTCGCGCCGCACCGGTACCTGCAAGAGCGCGGAAGTCCGCAGGAGCGCGTGCGCGATCCGAGGCCGCGACCACATTGCGAGACCGAAACCGACCAGTGCGGACGAGCGCTGCGCTTCGACGACCTCGGCGCGCGTGTCCAGAATCTGACGGGGCAGCGGTATGTCGACCGGGCACACTGTCTGGCAGGCATTGCAGGATACACACAGGCTCTGCGGACCGGCGTCCGCCTGCAGACCGTGATGGAACGGCGTGTTCACGAGCCCGATGGCACCGGTGTAGACGTGGCCGAAGACGTGCCCCCCGACGACGCCGTAAGCGGGGCAGACGGAGGCGCAGGATCCGCAGCGGATGCAACGCAGGGCGTCGCGAAAGAGCGGCGACGCAGCCATCGCCGAGCGACCATTGTCGACCAGGACGATATGCAGCTCTCGTTGCGGCGAGTCCGGGCCGCTAATGAATGTGACGTAGGATGTGGCCCGCTGTCCCGTTGCGCTGGGCGCGAGCAGCTCCAGAACGGTCATGGCATCCTCGACCGTGGGTACGAGCTTCTCGATGCCGGCCAGCACAACGTGAATGGGAGGAAGGCTCGTGACGAGCTCAGCATTCCCCTCGTTGGTAACGAGTACGACTGTTCCGGACTCGGCAACTATCGCGTTTGCGCCCGAGAGCCCCATTCCGCCCGCGAAGAAGAGGTTGCGTAGGTGCCGGCGGGCCGCCGCCACTTGCTGGCCGATGTCCTCGTGGTCGACCGGCTCGCCAATCACGCGCTCGAGTAAATCGGCCACCTGCCGGCGGTTCTTGTGCACGGCCGGAGCCACTATATGTGATGGGCGCTCGCCGGCCAGCTGGACTATCCACTCGCCGAGATCGGTTTCGATAGGCTCGATGCCCTCGCGGCCCAGGGCATCGTTGACGTGGATCTCCTCACTGAGCATCGACTTCGACTTGGTGACCACACGGATGCCGCGGGCTTGGGCGAGGTCGGTCACGTACCGCGCGGCATCCTCGGCGCTCGCCGCGAAATACGTGTGCGCGCCTCCCGCTTCGGCATTCCGACGAAAGGTCTCAACCCAGCCAGGGAGGTCGGCAATGACCTCATTCTTGACGGTGACCAGCTTCCGCCGTAGCTCATCGTAGGGTAGCCCGGCGACGCCCCGGTCGCGAGTGGCGCGCCAGTGGCGCTGGAACTCCAGCAGATTGCGGCGTAGCTGCTCATCGGCCAGCGCCCGTCGATAGCGATCAGGAAACGGTTCCATCTCCCCCTCCGGCGCCGTCATCGAGAACGACGGCAATGACCTCGATGGCCCCGTGGGCGCCGACCGTCAGGATCTTCTCGATGTCGGCAGTGCGGCTTGGACCGGTCACGAGCGTGACGTACACCCGTCCCTCCCGTGCCCAGCGCCGGATGGGACCGGCCGCGTCCTGCAGTGACGGCACGACCCTCTCGACTGGAACCACGACGACGTGGCGCCGGCACAGCACCCGCCTGGCCCGGTCTTGCGGATCCTGCTCCGCCAGGGCGAGACTTCCGGTGTCGGCTACCGCCAGTGTGGCCAGGGACATGGCGACTGCCGGCCAGGCCTCGGATCGACGCGCCAGCGGCGCGACCTCCGGATAGCTCGTCAGCAGGTCGTGGTCCAGCCCCGTGCCGCCTGCCTCGGCCAAAGGTTCGAGGATCTCCACGAGCGATTCACGGGAGGTCTGGCACACCTCGGTGCCCACTAACGCCGCCGCGGACCGGAACCGCTCAAGGAGGGGGTCGCGGTCCGACACTCTTTGGTCAGCCCCGCTGAGACCGACCCGAGTACCGTACCTCCCAGCGTTCGTACCGCAGCACGCTGATCTCGAGCCCGGCGTCCAAGGCTGGAGTCTCGGGATGGCGTCGCGATCGCGTTAGGGCACCCAGTACTTCCAGCGCCACCGCTGCCGCCACAATTGTTGCGCCCCGCCGCACCGCAGGAAGCAACAGAACGCGGGGGATCGGGCCGCCGCGCTGCCGCCCGGCGAGGGCGTACCGCGGGATGGTCGCCGGCGGAAGGAACTCGGCCCTCGACTCGTCGTCTCCCGGGGGTGTCATACCCAGCATTATGGCCCAGTCTGCCTCTTTCGGTCGACGGACCACTCTGTCACGCGTCCCGGCGCTTCTTGCCGCGCTGCTCGTGATTGAGGATCCTCTTGCGGAGCCGCAGGCTACGCGGAGTTACCTCGAGCAGCTCGTCGTCGTCGATAAAGTCAAGCGACTGTTCAAGACTGAGGATGGTGGCGGGCGTGAGGCGCACCAGAATGTCGGCAGTAGAAGATCGGACATTGGTCTTCTTCTTGTCCTTGCACACGTTGATGACGATGTCGTCCCCGCGTGAGTTGAGGCCGACGATCATTCCGCCGTAGACCGGAGTTCCCGGCTCGATGAACGTCGTGCCGCGTTCCTGAGCGTTGGCGAGGCCGTACGACACCGCCTGACCCTCTTCGAGCGCCACCAGCGCGCCCATGCGATAGCTCGTGATATCCCCCGCCCACGGCCGGTAGCCGAGAAAGAGGCTGCTCATGATGCCGTTCCCGCGAGTTGCGGTAAGAAATTCGTTCCGGAAGCCGATCAGGCCCCGCGTCGGGATTGTGAACTCGAGCCTGAGATGACTGCTCGACGCCACCATGTTGGCCATGGTGCCGCGGCGGGCCGACATGGCCTGCGTCACGAACCCCATGTACTCTTCGCTGGTGTCAATGACGAGGTGCTCGAAGGGCTCGTGGACGGCCCGCTCCACCTCGTGGGTGATCACTTCCGGTCGCGAGACCTCGAACTCGAAGCCCTCACGGCGCATGGTCTCAACCAGAATCGCAAGGTGCAGCTCGCCGCGTCCCGATACGAGAAAGCTGTCCGCTCGCTCGGTATCAGCAACTCTAAGAGCGACGTTCGTCTGGAGTTCGCGATAGAGACGTTCCCGTAGCTGACGCGAGGTCCCCATCTTCCCTTCGCGCCCGGCGAATGGCGAGGTATTGACACCGATCGTCATCTTGACGGTCGGTTCCTCGACTTCGATCGCCGGAAGCTGCTCCGGGCACGCGCTGGTTGCAACGGTTTCTCCGATCGACGCATCTTCGATCCCGGTCAGCGCCACGATGTCTCCAGCTTCGGCGACTTCGACGGGGACGCGCTTGAGCCCCTCGAAGGTGTAGACGCCGGCAATGCGCGTGGATCGGACGGAGCCTTGCCGGCCGATCA
This sequence comes from Chloroflexota bacterium, assembly GCA_035295425.1. Classification (GTDB taxonomy): domain Bacteria; phylum Chloroflexota; class UBA5177; order UBA5177; family UBA5177; genus DATGJB01. Next base: position 19,946 of record DATGJB010000130.1, on the reverse strand, counting down.
CCGCGACGGCTTCGCCCGGTCGAATCGCGCCACGGACGATTCGACCGATCGCGATACGCCCCTGGTAGGAATCGTAGCCCAGCGTTGTGACCAGCATCTGGAGTGGCCCTTCGTCGATTTGGGGCGGCGGGACTGCGCTGAGAATGGCATTGAAGAGCGGCTGTAGGTCAATGCCCTGATCCCCACGGTTTGCCACGGCCACCCCCTGCTTCGCCACCGAATAGAGGATTGGAAAGTCCAGCTGATCGGGATCGGTCGCCAGCTCGAGAAAGAGATCCTGCGTTTCACGCACGACTTCGTCAATCCGTGCGTTGGGGCGGTCGATCTTGTTGATTACCACGATCGGCTTCAGGCCGATCTCCAGTGCCTTGCGCAACACGAAGCGAGTCTGCGGCATGGGCCCTTCCGCCGCGTCCACCAGGAGCAAGCAGCCGTCCGCCATATTGAGTACCCGCTCGACTTCCCCGCCGAAGTCGGCGTGACCGGGCGTGTCGATAATGTTGATCTTGGTACCCCGGAAGCGTACCGAGGTGTTCTTCGCCAGAATAGTGATGCCCTTCTCTCGCTCCAGATCGTTGGAGTCGAGAATGAGCGAGCCCACCTCTTCGTTCTCGCGGAAGATGTTGCTCTGTTTGAGCATGCCGTCCACGAGTGTCGTCTTCCCGTGGTCGACGTGGGCAATGATGGCGACATTCCGGATGTCGTCGCGGGTGGCGTTCAAAACTTCCTCACAGCAAAAGGCAACCCGGAGCGCCCGGGTTGCCCGCACAAGCCTCAATTACTATACAAAGTATAGCACAGTGCGGCGTGCCGTCGCTTAGATCGGCATCATCATGATGGTGTCGAGGACGACCCGCTTTCCGCCCGGCAGAGGCGCGACTCCGGATACTGCGATAAGCTCGAAGTTTCCTCTGCAATCCGGGCACTTGCCGAGGCCGCGAACCTGGGCCGGGATTTCAGTGTCGTCATCGACGGCCACCTCGATGGCCTTCTCATGTTTGCAGTCGAAAATCGTGTGGACCGTGGCCAACAAGCGCGAATACCCCCTTCCCTGAACACTTCTTCAACCGGGCCGGCTCATCTGTCCCGCACCGGCCCCCGCATTATGCCGGAGCGGGGACGGCCAGAGGAACCTGGCCCGCTTCCTCCCGGATCCCAAGGACCCGGAAGGTTCGCAGGGGATCAGTCTTGCCCTTGAGCAGGAGTGGCTCGGTTTCCTCGGTCACTAGGCTGGGGCCGATCATCTCCCACGTGGCCTGGCCGATGAGAATCTCGTTCTTGCCGGCGGCGCTGCATAGCCGCGCGCCGGTATTCACCGTGTCCCCGATCGCGGTGTAGGTTGCCCGTACCGAGCTGCCCATCTGCCCCACCACGGCATCGCCGCTATTGACTCCGATTCCGTAGTGAATCTCCGGCAAGCCTTGCGTCACCAGCTCCCGATTGATGTTCTCGGCGTGTACAACCATGCTGAGAGCGCACCTGACGGCGCACAGGGCATGGTCCTCCTGTGGATACGGCAGCGCGTTCCAGAGGGCCATGAGCTCATCGCCGACGTATTTGTCCACCGCGCCGTTCAGCTCATCGACACACCGCGAGAGCTGCTCCAGGTAGACATCCAGCGTGGCGACCACCCGCTCCGGCGCCATATGCTCCGACATGCTTGTAAAGCCGCGAATGTCGACAAAAAGCACCGAAATCGGCCGCCGTATGCCGCGAAGCGCCGCGGCGGGGTCACCGGCGTTCATGAGAATGTCGACGATTTCACCCTTGACATAGCGGCCGAAGGTCGCGGTGGCCTTCTTTCGTAGTCGCTCCTCCGTGGCGAAGCGCAGCGCCATGATGGCTCCGAACACGATCACGATGCAGACCTCGGGCGTCACCAGATTGATCCAGATACGGGCGCCCGCGAAAAGAAGTGACGAGAGGAGAACGAACCCGACAGCTCCGAACAGTGCCACGGCTGAGCTGCGCCAGATCCCGAGAGTTGCCCCGACCATAGTGGTCATGAGGCCGACGATGAGGAGCAGCAGGTCGTTGGTCAGCGGGCTGGCCGGCACGATCGGGTCGCGCCGGAGTATCGTGTTCACGGTGTTGGCTTGCACGAAGCCGCCGTACATCAGACCGTAGGGCGTGTTGAAAAGGTCTTTCGTGATGGCCGCCGCGGGAATGATGAGGACGACCTTGTGCCGGAAGATCGCGGGATCGTCCTGCTGTCTCGCTACCGCCTCGAACTGTACGTACCTGAACGTCGTCTGCGCCGCGTCGCCGGGGTACTGGTATCCGTTGTAATTGATTTGAATGCGACTGCCCAGTCCGCGGACGATAGCTGCGGGGGAGCGGTCGAGCGCCACGCTCGCGATTGCCAGTGGAAAGGAGGGAAGATTTCCGCCCGGTACACACTCGTTTCCCTTCGCGAGGTGCGCCGTCTGGAGCAGGTCCGCGCTTCGCACCGCACCATCCTGATCGACCGGTACGTTGGCCAGACCTACTCCGGCCGCGCCGGCGTTCAAAGCATCGAGCGGAAGTTCGATGCTGGTCATGCACTGGACGAACTGACTGGCGCTGGCGGTGGGAATGATACTCGGAAGCACTACGTTCCCGGCGGCCCGCACCGCCCGTGCCAGTGCGCGATCGTCCGCGGGACCGTACATCGATGGACCGATATATGCGAAGTCGGGAGCGATGACGGCGGCGCCGGCACGGTGCAGGAACGTAATCGCGTCTGCCATGAAGCGCCGGGGAATGGGATATCGGCCGGCGCTCAGATCCTGGACGCTGGCGTCGTCAAGACCGACCACCACGACATTCGCGGGCGCTGGCCGATCACCACGGCGCTGGAACTGGAAATCATACGCGGCCAGCTCGGCGCGGGTGAAGATCGGGAGCCCCTGAAGCACCAGCAACATGAGAAGCGTCAGGGCCGCGCCAATCGCCAGCCCTGCGTACAGCGTGCGCTGATGGTGCGAGACCGATCGCCAGAGGTGCACGGCATGTCTCCGGGGGTGTTTGCGCTCTATCCGTCAATCGTCAATACGATACCACGCCATCTCCGGCTTGTCCAGGCCGTCGCCTTCACAATTGCGTCTCATCACGGCATAGACCGGTAGGTCTTGAGAAGTCCCGGCGGCCGCAAGCCGTAGAAGGAGCGATCGTGCCGGCCCTCGACTCCGATGGTGCCGGATGGAGTTACGCGGCGAGCATGTCCTCGAGCCGTGACACGGCCGCCGCAGCGTCCATACCCGCGAAGGTCTCAACACGGCGCGTCTCAGGCTCTCCCCAGGCAGCATAGCCCTGGCCGCCAATGCCGACGAGACCGTCAAAGCGATCGGCCAGACGGGACGCCAACCCGGCGAGGGCAACGGCCGTTTCGGCCGTGCTCGCGGAAAGCAGGACGCCGCTGGGCCGGTGCCGGCAAGCATCGTCGACAAGGCCGTGCTCCTCCACGCTTGCTCCCACGAAGACAACGCCGAACCCGCGGCGACGGAGCAAGAGCGCGACGGTGAGCGCGCCGATGTCGTGCAGCTCTCCCGGACCGCATCCCACGATGAGCCTCTCGGGACGTACTGGACGCGGGGCCAGGCGCAGGAGCTGAATCAGGGCGCCGCGAATGATGTTGGCCGCGAAGTGCTCGCATGTCACCGACAGGTCTCCTGCAGCCCACGAGTCGCCGACGTCGTAGAGCGTTGCCTGAAAGATCTCCAGCACAGCGTCCTCGACCGGCATGACGGCGAGCACTTCGGTGATCGTGGTGAGGATTCCGGCTTCGTCCAGCCGAAAGATATCCTCCAGCAGGCGGTGGCGCAGGTCGCGCGGGTCGAACGTCTGATGCTCGCGCGTCGTGTCCTCGGCCGTCCGGAGGGCGCGGAATACGTTGACAGCTCGGCTGATGCCCACCCCGTGGCGCACCTGTTCGCGGAGCCAGCGCACCACCTCAATATCGCGCTCGGAGTACAGCCGGTAGCCCTTTGGGTCACGGCGGGGCGCGGGAACTCCGTAACGCCGCTCCCAGGAGCGAAGCGTAATTGTCGGCACACCGGTGGCGGCTGCAACCGCCTGGATGTTGTACAACGGAATATCGGGAGCCGACAACGGCTGGAGGTCAAACGCGTTGCGATCGAGGGCGCTCATGCTGGTCTCGCCACGTCTGAGGGAGCAATACCGGCGTCACACAACCGAGAGCCGGCGACTTCCCGCGTATTCATCGAGAAGATCATCGTAAAGCTCGAGCGACCGCGCCGTCACGGCCTGCCACGAGTAGCGTTGAATCGAGAGCCGGGCGCGTCGTCCCATAACGTCGAGCTCGGACGACTCAAGAGCCTGGGTCAGGACCCGAGCGTAGGCCGGGTAGTCGCCGTGGGGCACCAGAAAGCCCGTCTGCCCGTCGGTGATGGTGGTGAGCAGGCCTCCCACACCAAACGCAACCACCGGTGTCTGGCAGGCCATTGCCTCGACCGCGGCCATCCCGAACGATTCATACGACGACGGCATGGCACACACGTCCGCGGCTGAGTAGTAGATCGGCAGCTCGTCCTGGCCCACACGGCCGCACACGAGGATCGTGTCCCCCAGGCCGAGCCTGGTGGCGAGCCGCCGCAGTTTGCTTCCCGGCTGGTCGCCAACCAGGAGGAGCTTCAGTCCGCGGCGCAGCCGGTCGGGCAGTGCCGCGACCGATCGGAGGAGAATGTCCACTCCCTTGAGCGGATCCTGCCGGCCCACGAACAGCACCACGCGCTCGGCGTCGAGACCCAGCGTTCGGCGGCTTGCCGCGTGGCCAAGCGGACGAAAGCGCGCGAGATCGACCCCCGGGGGAATAGTCACATATCGGGCAGGCGAGCGCCCGTAGAGCCGCACCATGTCCTGGCGCTCGGCATCCGTCGCGCCGACGATCGCGTCGGCCCGGCCGATGATGCACCGCTCGCCGTCGAACCGAAGCGCGGAGTCTGATCGATCGGCCGTGCCGGAGTACAGGCGCTTCAGCTCGTGAAGCGTGTGAAACATGGTGACGAACGGAACGTCCACTCCGGTTCTGACGCGGTAGCGCATCGCCGCCAGACCGGACAACCAGTAATGACTGTGAAGAATGTCGTAGCGGATACCCTGACGGTGCATGAAGCCCTCGAACGAAGCGACCATCGAATTGAGATGCATGGGCAGTACGTTCTTGGGGAGACGCCGCGCCGGCCCTGCCGCTAGATGGATCAGGCGCGCGCGCGAGCTCACCGGTACGATCTCCGCGGCCTGCGGATCGGTGCGCCGCGTGAACATATCGACGTGAAAGCCTTCGTCCGCCAGGCCCTCGGCCAGTCGAAGCACGTAGAGATTCATCCCGCCGACGTCAGCGCCCTTGCCCGGCGCCGCCAGTGGCGAGCTGTGCAGTGAGAGGAGAGCGATCCGGCGCAGCGGCGAGCTAGTCATGGTATCGGAGCACGGAGTGGAATGTGCGCATCGCGTGAAAGAGGACGTGGAAGCGACCGAACGTGAAGTCATTCACCTTCCACACGCCGCCGAAGGTGTCGAGATCGAGCAGGGCCCAACCTCCGCTCACATTCCAACCGCCGGCAAGCAACGTGCCATGTCCTGCGATATCGCGGGTGTAGGACCTGCAACGTACGCGACCTCCGGCGAGCCAGCTAGAGATGATTGCTGGATCACCGGTTTCACCTTCACCTCCGCCGAAGGTTCCGAAACGCACGCCGCTGTTGTACTGGTAGTACGGCAGCAGGCTCCGAATTGCCGCGGCGTCGGCCGCGGCCAGGGATCGGCACAGGTGGTGCACAAACACAGCATAGCCGCGACTAACGCGTGGCGTCCCGGTCGGCTGAGCACCGGCGGTAGGCATAACGGTTCGAGCAGGGCTGGAGACGGGCGTTGTCGTGGGGTCCGGAACTGAACCGGCCGACGCGCAGCCCCCCAGAAGGGAACACGCTACCACCACCGGTAGCAGTGCGCGCACCGGCGGTTCTCATTGACAAATTTCATCTGATGGAACACTAGCCGAATAAAGTACTGGACGATTTTACCATAGCGTGGTATACACATCCTGCTCCCGGCACTCTGATATACTGAGCTACTTGAGCGCCATCTGAAGGGAACGGCCACTTTGGCCAAACGAGAACAGCAGGAATTGAGCCCGCACTCGGTGGAGCGGATCACCCGAGTGGTGAAGAGTCTTGCCGACGATGGAGTGGAGCGCGGCGTCGACCTCAATCGACCGGTCCACTGTGACAGCTGCGGAACTGAGCGCAACAGCGCCGGATCGGCACTGTATGGCGCGTATAAAGTGTGCAACGAGTGTCTCCTTGACTTCACCCTGGCACTTGCCTCCGGCGCGGTCGACACGGTTGCCGACTACATGACGAAACGTACGGACGTAACAGAAGGCCAGCCGCCTTCTACCCTCTCCACACGGGAAGAGCGCCCGAGCCTGGCACGCGGTCCACTCACTGCCCGCGACAAGCTCCTTCCACACAACGAACCCTGCTAACCGCCGTTTGTTGAGGGGCAGAGGAGCGGAGATTGGGAGCTTTCCGCGTATTCCGGGCGAAGCAGGATGTCGACGAAAGTCTCGAAAGGCTCGAGGCGCGCCGCGAGGCGCATTCTCGCGCAAAAGAGCAGTGGCTTTCCGTCCTCCGTGACATGGAGCGGGACGGGCAGACCGGAGAGGCGCGCTACGAGTCGTACTATCGGGCGTACATGACGGCGAAGCAGCAGGAGAAGAGGGCGGAGCTCGAGCTCTTCAACCTGCGCCAGGGGCTGTCGAGCTGACGTGTTTTGCCATTGGGGCCGGGTGTTGGATTCGGGAGGGGACCGGGTAATCGGATGAGAGTCGTGATCATGGGATGCGGGCGAACCGGATCGTTGCTCGCACAGGAGCTCGACAAAGCACGTCACGAGGTAACGGTTATCGACTGGGATGCCGGAGCCTTCTCCCGCCTGCCGGACAGCTTCGGCGGTGACACTGTGCTTGGGAATGCGGTCGACCAGGATGTGCTGGTCCACGCCGGCGTCGAGGAAGCGGATGCCTTCGTCGCTGCCACGAGTGGTGACAACCGAAACGTCATGGCTTGCGAGATCGCGCAGAACGTGTTTCAGGTGCCAAAGGTTGTGGTCCGGATCAAGGACCCCAATCGGGCGAAGCTGTACTCGCAGCTCGGTCTCGAGGTGGACTGCCGCACCAGGGAAGGCGCCAGAATCCTTCTTGATCTGGTCGCCGATTTCGAAAGCTCAGAGCGCTCGTCGCAGCTTCTCTCGTGACTGCATGCCCGGCAGCCGGCCGCGTTTGGCCACCGGCCGTCCCTCGATTTCACGGATGTCGCCGGTGTAGTCCACCGCTGGCGCGCCGCTGATGTAGCTGCCGACACCGAAGGCATCAACCGGCGCGTCCTGCTCCACAAACATTCGAATCCGCGCCGGCGTCAGCCCGCCACTCACCGTGATGTGAATCGACCCAAAGCCTGCCTGGTCAAGCCGAGCCCGCACCTCTCGCACCAAGGCGGGCGTGACTCCACCACGCTCCGAAGGCGTGTCCAGGCGCACACCGTGCAGGCGCGAACCAAGCGCCTGGGCCACCCGAACACTCTCCACCGCCTCGTCCTGGAAGGTGTCGACCAGAATGATGCGCGGGACGTCGTCGGGCATTGACGCGTCGAACAGCCGGGCCGCCTCGACCGTATCTCCGACGATGAGTGCGTACGCGTGAGGCATGGTGCCCGATGGGCGGGTGCCGGAAAGCACGGCGCCGAGCGGCGTGGAGCAGCTTGCACAACCGCCGACTATGGCGGCGTAGTCCATGATGGCCGCGACGTTCGGGTGTACGTGGCGCGCCCCGAAGCTCGCGACCGCGATGCCGCGTGCCGCATCGACGATCTCGGCCGCCGCGTTTGCCCACCCGGTGCAGGATGCGAGGATGCCGAGAATTGCCGTCTCGTAGAGGCCGAACTCCGCGTACTGCCCGTAAATCTGGGCTCCCGACTGCCCTGCCTCGATGGGTGCGCCGTCCTCCATGATCCAGAGCTCGCCCGTGAAGCCGGCGTCGTGCAGGAGTTGGGTCACCTGCCCGGCGCCACAGAAGATCCCGCCGCCGCGCGTGAAGATATCCATCCCGACGCGCGGATTGAGACCGGCGTGGGCGAGCGCGGCGAGCGCTCGCGGGAAGTACACGTCGGCGGTCGCGCCGGACACGACTTCCGGCAGCAATGGGAAGCCGCCCTCGGACCTCGTGTCAGTCATGCCCCGAGGTCTGAGGGCGGCTCATACTACGCAGAATATGTGCTCGCCGCTTGCTGGATGCCCATGATCTCGTCGAAGATCGGCCCTTCAATCGTTTCGAGGGTCATGAGCTTTTCGGAAACGGTGACGAGCTTGTCCTTGTGCTTGATCAGAATCTCGGTGGCAACGCTGTACGCCTTGTTGATGAGGCTCCGCATCTCGCCGTCGATCTCCTGGGCAACGGCATCGCTGTAATTGCGCTGCTCGCCGATCTCACGTCCCAGGAAGACCAGCTCCTCTTTCTTACCGAGGGCCAGCGGGCCGATGCGCTCGCTCATGCCATAGCGCGTCACCATTTCACGCGCCAGATGGGTGGCGCGCTCGATGTCGTTGGAAGCGCCGGTCGTCACCTCGCCGAAGATCAACTGTTCCGCCGCGTGTCCGCCAAGGCTAAAGGCCAGCGTCTCTTCGAACTGCGACTTCGTGTAGAGGTACCGATCTTCGGTCGGCAAGAGCCGCGTGTAGCCGCCGGCAAGACCGCGGGCCACGATCGTGATCTTGTGAACCGGATCGAGGTTTGGCAGCATTCTGGCGACGAGAGCGTGGCCTACCTCGTGATAGGCGGTGATCGCCTTCTCCTTCTCGCTGATGATGCGGCTCTTCCGTTCGGGCCCCGAGATGACCCGATCGATCGCTTCCTCGAGCTCGATCATGCCGATCGCTTTCTTGTTACGCCGGGCTGCCAGAATGGCGGCTTCGTTCAGGAGGTTGTTCAGGTCGGCTCCGCTGAACCCGGGCGTTTGCTTCGCCAGCGTCTGCAGGTTCACGCTCTTCTCGAACGGCTTCCCGCGTGCGTGCACTTCGAGGATCTGGTTGCGGCCCTTGATGTCCGGATTGTCCAGCACGACCTGCCGGTCAAAGCGCCCCGGCCGCAGCAAGGCGGGGTCGAGCACATCGGGCCGGTTGGTCGCTGCGATCACGATGACGTTGGTGTTTGTATCGAAGCCATCCATCTCCACCAGGATCTGGTTGAGCGTCTGCTCGCGCTCGTCGTGACTGCCTCCGAGACCGGCGCCGCGTTGCCGGCCGACCGCGTCAATTTCGTCCACGAACACGATGCACGGTGCATTGCGTTTCGCTTGATCGAACAGGTCCCGGACGCGGCTGGCGCCGACGCCAACGAACATCTCGACGAACTCCGAGCCGCTGATCGAGAAGAACGGCACGCCTGCCTCGCCGGCGACGGCGCGAGAGAGGAGCGTCTTGCCGGTTCCGGGAGGTCCGACCAGCAGCACACCGCGGGGGATACGCGCCCCCAGGGCCGCGAATTTGTCCGGATACTTGAGGAACTCCACCACCTCGGCCAGCTCCTGTTTGGCTTCCTCGACCCCGGCGACGTCGGCGAAGGTGATGGTGGGCCGATTCCCCGCGAACATGCGGGCGCGGCTCTTGCCAAATGACAGCGCCTGATTGTTGCTTCCCTGCGCCTGGCGCATCATGAAGAAGATCAGGGCGCCAAAGATCAGGAGCGGCAGGAACGAGACGATGGTCGTGATCCAGCTGCCCAGGGCGCTCGGCGTGTTGACGTGCGTGTGGACATATGCATCGAATGCCGCGCTCTTCGTGGGCACGCCGGCACTATTGAGGAAACCGATCAGGGTGTCGTTCTCGCCAAGCGTGGACGTGTACTTGACCGGGTTCGCCTGGTCACTCTGGTACTGAAGGGTGAGACTGGTGCCGTCCTGCGTGATCAGCAGCACGTGCTGATGCTTGATCGCGTCTTCGACCAGGTAGACGACACTCGGATTGGCCACGCTGTTCCCGCCGGTGAGGTCGATCGACTTGGTGGTCGAGGTGCCGGCGTGGAATACCTGAAAGGCGATCGCCAGCACGAAAACCATGACGATCAGCCAGATGAAACTATTACGGAACCACTTAGCGTCCATGCAGGGTCAATACTCCATTTGCTGCCCGATGGCAAAAGAGCCCGAGACTCGCGCCCGGAGCTCATCCGCCGATTGTACCAGCTTGGATCGGCCTCGGGCCTGTCTTCAAGCCAAATTCGGGTGGCTGAGGAGCCGGCGAATAAGCCCGGGACATGAGCCGCCGCGCCGAGCGCAAAAGGGCGCCTCAGCCCGTCGGTGTAGGGCGGCAGGTCAGGTGCACCACACGGTCGGTCTGCGGACCAACGGCGGCCCGTTCGTCCAGTGCGACACCCGGAATCCATATGAGCTGCCGTTCAGTGCCCACCACCAGGAGGCGAGCCCGCTCCGCTACCGGCACGCGTCGATCGACCAGTAGATCCTGAATCTTCTTGCTACCGTGCAACCCCAGAGGTCTGAGGCGCTCTCCCGGGCGCGGCCGGCGCACGACGAGCCGCCGGCCCAGAGCGCGTGCGTCGCAAAGTGCGTGGTGTGGGCCGCAGACCGCCAGCCGACGATGGAGCTCGTCGGCGGTAAGGCGCGGCGTCTCGGACGAGAAAAGCATCGAGCCGGCGAACACGCTCCCCGGAACGGGGAGCGCCAACTCGCCGGCCACGGGCGGCGCCTCGACCGGCGCGATGCTCAAGTGAAAGCGATCGGGATCGAGCGTACAGATCACCGCATTGGGAAGGGCGTGGAACGTCCGCGTGCTGGTCGCGGGCTTCTCGAGAAAGGCAGCAAGGTCGCCGAGGTGACGGGTAGACACGCCGTGGGCGGCGCCCAGCCGGGCAAGAAGGGCACGGAGAATGCGCAATCGGAGAGGGGGCGCAGCCGACCGCCAGGGAGCGACGGCGGCGGCGATGCCGAATTTTTCGATGCGCACCTCGAGCAGACCAATGGTCTCATCCACCTGCTCGCGCACCAGCCGGTCATCTTGCGCGGCGAGGGCCGCGCTGCGGGCGAGCTTCTCGACAACGTCGGGGCGGACGCGCCTGAGGACGGGAAGCACTTCGCGGCGGATGCGGTTCCGGGCAAAGCGAGGATCGGTGTTGCTGGAGTCCAGCCGGTAGCCGACGTGCTGCCGCTGCAGGTACTCGAGGATATCGTGGCGGCGTACAGACAGGAACGGCCTGACGAGGCGGTCCCGCCGATCCGGCATCGCCGCCACGCCGGTCAGGCCCGCTCCACGCAACAGATTGAGGAGCACCGTCTCGGCCTGATCGTCCATCGTGTGGGCGGTAACCAGCACGTCTCCCGGCCAGGCATCCAGCCGCTCGTACAGAGCGTTGTAGCGCAGCTCGCGAGCCATAGCCTCGATGGATGCGCCCCTGGCGCGCGAGTGCTCCTCGACATCGACGCCGACGACGTCGAGGGGGACGCCCCGGTCGCGAGCGAGTGCGCGCACGAACTCCTCGTCTTGGTCCGCTTCGTGCCCGCGCAACCCGTGATTTACGTGGGCGGCGCGCAAGACCCAGCTTCGCCTGCCGCCCGTGACGAGACGCGCAAGGACATCGAGCAGAGCCGTGGAGTCGGCGCCGCCGGATACCGCGACCAGAACTCTGGAGTTGGAATCGAGCGGCATGGCAAGGATGGCCGCCTCGACTGGTCCGTCATGCGACTCGCCGGTCACGCGCGGACCTGCCCGCCGGGTCGCCGTCGGCGGCTGAATCCGGTTCGGTTTCTGTACCATCGTGACAGCAGGAGGGATGTTACGTGACCGACGCATGGATGCGGGTAACCGGGTATATGTGCTCGACCGGCCATTCGTTCGCCATTGATGAATTCGAGCTGCTGACGGAAGAGCGAACCCTCGACGGTGGCGCGCGCGTACGCATCTGCCGCGCGCACGGAGCGCCGATTTCGATGTCCGCGGTCGCGGCCGAGCAGGAGCCTGCCCGGGATCACGGCGTCGACGGCCGGCCGGGGAGCGGGCCAGACTCTTTGAACCCCGACCCAGTCCATGTGTAAGTGTCGGTGACGGCCTGTCCGGTTGGACAGCAGAGCGGATCTCCCGCCGCGTAGCTGACCGAACGCACAGCGAATCCCCACTTGCTCGGGCGGACCGCCAGGACGCTCGTGTACTCGCCGTGCCAGACCGGTTGGCTCGCCTTCTGCCGGAACGCGTCCACGGCCTGACAGTGGCCGTCGACGCTTCCCGTGCAAACGCTATGGAACACGACCAGGAGCTCGCCGCCAGGCAGCGTGCTTGCCACGTGGTAGTCGACCGTGTACGACCTATCCCGGAGGTAGCGCTGAGCCCTGGCCACGATCTGGCGTGTCCCTGAAGCGGCGACCGTGCCAGAATGCGTGGGTGGAGGCGTGACGACGCGACTCTTCACGCTCGTGCTCGCGCATCCGCCAAGCAAGAGCGCTGCCACCGCGATCACCTGGATGCGGTGATGGGTCAAACTTCGAATGGGGGCTCGAGCGCGGGGCAGGGAGGCTGCAATCGGTGGCATGGGCTGTGAGGACAGTGTACGAGAGAGCTGGGGCCTCAGTTGCGGCGAGTGACCGTACATACCTGGGGCGCAGAACGCGACCAGGCGCCGGCGAAATGACACATGGAACCGGATGACCTGCTCCTTGACCGGGCCGCCGTGTCTTCGGCTCTCGGCGACCGAGCCCGGCTTGACCCTGATCGGGATCCGTCAGCGCCACCTGCCCACCGGCTGGGAAGCCTCGTGTCGGCCGCCGCGTTGAAGTCGGCATACCGGACGTTCTCCGGGTTCGCGCAGGTAGACGAGGCGCCGACTCCGCTGGCCGTGAGCGAGATGGCGCTTCTCTTTGGTTCCCCCGAGCGCTCGGCAAACATGTTTGCGCAGATCGCGCACGCAGCACATCTGCGTACCACGGTGGCGGGCATCGATGTTGCGGTGGAGACGGTGACATCCCCCGCCGGTCTCGCCAGCTACTGGGGATTTCTGCAACGTGGTGACGGGCTCATCATCTTGACGCTCGACACCATGAGCCCCGAGGAGATCTCGCTTTCAGATTTTCGCTTGCTGGTCGCGGCGGCTGCCGACCGGATGGATCGGCAGTTCGGCGAAAGCCCGTCGTGAGGCGACGCATGGTCGGCCTTGCGAATCATTCGGTACACTGGGTGGTGCGGCTCGGTCCATCCGCCGTCCGTGGCGGCGGTGTGCCGTCATCGGCGCCGCGCGCTCCATGCGCCCGTAGCTCAGCTGGATAGAGCGTTAGGTTGCGGACCTAAAGGTCGGGGGTTCGAATCCCTCCGGGCGTACCACCACGGCTCCTGCCGCCCGGACTGCCACGAGCCGTTACCGTGGTCTCCGGCCAGGACGTCCGTTCCGGCAGGTGCGGACATGCCGCCCCGGGCCTCGCTGCAATCAGAACGCTTTCGAGTGCCATTCAGCACCTATGGCCGGCGCCTCCAGCGCCTTCGAGCCCGGCCGCGTCTACATGAGGGTGGGCATCCTGCGTGGCCTGGCCCCGAAGTGTTTCGAACGCTTCTGTCAGGCCGGCGCGGGCCTACCGTACCCGAGATCCTTGAGGATCGACCCAACGCGAGCGTCCGCCGCGTAGACGAGAGTAGGCAGGTTATCGCAGTCGAGCGGGAGCTCCAGATCGGTCGCGACCGTGACGATCGTACGGAAGAGAAACGCCGCCTCGCGGCCGGATTCGAGTGCCAGCGACACTCGTCCGGGCAATGCGGAGAGGGACTCGTAGAGACTTTCCAGCGAGCCGAAGCGATTGACCAGGTCGGCCGCGGTCTTGGCCCCGATACCCCGGACCCCCGGAATATTGTCTGACGCGTCTCCCGCCAGTGCCTTGAATGTGGTGACGCCGCCCGGAGGAACGCCCAACCGCGCCACCACATCATTCGACTCGCGCGCATGAATCGGCGGATTGGACGGCGAAAGAACCTCGATACCGGGGCCGACCAGCTGAAGCAGATCGCGGTCGGTTGAAACGACGATTGCCCTTTCCCCGCGCCGAGCCACGCGAGTTGCGAGCGTTCCCATGATATCGTCGGCCTCGTAACCGGGGGCGGTCATGGCAGGTACTCCCATGCCCGGCAGCACGCGCTGCGCGATTCCCACCTGCCGCGCGAAGTCCTCGGCATTCTCGCCACCCAGGGGGCCTCGCTGACCCTGGTATGCCGCGTAGAGCTGGTGCCTGAAGGTCGGGACATCCGGGACGTCGAATGCGGCGACGACATGCTCTGCCTCTAGCTCGCGTGACAGCCGCTGGATTGTGCTGACCAGGCCGTGCACGGCGTGGATCGGACGGCCGTCGGCCGCCACGATGGCAGGCGGAAGGCTGGTAAAAGAGCGATAGAGCAGATTGTGTCCGTCAAGCAAGAGGGCCGTCACCCGGGTGCGCTCCATTCTTTGTGTGGGACCAATAATCGCACGGCATCGTGGCTGCCTCGATATCTCGGCGGCGGGACCTGCTTCAGGACGGAACCTAGAATGGAACACAAGTAGACCTGGTTGAGGAAGCCATTGAACATCGAACCGGCGAGACGAACGACTGACTGGCTGCAGGCCAACCTCCGAGATCCAAGGGTTGTCGTCGTGGATGTGCGGCCGCCACATTTCTTCCGGCAGGGACATATACCGGGCGCGCACAATCTGCCGGATATCCTGCTGCCGTACCGAAGTGACGGCCGGCCCGACCCGGAAGGTTTCTGCACGAAGCTGGGCGCAGTTGGTGTCACTCCGGACAGTCGCGTTGTCCTGTACGACGACGGAGCCGCGCCATCCGCCGCGCGGCTCTTCTGGGCCCTTGCCTACCTAGGACACCAGATCGCCGCCCTGCTCGACGGCGGCATGACGGTGTGGCTGCGTGAGGGCCGTCCCTTCGAAACGGAGGCATCCGATGCCTTTCCCGCCGACTATGGCCCCTCGGCTGTGGACACCGCAGTGTGGGCGGGAACCGAGGACGTGCTGGGCGCCATAGGGGATCCGAACGCGATCATTCTGGACGTGCGCAGCCCAGCAGAGTACCTTGGCTTGCGAGCCTTAGGGGCCAGAAATGGACACATTCCGACGGCGCTCAATCTGGAGTGGACGGAGAACCTCGTCGCGGATGAGACGGGCGCGATGCGGCTTCGTTCACTGGCCGCACTGCGCGAGTTCTACGTCCAGAGCGGGGCGTTGCCGGACAAGAACGTCATCGTTTACTGCGCCAGCGGGGTCCGCTCTTCCCACACTTTCGCGGTTCTCAAGATGCTCGGGTATCCTTCGGTCGCCAACTACACGGCCGGCTGGCAGGAATGGGGGAACCGTGCCGACACACCGGTCGAACAATGAGGGCAGCCCTTCTGGTTCTCCTGCTCGCTCTTTCTCCAGCAGCGGCCAACGTTCGGATAGTCAGCGTGGGGAGCACCCACAGCCACGTAGTCGCTCTCACGTTTGATGCGGGCGCCGACCGCGGCTATGCGGCGCGTATCCTTCAGATCCTCGAACGAAACCACATCCATGCCACCTTCGGCATGACGGGTGTGTGGGCCAAGGCGAATGGCGATCTCGTGCGCAGGATGATCCGCGACGGCGACGTGCTGGTCAATCACACCTACGATCATCGATCGTTTACGGGGTACTCCACCAAGACGGCGGCGCTTACCCGGCAGCAGCGTACCTGGGAGATCACCCAGGCAGATCGAGTCATCCGATCTGAAGTCGGGCGCAATGCCAAACCCTACTTCCGGCCCCCTTACGGTGACTACGATCAGGCAACGCTCACGCTCTTGCTATCTCTCGGCTACCGCTACATGGTGATGTGGACGGTCGACTCGCTGGGCTGGGAAGGGCTGTCGGCACCCGCGATCATTCAGCGCTGCATGTCACTGCTGCGTCCTGGCGCCATCTACCTCATGCACGTGGGCATTCAATCGCAGGACGCGGCTGCGCTCCCATCGTTCCTGACCGCCCTGAAGCGCGCCGGCTACCGCGAGGTCACCGTGCCGCAGCTCATAGCCCTTCACTGAGCGGTTAGCTGCAGGGCGAGGCGCTGCAGCTCGTCCAACCTCGAGGCGTCGAGGCGCGCTCGATTCAGCGCCTCCAGCGCGGCCTCCAGATGGAGCTTGATCGCGGATACGCACAGCTCTTCCGCGCCCGACTGGGTGATGATGTCGATGGCCAGGCGCGCGTCATCGCACTCGCCGGCGAAGTAGCGGACAAGCTCCTCCCGATTCTTGCAATCGCATCGTTCGAGCGCGAGCAAGACGGGCATCGTCTTCTTCCGGTTCTGAATATCTTTGGCCGGTTCCTTTCCAGTCTGTTCGATGGCTGCCCAGATACCGCGCACGTCATCCCGTATCTGAAATGCCAGTCCCAACTCCCACCCAAACCCCCTGAGAGCTCCCGCGATGTCGGCGCCCGCGCCGCCGATGATGGCTCCGGCCCAGGCACTGTAAGCCGTCAGGGCGGCCGTCTTGAGACCGATCATGCGGACGTACTCGCCGGTCGTCACGTCCTGCCGGGTTTCGAAACTCATGTCCAGGTATTGACCATCGGTAAGCGCGCGGACGGTGAATTGAAAGCGGCGAGCAAGATCGAGGGCTACCGTCGGGAGCGGATGGCACTGCAGAATCGCTGCACTGGCCGCCGCGAACATTGCGTCCCCGGCATTGATGGCCTGAGCCTCTCCCCACACCTTCCATACGGTGGGACGGTGGCGCCGCGCGGGGTCGCGGTCCTCGATGTCGTCGTGGATCAGAGAGAAGTTGTGAAGAAGCTCGATCGCCGCGGCGGCAGTCATTCCGGCGGTTCCGTCGCCGCCCAATCCTTGGCAGGCGAGGAGGCAGAGCCATGGACGGAACCGCTTGCCGCCTGGCGACCGCTGAGGTCGGAACCTTTCGTCGACGTAGCCGAGCTGGTACTCCATCATGCCGTGCAGAGCCTCGACGCCTTGCTCCCCCACCAGCCACAATCTGATTTCCCGGTCGAGCTCCTCCCCCCAGCGCTGCTGCAGGGCGGAGAGAATCGGCGTTTCTACGATTTCCCCCACGCCTGGCTCCCAGAGTGCGGTGATAGAGTGGGGCGCTGTGGACGCAGGAGAGTCGTGGCGAGCGCCGGCGTGATTGTCGTTGGAACCCGAGGCAGTGGGCTTGCCCTTCGGCAGACGCACATCGTTACAGCAGCTCTCCAGGAGCGATTTCCAGACATAGAGGTGGTGACCCGCACGGTCGAAACGACCGGCGATCGCGTGCAGAACGCACCAATCTCGAGCTTTGGCGACAAGGGAGTGTTCGTGCGGGCCATCGAGCTTGCCCTCCTGGAGGGCAGTATTGACCTCGCAGTTCACAGTTTGAAGGATGTGCCGTCCGATGAGGAAACGCCCCAGCTCGAGATTGTCGCCTACTCGACGCGTGCCGATCCGCGTGACGCTCTGCTGGGCCGAGGGGGAGCGCGGCTAGCCGACCTTCCGTCGGGGGCGCGAGTTGGTACGAGCAGCCTGCGCCGGCGAGTTCAGCTGGCGCGGCTGCGTGGCGATCTGACGATCGAGGATGTCCGTGGCAATGTGGACACACGCCTGCGCAAGCTCCAGTCCGGCGCGTTCGACGCGGTGGTCCTGGCGATGGCGGGATTGACCCGGCTCGGACTGGACGGGCATGTAACCCAGACGTTCTCGGTGGATGAGGTGGTCCCCGACGCCGGACAGGGCATCATCGCCGTGCAGTGCCGGGCCGGCGACAGTCGCGCCCTGCTGCTGGGACGTGCGATTGACGACCCGTCGAGTCGCGTGGCGGCGGAGGCGGAGCGAGCCGTCGTGCGCGCCCTCGGCGCCGGGTGCCGAAGCCCCGTCGGGGCATATGCTGCGATTGCCGGCGATACCGTGACCGTCCGCGGCATGGCCGCATCGGCGGACGGTAGCCTCTTCATTCGGGACACGGTTACCGGTAGCACGGCCGCCGCGGGCAACCTCGGCCGAGAGCTGGGGGAGCGGCTGCGCCACCATATACTGGCTTGTGGCTGACTGCCTGTTCTGCCGGATCGTGTCGGGCGAGCTGCCCGCCGAGAGGGTGTACGAGGATGCCGATGTCGTCGCATTTCGCGACATCAACCCGGCCGCTCCGGTACACGTCCTCGTCGTGCCGCGGCGGCACGTCGCGACGCTGACGGACGCAGGCGACGGCGAGGTCGATCTGCTCGGTCGGGTCCTGGCTGCCGCAGCGAAGGTGGCGGGACAGGAGGGACTGAGCGAACGTGGTTTCCGCTCGGTCATCAACACGGGACCGGATGCCCAGCAGAGCGTCCAGCACGTGCACGTGCATGTCCTCGGCGGGCGCTCGATGACCTGGCCCCCGGGGTAGTGTGCGCCGGCTCTTTGTCGTTCCGACGCCCATCGGCAATCTGGAGGACATCACACTCCGCGCTCTTCGAGTGTTGGGTGAAGTTGACACCATCCTGGCCGAGGACACGCGTCATACGCGACGGCTGCTTCAGCACTTCGACATTCGAACGCCGCTATTGAGCTATCACGAGCACAACAAGCGCAGCCGCATCGGAGAGGTCCTGACTCAGCTCGAAGCAGGAGATGTCGCCCTCGTATCGGATGCCGGAATGCCCTCGATCTCGGATCCGGGGTTCGAGCTAGTACAGGCAGCGCTGGCGGCGGACGTGCAGGTAGAAGTTCTGCCGGGTCCGAGCGCTGTCACCACGGCGGTCGTCACGGCGGCGCTGCCTGCCAGGGGCTTCCTGTTCCTCGGCTTCCTGCCGCGTAGCGGGAGCGCGCGGCGCTCGCTCCTGGACGAAGTGCGGGGATTGCCGTACACCCTCGTCTTCTTCGAAGCGCCACACCGCCTGCGAGCGGCTCTCGGCGACATCGAGGCCGTGCTGGGGAATCGAGAGTGTGTCGTCGCGCGAGAGCTCACCAAGATCCACGAGGAAGTTGTACGCGGAGATGTGGCCTCGGCGCGCCGGCGATTCGAAGCCGGCGAGCCGCGAGGCGAGATTACGCTGATCGTCGCCGGCGCCTCTTTTGCAGTGGCCCATAACGCCGACGATGCGCTGGCGGAGATGCGCCGCATGGTGGATGGCGGCGCGGATCGAAACGCGGCCGTCACACGCGTCATGGCGCTCTACGGGACGCCGCGTAACCGCGCCTACGCCATGTGGCTGAATGCTCGCCACGGCCAACCGTATGGTGTACCGCCGTGCGGTACGGTTGACGAATGACGTGCGCGGAGACGCCGCACGGCACGCGTGATATGATCCAAGCGGAGGCGAGGGAGAAGGACGGGTGAGCGCGTGCTGCTAGCCGACACTCACGCTCACCTGGACGCGCCGGCCTTTCTTGACGATATTGACGCCGTACTGGCTCGCGCCCAGGAGTCGGGCGTGGAGCGGATACTGACCGTGGGCTCGGATCTTGCGACGAGCGAAAGAGCGGTGGAGATTGCCCAGCGCTTCGAAATCGTATTCGCCGCAGTTGGCATCCATCCTCACGAAGTGGGTCGATTTGACGCGGAGGCGGAGGCCGTGCGGATGCTGCTGGAAGAGACCGGAGTAGTGGCCATTGGCGAGGTCGGACTCGACTACCACTGGCACCCGGAGACAGGCGAGGCGCAGCGCGAGGCGTTCCGAACCCAGCTGGCGTGGGCACGCGAGCGCCATCTCCCGGTCAGCGTTCACAACCGCGACGCGGATGACGACCTCCTTACCGCGCTCGGAGGGTCGGATACCGTGGTAGTCCTTCACTGCTTCTCCGGCAATCTGGCGCTGGCTGAGTCGGCGCTGGACTCGGGCTACTACGTTTCATTCGCGGGGAACGTGACTTTCCCGCGGGCCCACGAGCTCAGAGAGGTCGCAGCACGGGTGCCCGGGAACCGTCTGCTGACCGAGACTG
>DATGJB010000129.1:0-8564 GCA_035295425.1 Chloroflexota bacterium | reverse complement strand
CAGCCACGCCGTAGGGCACGGAGGCCGCGGAAGGTGGTCGCGAGATGCAGTCCTCGCTTATTCGGGGCCTGGTCCGACCCACGAGCAGCGCTCGACCTATTTCGCGGTTTGTTCCGCGGCACCGCGATCGAAGCCGCCCGGCCCTATTTCGCCGGAAGCAGTGGCCAGTCGCCTATGATGCGGCTATGGTACCAGTCAACGAGAATGTCCGGTAGCTTCTTGATGTTCTTCTGCCGATCTGGAGGGATCAGTATCCAGTACTTGCGAAGGTCGATGTCGCCTTCGACAGTGATTGAGATCGTCGGCGCACCAATTTTGACGGGCGGGATGTCGATTGATATGCCGCCGCCTCCCTTCGCCCCGGCGCGCACGACTGGAATGTCAGGAAACGGGTACGGAAGCGGCTTCGGCGGGACCGGTTTGCGCGGGGGCGCCTTAGGCGGATCCGCGATTATGTCGACCAGGCTATGCCCGCTTGGGTCCGTCGCATTGACTGGATCGTGGTCGCAGTACAGGTATGGCGTCTCGCTGAGGTCCGTATCGCGCGTGATGAACCGCCCGACCTGCGCGTCATAATACCGCGCGCCCACGTGCGTCAGCCCGGCATCGCCGTCGTTGCGGTAGCCGGAGGTCGCGGCGAAGGTGTATGGGCTGGAACTGCTGCCGGTGCTGCCCACCTGGTTGCCGAAGGCGTCGAGGTTGAGCGTGCCCGTCACCGCCTGCGTGCCGTCGGTGACGGTCCGCTCGCTGCCGAGGCCGTCGAAGAGCGGGACCCAGCCGTCTTGCGGATCGACCACGCACCGAGCGTATGTTCCGCCGGGTCAGCCCATTTGCCCCATTGAACCTGCAGTAAAGCTTTCGTGAAACGGACAATGCGAAATGCGCCACCTTTCCGGCAGTGGGCCGCCAAGCGAGGCTTGCCGATCGACCCCAGAACACCTAGCGGAGGTAGAACCTCGGCCAGATAGCGCAAAGCACGACGTTCCCCCCCGTTATCCAGGACACACCGATCACGACCACAGAGATCCACTGCGCTGCACCTGCATACGCCCGTAGGGTTGGGACGATCCAGGAGGCGGTTAGTCCGCCGAACCCTAGCAGGGCGCCTGCCAGGATGACAACGACGCCGAAGATTGCCTGGTGCGGTTTGGTGACGTCATTGGCCTTGAGGTGCTTCGTCCAAAGGCGCATCAGTGTAACGGAAAGTATCAGATCGACGGGAAGAATCCAATAGCCATATTTGTCCATCTTAGCGCACCCCATCAATGAAGCGTCGCCGCGCGCCTGATGTTTGGTAACCCGCCACGTGGCGACGTTTCATTACTTTTAGCTTGGCATAGCATGAGGGACCGACGCAGCCACGGGTTGCGCAGACATCGGAATCGCATTGCCGCTGTGCGGTGTGCGCAACGTCGGCCCGAAGTGTGCTAGAACCATAGCCACGTTCGATCACCCTGGACTCCGAGTAGCATTATCCCGATTCCGTAAGTGGGCCCCATTCGGACACTTCCGGAATATCCGCCGACATGGTCCGCGCCTACTTTGTCCCACGGGTGCCATGACACTGAGCCGCTAACGCCGCCAAGTACGCCAGCGAAGCCGCTCGAGTACATCGGCTCGCCCCAGCCAGCAGCAGGGTCGTGCGAGGACCACCCGCCCTGGACTCCGGCGCTATACCCAAATCCCACGCCCAACCAACCGCCGCCCCAGTTCAGATTGTGGCCCATGTGCCACTTTCCGCGCTTGTCCTGTCCGAACACGATACTGGCACTCGCTTGCAGGCCGGGGAAAATCACTTGGCCCATCGCGCCAAGGCCGATTGAAGCTGTCCAATGCCCGCTCGGATCGACGCTATTTACCGGATCGTGCTCGCAGTAGAGGTACGGGTGCTCGTCGAGATCGGTATCGCGGGTGATGAATCGCCCGACCTGCGCATCGTAATACCGCGCGCCCACGTGCGTAAGCCCGGCGTCGCCGTCATTGCGGTAGCCGGAGGTCGCGGCGAAGGTGTACGGGCTCGAACTGCTGCCCGTGCTCCCCGCGATATTGCCGAAGGCGTCGAGGTTCAGCGTGCCGACGACGGTTTGCGAGCCGTTGGTGACCGTCCGCTCGGAGCCTAAGCCATCGAAGAGAGGCGTCTCGCTGTCCTTGCGGATCAGCCCCTCGCCGTAGGTATAGACCGCCGTCGTGGTCGATCCCTGCTTCTCGGCCAGAATCTCGCCGCCGTTGTAGTAGAACCGCGTGGTCGTGCCGCCCGCCGTCCGCGTCGCGCGCCGGCCGGAGGCGCAATATGCGAGTCAGGTTGTGCGGCACATCTCCGGATGGGTCGTGACCGCTGCGTTGAGGCCCTCGGAATTAAGCGTACGCGGGGAAGCGCGGCGGCCGCCGCGTGGATTACTGTCGTCGGCCCAATCTCGCAATCCTGTACCTCTCCCGGTAAGCTCCAACGTCGCGAACAATGTCCCTCAGAACCAGGACGACCGACGCCAAGCCGAACAATATGGACATTGCCGCGACAGGCGCATTCACGTTCGCTGGCAAATTGTGGCGCCGCAACAGAGACTCCGCCCACATATATGCGCACATCGCGGAAGCCGTCGCCCAGTAACGGGACCGCGCTATCGCGAGCACGACGCTGAATCCCGTGAACAGTGAAAGCCATATCGCGTCCGCAAACATGATTGTGATTCTCCCCCATGCAGAGTGGAAAGGTACCCCTCATGGCTTTGGGCGGTCCGGTTGCAGTTGCCGAATGTGATGAGATTCACCGCGCCGCCGAAGCACCGCGATATCATCCCGCCGCGCGGTCGAGCCAGTCGGTCGGCGCGCCGCTCACCACATGATACGCCGCATGTGCGACCGCTAGATCGTGCGTTCCTCCAATTCGTTCGTCAGTCGCCCGCAATCGTTCACCGTGCACCTCGAGGTGTTGCGGGCCACGGCGAGTACCGCGCAGCGGTTCCGTCGCCGCGGCCCACGGCAAAATGGTCAGAGGAACGGATGCAGCTCCAGCCAGGCAATTCCCTTAATGAAGTGCCCCACCAACCAGAGCGTGCCGCCAATAGCCTGGACGGGCTTCCCGATCAGTCCGCCAGTGCGGCCGATCAGACCGGTGCCAAACGTTCCAACAGCCCCCGCCATCCAAATCTTTCCCCCCGCGTTGATAAGGCCGTCGCCCCAGTTGTCCGTGCCATGGCCAATTAACTTCATGTCGCCGTCGTTGAAGCCGAAATCCAGGTCGGCGCTGTAGGTGTCCTTGGGTCGGCTCCAATATGGGTCGCCCTTGTAATGTGGTCCGCCGGAGCCGTGTCCGCTGGGATCGACTGCATTGACCGGATCGTGGTTGCAGTAGAGGTAGGGGCGCTCGCTGAGGTCCGTATCGCGCGTGATGAACCGCCCGACCTGCGCATCGTAGTACCGCGCTCCCACGTGCGTCAGCCCGGCGTCGCCGTCGTTGCGGTAGCCGGAGGTCGCCGCGAACGTGTAGGGGCTTGAGCTGCTGCCGGTGCTGCCCACCTGGTTGCCGAAGGCGTCCAGGTTGAGCGTACCGGTCACGGTCTGCGAGCCATTGGTCACGGTCCGCTCGCTGCCAAGGCCGTCGAAGAGCGGCACCTCGCTGTCCTTGCGGATCAGGCCCTCGCCGTAGGTGTAGACCGCCGTGGTGGTGCTGCCCTGCTTTTCGGCCAGAATCCCGCCGCCGTTGTAGTAGAAGCGCGTGGTCGTGCCGCCCGCCGTCCGCGTCACGCGCCGGCCGCTGGCGTCGTAGGCGAAGCTCGTGGTCGCGCCGCCGACGGCCGCGCTGGTCATCTGGCCGTCGTAATCGTAAGCCAGCGTGTAAGCCGTGCCCGAGAGCGTGCGGCCCGTCTGCTCGCCATTGGCGTTGTACGAGTAGCTGTTGACGAAGCCGCCGGTCGAGCTCGATGTCGCCGTCAGCTCGTCGTCGTTATCCAGCGTGAAGCTGGTGGTCGCCGTGCCGATCGTCTGGCTGGTGCGGTTGCCGACCGGATCGAGCGTGTAAGAGGCGGTGAAGGCGTTGGTGCCCGTCCGCGTCTCGCCGGTTAGCCGCCCGCCCCAATCGTAGCCGTAGCTGACGGTCGAGCCGTCCGCTTCGACCACGTAGTCGCGCCGCCCGTCGTCATCCAGCGTATAGTCGAACGAAGAGAGCGTCGTGCCGCCCGAGTTCTTGTTCGTCACCGAGGTCAGCCGGTCCGCATGGTCGAACACCCGCGCGACCGTGGTCCCATTGGGATTCGAGATGGCCGTGGTATTGCCATCCTCATCGTGCGTATAGTCGGTCGTTCCGGCGGTCTCGCTCACTTCCGAGAGCTCGTTGCGCGCCGTGTACGAATAGGTGAGCGTCCGGCTGTTGACGTCCGTCACCGTGGAGAGCAGCCCTAACTGCCCGGTTCCGTCGTATGTGTAACTCGCCGTGGTCGTCGTTCCCAGCTTTTCCGTGAGAATTCGGCCACAGGCGTCATAGGTCCGATTGGTGGTGCCCGTGCCATCGACGAACTGCGTTACCAGGTTGTCCGGGTCGAACGTGAAGGTGTGGGTGCTGGAATCGGGATAGGTCACCGTCGTACACCGCTCCCAGGCGTCCAGGCTGTAGCTGGTCGAGCGGCTCATGGCGTCGGTGCGGCCGGTGCGCACGCCCAGGCCGTCCACCGTGAAGTCCGTCTCGTTGCCGAGCGGGGTGATGACGCTCGTCAGCTCGCCGTTGGAGTTGTGGCCGTACTGATAGTGGTGCGAGTTGGCATCGTAGTAGTCCGTGACGATGCCGTGCGTGCCAATCGTGTAGGAGACGCTCGCCTGCGTGGTTCCCAGCGAATCCTTGAAGGTCACGCCCGTCAGATTATCGCTTGAGTCGTAGGAATAGTCCGTCTCCTCGCCGGTCGGGACGGTCCGCGTCAGCAGCCGGTTGTGACTTGAGAATGTGTCGGTGACGACTTTGGAGTAGGGATCTTCGCTGGTCAGCATGTTTCCAGCGCTATCGAACGTAAAGTTCCAGGAATAGCCGCGCTTTGTTGTCAACTGCGTGCGGTTATTGTTGGAATCCCACACGTAGTGCTCGGTCTGCGAGGTCGCGTCCTCCACGGATGTCAGCTTGCCGCTCGTGAACGTGTCCACCGTGGCGTTGCCGTTGGGATCGGTCACGGTCGTCGTGCTCGTCCCGTAGCTGTAATCGGTCTCGTTTCCAGCGGGGTCTTTCTCGGACGTGAGCGCGTTGCCGGAGTATCCGAACAGCCAGTCGTTGCCCCTCCTGTCCTTCAGGTCCGTTATGTTGTGATTGGAATCGTAGGAGAGGCCGGTCGTGTAATACGTCGAGCCCAGGACGGGATAGGTGATCGTCTGAAGCTCGCCGTTCCCGTTATAGGAGAGGCTCCAGGTGCGAGACAGAGGGTCCGTGATCGAGGTGATCCGCCCGCTCGTAAAGGTCAACGAGATCGACCGGCCGGTGGCGTCCGTGATGCTGTTGAGGAAGTTCCCGGTCGCATATCCGAGCGTCACGCTGTTCCCGTTTTCATCGCTAATCGTATCGCAATAGAGGCCGGTCGTGAAGTGATAGGCCGTCTGGTCGGGCTTGGTGAGCGTGTAGGTGTTGTCGATGTTCTTCACCAGCGTATCGTGAATGCCCGCCGGCGCGGAATAGACGCCGCCGCTATAGGTGAAGACGTAGCTCTGGTCGTCGCCCCAGTGGACCGCGAGGTCGCCGCCGAGGCCCGAGGCCATGAGATATATGTCGTAGGAGTGCGTGAATTTCCAGCCGAGCTCCGAGTCGTGCCCGGAGGCGGAGTTGTGGACCAGGGCCAATGAGATCGGCATGCCGCCTCTCTGCGTCCAGGAGACGATTGGGATGGCCGTCTGCTTGTTGCCGTTTGAGGCGTTGAAATCCCCGCCGCCTCCCTGCCAGGGGAAGGCCGCGCCGGACCCGGCGGTGACGGTGGCGACATGGCCGGAGATGCTGCCGGCGATGCGCTTCGTCTCCGCGTCGGAGAGCTTGCGCAGTCCGGGAATGGGCGCAGGATGCAGCGCCATCTGCGCCATCGCCTGAGCGGGCGCCGCCAGAATGAAGCTCCAGGCGAAAGTGACCGCCGCCAAGAGTGCGAAGCCGCGCGCGGTGCGCGTCCCTCGCCAGTGTGCTTGAAACATGAACAACCCCCCTGCCGGGCCATTGCGGCCGGTTGTGGCGAGGCGCCAAGAGTTCGCCCGGTTGACAGGCCCGGAGGAGATGCGCCACAATAGATGCGACAGGCCTCCGGGCCCTTGGGGCTGCTCGTTTCCCTTAGTCCGCCAAGACATTACGGGGAAACGGGCGGCCTTTCTTGTTGCCTCCTCCAGTGAGCGCTCTGCCGGAGGAGCGGAATCCTTGTCCACGAAACTCGCGATAAGTCACGAACGGAACTGCCTGGATTGATCCGCGTCTATCCGCGCAATCCCTGGATAGAGCCTGCTCAGCGGTGCAGCGTCAGCAGGTAGCCGCCGCTCATCTGCAATAGCTCCTCCTGCGCGATCGTGCGCTCGGCCGGCTCGTTCGGATCGTGAATGACCGCCGTGCCGCCTTCGCCCTCGCCTGCCAGCGCCAAGACCGAAATAAAGTGGTTGCCATGCACCCACGCCAGCGCGGGCGTCGTCACCCTGGGCAGTGCCTGCCGGCCGGCTTGAACTCCCTCTGCCTTCAGGTGCAGACCCTCCGCCGCGCGCTTCAGGCCGGCCATGGTCGTTCCGCTCGCGTCCGTCCCCGCCGCCCGTCGCACCTCCGGCAGCGTGGTCTTCACTCCCAGCTTCTCGCAAGCCAGCAGCATCGCCCGAGGGCCGCAGTCGGCGTCCTGATGAGGTGATGAGGAGATGAGGCGAGAGGGTGATAGGCTGAGAACGCCCGCAGCGCCGGATTCCGTCCGCAGGACGGCCGCACTTTCGAGTCGGGTGTTTTCAACACCCGACGACCGCGCCCCGCCCGACAATCTATCACTCGACCGACGCGGGCCACTCGCCAGCCCGCGAGGCCCCAGGTGCCCCAGGCAGATCGCCTCCTGCTTGCGGCAGAACTCCCGCTGCTCGGCGCTCAGCGACGGCGACCGCTCCATGCCGGCGAGGATCTGTGCCGCCCGCCGGTACCGGCCGCTCAGGCAAGCCGCCTTCGCCTGCGCATACCCGGGCATCGCCTGAACGCTCGCCATCGCAGAGAGGGCCGGTGCGAACCGCGCTTTCTCCGCGTCCCTGCCGCTTGGCCCCAGTCGCTCGCCCGAAGTCGGCAAATGCGCCCGCGACAACGGCCCAATGTGCGGCGCGGCCGGCACGGCGCACCCCGCAAGGACCGCCGCGGCGAGCGCAGCGGCGGCGATGCCGCGAGAGAGGCGGGTCAAACAGTGTTTAGGCATGGCCATGCGATGAGCTGCTTTCCTGCCATCCGGCGCGGCGCAAAACGGCGCACAGAACCGGTCGGTCTCGGGCCGCGAGAAGCGCGGCGGCGACTGGCAGCGGGACGATCGTTTGTATGTTAATGCGATGTGATTGCGAACGAGCGATTCGATCCGGAGGGTACGCGAGGGAGCGCGCTGCACCATAGATCGCGGAAAAACCGGCGCTCGGCATAGGTCTGCACGCCATCAGCGGGGGAGCTGGACCAGGATGCAGGGTTCGACGGGCCTGAGCGCCAAAGGACTGTTTTGTTAGGAGGGGTAGCTTACCACGGCGGAATCGATGATGTCAACCCCTGCCTTCAAATTATTTTGCTACTGCCTCTTTTAACGCGGCTCTTTCTTGAATTTATGCTCCGAATCCCCGCATATTGTCCTAAATGACAAAGATAACTCCCGGCCCTCCACCGACCGGTTAGGCAGGTCCGGGTGCATCTCGGCGCGGCGACTTCGCCTGTTCGCCCTCATCCGCGCCCTCGAGCCCATGGCCGTCGCGACTCCGTCGCGCCCATCCGTGCCGCCTGCCGCGTGGTCTTCCCGCAAGCCAGCAGCATCGCCCACGGACCGCAGTCGGCGTCCTGATGAGGTGATGAGGGGATGAGGTGAGAGGGTGATAGGCTGAGAACGCCCGCAGCGCCGGATTCCGTCCGCAGGACGGCCGCACTTTCGAGTCGGGTGTTTTCAACACCCGACAACCGCGCCCGACAACCGCGCCGACCCGCCGCCCGACAACCGCGCCCGACCCGCCAGCTGATTACCCGACAAACGCGGGCCACTCGCCAACCCGCCAGCCGCCCGACATGCCCCAGGCAGATCGCCTCCCGCTGCCGGCAAAACTCCCGCTGCTCGGCGCTCAGCGAACAGGTAAAGAGCGATCGGCGGGCTTCCCGCAAAAGAAAGCTGCGAATGATTTCCTCGCTCCGGGCCGGACATCCGTGCGGATTCGTCCGGAGCCCTTTCCTGTAACCAATCGCCGCGCCAAGCCTCAAACCGATGTGTGCAGTATAATAGATAGAGTGGCGCTTTATGGCCCACCACGAGCCACGAATCACGCATCGCGTGCCACGGTCCGCGCAGGAGGCATCAGATAGGATGATCGATCTATTCCGGCTACGGCGCGCCAGGGCGACGGCGCTCTGGGCGAGC
>DATGJB010000128.1:0-21336 GCA_035295425.1 Chloroflexota bacterium | reverse complement strand
TGGCGTCGGCGTGAGCGTCGGCGTGGGTGTCTCCGTCGGAGTTGGCGTGGCGGTGACCGTCTCGCCGGCGCCGGGGATGACGGTAACGGTCGACTGGTAATCTTCGGCCGGCCAGTAGGCCGTAAGGTGTACACCCTCCGCTCCCACTCCCATGTTCAGGACTTCAAGCGACAGCAGGGCGTGGCCGGTCGTCGGATCGACCTGGACGTTGACCGTCGTCCCCGCGCTGCTCTGAGACGGATCGAGCGGCCGCAGCACCGCCACGCCGAATGGCGCGAATACACTCACCTGGACGGTTTCGGCAAGCGCGAAACAGACGAACTGTGAAGTGACGTCGATGAGGTACTCGGTCGTTCCAACGGGTCCAGGCGTCGGGTTGCCGATCGTGACGAACTTGACCGGCGTCTCGGTGGCTACCACGGGCGGGGCAGGGGTCGGAGTGACAGTGGGGTTCGGAGTCGGCGTGCAGGTGCCCGGGCAGGGCGTGGGAGTGAGGGTGAGAACATAGGCGGCGCGGGACACTCTTGGCCCCAGGACCGCGAAGCCAAGGACCACGATTACCGCCAGCGCGACCCGGTTCATCCGTACCCCCTCACGATCGAGATGTTGTGCTATGTGCGGAATCGTACCACAAGATGACGGCCACCGGAGGGTACATCGGACCGGCTCACCGCATCTCCCGATGTGCCTTCTTGTGATCATGGCGGTCTATGGCGAGCCGGATGAGCCGGTCGATCAACTCTGGGTAGGAGACACCGCTCGCCTCCCATAGCTTCGGGTACATGCTGGTCGACGTGAAGCCCGGCATGGTATTGATCTCATTCACCAGGATCTGGCCGTTGTCCCGCCGCACGAAGAAGTCAACGCGGGCGAGGCCGGCCGCATCGACCGCCTGGAACGCGCGACGGGCATACTCCTGGGCGGTTTTGACCTGCCACTCCTCGAGCTCAGCGGGGATCACGAGGTCGGCCAGCCCGTCGGTGTACTTGCTCTCGTAGTCGTACCAATCGTGGTGCGACCGTATCTCGCCGGGTACCGAGACGAGAGGTGCGTCGTTCCCGAGAACGCTGCACTCAATCTCCCGGGCGTCGACACCCTGCTCCACGATCACCCTTCGGTCGTACCGCAGCGCCACGTCGATCGCCGATGCCAGCTCTGCCACGTCGTGGATCTTCGAGATGCCGACGCTCGACCCAAGGTTGCACGGTTTGACGAAGAGCGGCGTCTGCAGGTCCCGCATTGTAGAGCCCAAGATCTCGTCGCGATCGCGTGCCCAGGCGACCGATTGGATGAGGCGGTATGGTACGCCGGGAAGTCCCGACTGAGCCAGCACTGCCTTCATCATGACCTTGTCCATGCTCACCGCCGCGCCCAGCACTCCCGAACCCACGTACGGAATGTCGGCCAGCTCGAACAGGCCCTGTACCGTCCCGTCTTCCCCGAGCGGGCCGTGCAGAAGGGGAAAGACGACATCGACCGCCGAGTCATGCAGCCCGACTCCGCGGCGGTCGACGCGGACGATGCTGTGGTGCGTGACGTCGGGAATCGCCTCATCGGTGCCCGGCAGCTCGAGTGTGACTTCCGAGCGAAGCAGGTCCTGAGGGGAATCGGCAATCAGCCACTGTCCCCCACGGGTGATGCCGATGGGGACGGCTTCGTACTTTTCACGGTCGAGAGCCTCGAGAACCGAGGCGGCAGAGGCAAGCGATACTTCGTGCTCGCCGGACTGGCCACCGAATAGTACGCCGACCCGAATCTTTTTCATGCGCCGGGCTCGAAGTGAAATGCCGGCCGCAGGCAACCGACCACTTCTCCCCGGCGATTGCGCACATCAGGCTCGAAGTACGGTATCAGGGACTGCCGCGCATCCGAGTTGAGCGCCCCCAGCTGTGAGAGGATGGCGAGGCAGGCGGGAGGGACGGCCCGCGAGCCGCCGTCCGCCACTTTCAGGGCCACTCCGGCGCCAGGCGCGACGATTCCTACCCCTTGAAACGCCTCTGCCCCTCCTTTGCATACGATCTGGCCGCGAGCCGCGGCCATGAGCGCGCTATCGAATGAGACGGTGCCGCCGACCATCGTTGGATGCGACGTCATCGCATCGCGAATCCGCCGTGCCGCCGTGGCCAGAGCGGTGGGGACAGCCGCGCCGCTCGCCAGGCGAGCAAACGCGAGTGCAGCGCTCCGCAGCGGAATGCGAAAGGTCGGGACATCGCAATTGTCAACGGCGAGCTGTATCTCCCCTTCCGGCATCCCCGCGAAGGTCGCCAGGATGGCCCGCGTCTCTATCTGGAGCGGGTGGCCGGCCAAGCCGTATGAATCCAGCGGCCAGCCGTTGGCAAGGCAGGCCAGGAGCATCCCGGTGTGGGCACCGCTGCAGTTGTTGCAGACAGGCGACGGATCCTTACCTTCCCGCCAGCGGACACGCGCCGCCTCTTCGCTCAGAGGCGGGTGGATGCCGCAGTGAAGCGCCGACTCCTCGAGTCCGGCCTTCGCGAGCACTGAGTAAACGGCCTCAATATGTCCCTGTTCTCCGTGGTGGGAGGCCGCGAGGACAGCAAGCTCCTGCTGCGTCACGCCGAATCGGTCGACAGCACCAGAGAGGACTGCCGGCATCAGCTGGAACGGTTTCGCACCGGAGCGGAGGAATACCCGCTGCCCGGTGTCGCCGATGGCGATCAGCTCGTCGCCGGCGGAGTCGACCGCTGCTGCCATGCCGCGGTGGAGGCCGCCGACATACTCGCCGCGCATCACCGTAACGAGCGGGACAGCCCCGTCAAATGCGTGCTCGGGCACGTCGATATGCGCCAGTACCGGTGTAGTGACTGACAGGATCGGTCCTTCGGTGAGAGCGGTGAGGGGCCGGCCCGGGAGGCGGACCGCTGCGCCTTCCATTCTACCCGCGGTCCGGGCGGCGGCCGCGCGGCGCCGATCGCCGTGAGCCGTCAGGCACGCGGCGTCGCGGAGCAACGGCACGCTTCAGTGCGGCTCGGAGCTCGTCCCGACTGAGCGTCACAGGGCCGAGACGCCGCACGACCTCGCCACCGGCGACATTGGCGAGGTAAGCGGCTTCGCGGGCCGCGGCCCGTCCGGCCAGGGCCAGCGTGAAGACGGCCGCGACCGTGTCGCCGGCGCCGGTAGGATCGACGATGTCCGACTCCCGGACCAGCACGGCGGGCAGCTTGAACGGACTGTTCCCTTCCTCATAGAGCGCCAGCCCTTCACTCCCGCGCGTGATCAGCACCATCCTGGCGTCCATACCGGCGCGCAGCTTCTCGCCTGCTACGTCTAGATCGGCTTCCGTCTCAATCGGTATCCCGAGCGTTGCGGCTGCCTCCGGCTGATTCGGCGTCGCCGCCGTCACACCTCGAAAGCGGAACAGGTCTCCGTGCGAGTCGACGGTTACGAGAGCTCCGGCGCCGGCGGCGCGGGGCACACAGTGGTCGATGACCTCCTGAGAGATCACGCCGTTTTCATAGTCGGAGAGCAGCAATGCGTCCGCGTCCGGTAATGCTGAGCACACGAGGTCGATAAGACGGTCGCGTAACCGGCCATCGACGATGCTCTCGTCGACGCGGTCGATCCGGACGATCTGCTGCTGGGCTTCCTGGACGCCCTTGGCGACGATTCGGGTCTTGGTTGATGTCGGACGGTGGGGATCCACGAGCAGACCGGCAGTGTCGAGTCCGACCTCGTGCAACGCAGTGATAAGCCGGCGCCCCATTTCGTCATCGCCGATTACTCCGATCACATGCGTGTCCGCACCGAGTGAGCACAGGTTGTAGGCGGCATTGGTCGCCCCGCCGGGCCTCACGAAACTTCCGCCGTGG
Organism: Chloroflexota bacterium; assembly: GCA_035295425.1. GTDB lineage: Bacteria > Chloroflexota > UBA5177 > UBA5177 > UBA5177 > DATGJB01. The sequence goes on along the minus strand of DATGJB010000128.1, from coordinate 17,509 downwards.
CGCAGAATGAGTACCGGCGCCTCACGTGAGATACGAGACGGCCGCCCGATCACGTATTCGTCGGCCACCATATCGCCGAGCACGACCACCCGGCGCCGGGCGAACCCGCGCACGAATGACGAGAGTGACGTCGGACTATCCCTGCGCGAGGCTGCCATAGAAGATATGAACCGCCCCATCGGCGAACTGGACGACGCAAACCCGGACCGCGCCGGATGTTGCGACAAGGGTGAACGCAGTGGCGCCCGCTGCCGGAATGGTCGTCTGGTCGAGCGTCCAGCCGGCGCGGGGCAATCTCACCGCGTAGAACTGAGAGACGGCGGACGGCGGAACATCCGGCCGCCGGTTGCTCGACACTTCAGAACCGTACACCGTTTTCCCCTCCGCCTGAAACGTCGCAGCTACCGGGTTCGAGTAGTTGAACGGCGGGACGAGCGGTACGTCGGCCGGAAGCGGTTGCGGCTGACCCGAACCCTGGCCCGAGCCGCCGGAAGCGACCAGAACATTCCAGCCGTCATTGTCGATTACGTCACGGTGACCGCCAGCACTGAACAGCCCCACCGTGTAGTGGTACTCACCCGGCACGGAGGGAGCGGTCACCGCTGCGGTCCACAAGCCGCCTCCTGAGGCCGCCAGGTCGACCGCGACCGGTCCGGGCGCAGTCGGACTCCCCGACCCGATGTACATTTGAGCTCGAGAAACCACGCCACGAGTTTGCACGCTCGCCTGCAGCTTGCCTCCGGCGACGACCGTCTGCGGCCGGAGAGTGGCCCATACGACCTCGGGAACGGTGGAAGCGGTCGGCGGAGGTCTGGGGGTTGGCGCGATTGTCCGGGTCGGCGACGCGGTCGCGCGTGGCGTGGGAGACGGCCCGAGGGTTGGCGTCGCGGTTGACGCCGGGACGTCGCTAGTGGGACTCGGCGTGACGGAAGGCGAGGGGAGCCCCGACGTGGCCGTGTGTGACGCTGCCTTGCTGCCGCATCCCGCTAGCGCCATCGCCAGAATGCAGGCAGCGGTCAGTATGTGAAAGCGTGCCACCGCCACCTCGTCCGAAGTCAGCGAAGACTAACAGGAGTCTGATTCCGCAGGCAAGCCGCCCCAGCCTCCGCCACCCGGCGTCCGGAGGCTCAGAACATCGTCCCGTTCAACCGTGAATGAAGCTTTCGAGCCGAGGACAAACTGTTCGCCGCCCCGGATCAGCACGTTTTCGCCGACCTCTCCGGGAGCACCTCCCAGCAGTCCGTACGGAGGGAAACGTCGCCGTTCAGACAGGATCGACACGGCGGCAGGCTCGAGGAAGCGCAGATCGCGCTCCACCCCCTCGCCGCCGGTCCGCGCGCCGGCGCCACCCGTGCCGGCGCGGAGCCGGTAATGCTCCACGCGGAGCGGGTACTCCGACTCCAGCACCTCAATCGGCGTGTTCAGTGTGTTGCTCATGTGGTCGTGTACGGCGCTGGCCCCCGAACCGGCTGGACGGCCGCCCATGCCGCCGCCGATGGTCTCGTAGTATGCGAAGGGGCGCCCTCGGAGTGTGTCGTAGCCGCCGAAGGTGAGATTGTTCATGGTGCCCTGACTGGCCGCCGGCGCTAGATCGGGCAAAGCCAGCGCGAGCGCGCCGAAGAGTACGTCCACGATGCGCTGTGAGGTCTCGACGTTGCCGCCCGCCACCGCGGCCGGAGGAGTCGCGCAGACTACCGAAGCTGCCGGCGCGTTGATCCGCAGCGGCGCCATCGAACCGGCGTTTACCGGGGCATCCTCGCCAGTGAGGCAACGGAGGACATAGAGGCAAGCGGCAAACGTCACGGCGAGAACGGCGTTGACGCCGCCCGTCCGCTGCGGGTCGCTGCCGCTGAAGTCGATCTCGAGATCGGTCAATCCGGCATCCCGGCGGAGCTCCACCCGGATAATCACCGCTTCTGAGCTCTGGCCGTCGTCGTCCAGGCAGTCTTCGAATCGGTAGCTCCCCGGCTCGATGCGCGCGATGAGTGCCCGCATCACCTGTTCGGCATACGCATGGAGCGCACCGCCATGTAGCGCCACCGACGCTATCCCGTAACGATCGGCCAGGCGGAGAAGCCCCGATTCGCCGGCGCGCTGGGCAGCGAGCTGGGCCGCCAGGTCACCCCAGCGCTCCTCCGGCGTCCGGACGTTGCGCAGGATGAGATCCAGCAGCGGCTGGTTTAGCCTTTCTCCCTCGACCAGCAAGAGGGGTGGGATGATCACCCCTTCCTGATAGATCTCGGTCGATCGCGGCATCGAGCCGGGCGACAGGCCTCCGACGTCCGAGTGGTGAGCGCGTGACATAACATAGCCGATTCGCTCACCGCTGTCGGTAAAGGCGGGCGAAACGAGCGAAATGTCTGGCAAGTGCGTCCCGCCGGCGTACGGGTCGTTCATGATGACCACATCCCCTGCCCGCAGGTCAAAGCGCTCGGCCACGACCTGCATCGCCAGCGGCATGGCGCCGAGGTGCACCGGGATGTGGGCCGCCTGGGCGAGGAGGTGGCCGCCGGAATCGAACACGGCGCAGGAAAAGTCCCGACGCATCTTGATGTTGGGCGAGCGCGCGGACCGCTGCAGCCGGACACCCATCTCTTCTGCCACGGAGCTGAACAGGTTCGAAAACACCTGCAGGGAGAGCGGATCGACGTCGACGGAGCCCGCCATCACCTACTCCGCCATGAGCTTGCTCTCGAGGATCTGGTCGCGCTCGAACTCGTGCAGCCGCAGATAGAAACGCGCAGCGTCGACCAGTGCGTCCAGAGGTATGAGACCAACCACTTCCGAGTGGGTGATCCGGACGCCGTGCGACTCGGCGTGAGCCTTCACCATCTCGAACACCGTGTAGACGGCACTGCGCCGGTAGTTTGTCAGGTTCATGGAGACCTGTACCTGGCGGCGTGCGGGGATATCGATGCCGAGCGCCTTGACGTGGCGAAGGCCGCCGCCGCTGTGGCGCACTGCCTTCGCGATCGCCTTCGCCACGGTCACGTCGTCGGTGTCAAGGTAGATGTTGTACGCAATGAGCGGTCCCCGCGCGCCGATGACGATCGCACCCGCCGATGGATGCAGCCGGCGCGGCCCGAGATCGGGGATACGCGAATCGTCGAACTCGATCGCCTCCCGCAGCTCCTCGAAGCCTTTGCGCCGGATGTTTTCGAGGTTCTGCCGTTCGGGCCCGGTCGCGGCTTCCTCGTAGAAGTAGACCGGGATCTCGAGTTCGCGGACGACCCGGTCGCCGAGGGCGCGCGCGGCCGATACGGCGTCATCCATCGTACTGTCGCCGATGGGGATGAACGGCACGACGTCGGTTGCGCCCACGCGCGGATGCTCGCCGCTGTGCTCGCGAAGATCGATCAGACGGGTGGCTGTCGAGATCGCCTGGAACACGGCTTCCTGGACCGCGCTCGACTGCCCGAGGAGGCTGAGTACGCTTCGATTGTGATCCTGGTCCGAGTGCACGTCGAGGACGCGCACCCCGGGAACCGCCCGCGCCGCCGCAACAATCTTGTCGACGACCGCGGGTCGCCGGCCCTCGGAGAAGTTAGGAACCGACTCGAGCAGCTTCAGCAGCGGCCTCCCGGCGAGCCGCTTCATACAGCTCGCGCTGGTCCGGAATCAACGGCGGAAGGGCGTCGGATCCAAAGTAGCCGGCAGCGGAGATCTCACCATGCGGTGAGAGCGAGCCGGCAACCGCTTCTCCCCGGTAAACGACGTTGAGCAGCGCGCGGCGCGTGTCGGCGTACACCCTCCAGACCCCACGCAGTCTGACCTCCAGACCCACTTCCTCGCGTATCTCCCGGACGAGGGCGGCGTCCGGCTGCTCGCCCGGCTCCATGAAGCCGCTAGGAAACCCCCACGGATACTCGTGCCGATAGACATGCTGCAAGAGCAAAATGTCCCCCAAGTCGTTGGTGATAACCCCGACCACACCGACCTTGAAGTGCGGGACGAAGAATCGCTGAACCGCGTTCGACATTGCGAGATGCTCGAGGATGCGCCGGAGCGGCGCCGGCCACGGAAAGACCAGCAGCCGTACCAGGAGGTCGCGTATCACGTCGCGACTGCGACTGGAGGCGGCGTGGTGACCACATGCCCGTCCTGGACGACCACGCGCCCCCCGGCCACGACCGTTTCCACCAGGTTCATGGCGTAGAAATAGGGAATCGTACGGTAGTCGTTCACACAGTAAACGGCAAAGTCGCAGAACTTCCCGACCTCGAGCGAGCCCACTCGATCTTCCAGGCCGACTGCCTGCGCGCCGTTCACGGTTGCCGCCCTGATGACTTCCTCGGGTGACATACCCAGCTTGAGCACTGCCAGCGTGAGAATGAACTGCATATTCTGGGTGCACGACGTGCCCGGGTTGAAGTCGGTCCCAAGTGCAACCGTCGCGCCGGCCTCGAGGAGGCGCCTGGCGGGAGCGTAGCGCTCGGAGCCGAGAAAGAAGGTCGTGCCCGGGAGGAGAACCGCCACGGTACGGCTCCCGGCCAGGGCGGCGATGTCCTCGTCGTCCAGATACACCGCGTGGTCGACGGAGCGAGCGCCGAGCTCGACGGCGAGACGGACGCCGTCGCCGCGCTCCAGCTCGCTGGCATGCGCTGTGAGGGCGAAACCCAGATCGCGGCCGGCCTGGAGAATGGCGCGGCACTGCTCCGGGGAGAAGGCGCCCGGATCACACCACACGTCGACTGAATCGGCGGCTCCCGCGATGGCCGGTAGCCAGGTGGACGCGACCTCGCGCGCGTACGCTTCTGGCCCGCCCGCGAAGTCCCCCGGCGTGACGTGCGCGCCGAGGAACGATGGCACGACCTTGAGCGGCTGCAGGTGCTGGAGCCGGGCGAGGACATGTAGCGACTTTTGCTCGGTCTCCAGGTCGAGACCGTAGCCGGTCTTCGCCTGAATGGTCGTCGTCCCGTACTGCAGGAAGGTCCCACAACGCTGGTACGCCGAGGTGAGCAGGCTATCCTCACTGGCCGCCCGGGTTGCTGTAACGGTTCGCATGATGCCGCCCGACTCGAGCTGTTCGGCGTAGCTCTCGCCGAGGGCGCGCCGGTAGAAATCGGACGAACGGTCTCCGGCAAAGACCGGATGCGTGTGGGCATCCACGAAGCCGGGCAGGACCGTCCGGCCATAGGTGTTGAGCAAGGTGGCACCGGGCGCCATCACCACCTGCTCCTGGAACTCGTCGACGGTTCCGACCCAGACGATCTTCGAATCGCGAGCCGCCAGCGCGGCTCGCTCGATGACGCCCAGCTCACCCCGCGCCGCAGGATGCGAGCCTGGAGCCACGGTTACGAGCCTATCCACGTTGAACAGGGCGAAATCGGCTTCGATCACCGGCCGGCCTCCCTGACCCAATGATAGGGTACGCCGGGCACCCGCCCGGGACGCCGCCGCGGCGGGTCATTCGGCGAAATCGCGCGCCGCACGAAGGGTCGTCTCGCTGCGTCATGGAGACACCGCGACGCTGGCGGCGGGTGTTCACTACCCTATATAGTGCGGCACAGATATTGCAGCCGCTACATCTGGTATTTCCGGTTTGACTACGCATCATCTAGGGCCTAGGATAGAAGTACACCCCCACATACCGTAGGTTGCTCAGCCAACCGACATGGAGAATCGAATGGAGGTCCAGATCCAGCGGGCGGTTGCTCAGGCCGCCCAGGCAGCCGACGAAGCCTACGCGAGTGACTCCGTCGTGAGGCGACCGCGTCCGGATGACCGGAGAGTCGATTGGTCTGAGTCGGCGCTTCGTGTCCTGCGTGAGCGCTATCTGATGAAGCGCCGCGGCGAGGTCGTCGAGTCTCCCGAAGACATGTGCTGGCGGGTTGCCACGGCGGTGGCGGCGGCCGAGGAGCGGTGGTCGGGAAGCGAAACGGCGCGGCGCTACGAGGCCCAGTTCTACGACGTCCTGCTCGACCGCAAGTTCATGCCGAACTCGCCGACCCTGATGAATGCGGGCACGGGCAACGGCCTTCAGTACTCGGCCTGTTACGTTCTCCCGGTGGGCGATTCCATCCCGGAGATCTTCGATTCGCTCAAGAACGCCGCCATTATCCACCAGAGCGGCGGCGGCACCGGTTTCGCGTTCTCGCGCATTCGGCGGAAGAACAGCCTTGTGCTGCGGAGCGGCGGGCGGGCCAGCGGCCCCGTTTCGTTCCTGCGAGTGTTCAACGCGGCGACCGAGGCGGTCAAGCAGGGCGGCACACGACGTGGCGCCAATATGGGAATCCTGCGTGTCGATCACCCCGACATCCTGGAGTTCATCAGCTGCAAAGACGACGGCGGCATCACCAACTTCAATATCAGTGTCGCCATCACAGACGCGTTCATGGACGCCCTACGCCGGGACGACTACTACGATCTGGTCGACCCGCATACCTGCGAGGTCACCGGCCGGGTCCGGGCGAGGGACGTGTGGAACCAGGTCGTGGACTCGGCGTGGCGTACCGGCGACCCGGGGATGGTCTTCGTCGATCGCATCAACCACAGCCCTGCGAATCCGACGCCGGAGGTCGGCCTGATCGAAGCGACCAACCCGTGCGGGGAGCAGCCGCTTCTGCCCAATGAGGCGTGCAACCTCGGCTCGCTCAACGTAGCCTCCTTCGTCGTCGAGACCGACGGCCGCAGAGAGATCGATTGGGTCGAGCTGGAGCGCGTTGCGAAGCTGTGTACGCGCTTCCTGGACGATGTGATCGAGGTCAATCCGTATCCATTGCCCGAGATCGACGAGATGGTCAAGGCGAACCGGCGCATCGGGCTCGGCATCATGGGGTGGGCGGATCTCCTCTTTGCGCTCGGCATCCCGTACGACAGCGAGGAGGCGATCGCGCTGGCCGACAAGCTCTGGAGCTTCGTCGAGCGAGCCGGCCACGAGGCCTCCCAGGAGCTGGCGCGCGAGCGAGGGCCGTTCCCCAACTGGGAGCGCAGCATTTACAAGGACGGACCTCCGCTGCGGAATTCCACCGTCACGACCATTGCCCCAACCGGGACTATCAGTATCATCGCCGATGCCTCGAGCGGGATCGAGCCGATCTTCGCGCTGGCCTTCCAGCACAAGGTAGAGGACCGCAAGCTAACGTTCATCAACCCTCACTTCGTGGACGCCGCCCGGCGCACCGGCATCTACAGCGAGCAGCTCATGGAGCGGGTGAGCGGCCAGGGCTCCGTTCACGGGCTCGACGGCGTCCCCCATGACTTGCAGCGGGTCTTCGTGACGGCCCACGAGGTGGCGCCGGAGTGGCATGTTCGCACGCAAGCCGCCTTCCAGCGGCACACCGACAACGGCGTCTCGAAGACGATCAACCTTCCGAACAGCGCAACGCGCCAGGACGTCGAGGATGCTTACGAGCTGGCATGGAACCTTGGCTGCCTGGGCATCACGGTGTTCCGCGATGGGTGCAAGGGAGAGCAGGTTCTGAACGTCGGAGTCACGGAGAGCAAGCGCGACGCTGAGGCGGACGGCGGCCTCGCCGTCGAGGAACGGCCGACCCAGGCTTCCTTGCCCGGTCTGCCGACCATCCGCCCGCGGCCACGTAAAGTCGCCGGCGAAACGCACAAAATCGCTACGCCGATGGGCACGGCGTACGTCACCGTCAATATGGACCAGGATGGCGAGCCGCTGGAGGCGTTCGTCAATATCGGCAGCTCCGGCAGCGACGTCATGGCATTTGCCGAGGCCCTGGGGCGGTTGATCTCTCTCGTCCTCCGCACTCCGTCGCCTCTGACGCAGCGCGAAAAGATCGCTCAGATCGTCGATCAATTGAGCGGAATCGGCGGCAGCCGGTCCGTCGGCTTCGGCGCCAATCGGGTGCTGTCGCTGCCCGATGCGCTGGCCCAGGTTCTGGACGAATACACCGAGCAGGTCGAGGATCACATCACCCGAACCGGCATGCTGCCTGACCTATCGGTGCGCGCCGATATCTGCCCGACCTGCGGATGGGCGGCGCTTGCCCATGAAGAGGGCTGCAAAAAGTGCCACTTCTGCGGATACAGCGAGTGCTGACGCTCGACTAACACAGCATGGTCTCCGGCCCGGGGTCGGCTCGAAAGAGCCGGCCTCGGGTTTTTTGCGGCAACGCCCGATAATGCGGCTGTGGAGATCCCGGGGGACCTGCGCGCGGCGCTGGAGGCCGAGCTCGGTGCCACGTCGGCGCAAGTGGTAACCGCCGCCCGCGAGCTGTCGCAGCGCTATCGCCACGGGCGCACCGAGACAGCTCTCCCCGCCGTCCGCTCGGGCGACGACGCGCGCGCCTACGCCGCCTATCGGATGCCCGCCACCTATGCCGCCGTTCGATCCGTCCTGGCGGAAGCGGCTATGAGGCGGCCGGACGTACGGCCATCGTCACTGCTGGATGCCGGCGGCGGGCCGGGGACCGCGGGCTGGGCGGCGGTTTCGATCTGGCCCGAGCTGTACTCGATAACGGTACTCGAGCGAGATCGAAAGATGATGAAGCTCGGACGGGCGCTCGCCGCGCACTCCGCTTCGCGTGGGGTCCGGAACGCCGAGTGGCGTCTTACCGACCTGGCGGCCGACTGGAGCGGCAATCCGGCCGACTTGGTCGTGGCGGCCTTTCTGCTGTCCGAGGTCCCGACGCTGAGAGTCCCCGCGCTCGTGGCGCGCCTCTGGGAGCATGCAATCGATGTGCTCTCCATCGTCGAGCCTGGCACCCCGGCCGGATACGGGCTGGTGGTCCAGGCCACGGAGGAGCTCGTTCGGCTCGGGGCTTCGATTGCCGCCCCGTTTCCGGCGGACTGGCACTGCACCGAGGGCCCGGGGGATTGGTGCCACTTCTCAGCCCGAGTGTCAAGGACCCGCGCCCTGCGCGCGGTCAAGGCGGGAACGCTGCCGTACGAAGACGAAAAGTACTCGTACGTGGTCGCATCGAAGCGCCCCGCTCGCGCAGTCGCCGCGCGAGTGGTGCGTCATCCTCAGCACCGTCCCGGGCACGTGCGCCTGATGCTCTGCACGGCACAGGGCCTGAAGCACCTGGTGGTGTCCCGCCGCGAGCGCGAGGCGTACCGGAGGGCAAAGGACCTGGCCTGGGGATCGGCGATTGAGCTCGACGAGGCAGCGCTCTTCGGACTCTGAGGGACTTACAATCCTGCCGCCAGGCTGCCGGTCGCGACTGGGCCGAGGTTCTCAGCCGGACGGCGAAATCGCCCCGACCTTCGGAGCGCAAGGGCTGGTTTCAGCCCGGCGGCTGCGGGCGTGGCCGCAGCGCCCGCCCGACAGAGCGCGTCAGTTCCTCATAGGTTTCCCTGGGGTTCGGCAAATCCTCCATGATGAGTCTCCGCTCGCGCCCGAGGTGATCTCGGGCGGATAGCTCGAGCGTGCCGACTCCCAGCAGACGATCGATCGGGCTCTGCTTGAGCTCGAGCGTCGTGATGTACCGGACCGGCACACCGAAACGATGGTGCCCGAAGAGACCCCACTGCATCACCGCGGCGTTGCCGTCCATAGAATACTTCCAGGAGCGCACGCGAAGCCACGAAATCAGAAGCAGGACGGCGAGACCGGCCGGGAACGCGGCGTAGGGCAGGGAGGGATAGGCGGGCAGCAAGTGTCCAACCGCGGGAGTGCCGGCGGCCTGAGCGAGTACGAATACGACGAGTGCGCAGGAGGCGGCAAATGCGACAGTCTTGCGTACTGAGCGCCGCAGGACGAGCGACGGCTCCGGAGCGAGCGGAGCCTGATCCCGCGTCAACATCTCGGTGTGCTCCGTCTCGTGTCCCGACAGCGGCACCACCGCGGTTGAGTCGGTCGCCGGTCGCGCAGCGTCGAGCGCCGAGGCAAATGACTCGGCGTCCGGAAAGCGATCGGCCGGATTCTTGGCAAGGGCGCGCATCGTGGCCGCTACCAGCGCGGCGGGAGCGGAGGGCGACCGCTGCTGCAGCGGCTCGGGCTCATCATGGAGATGCTGGTTCGCTATTGCGAGAGCGTTGGGCCCGTCGAACGGCGGCGCGCCCGCCAGCATCTCATAGAGCACGATGCCGCAGGAGTAAATATCGGACTCGACGGTTGCTTCAGCCCCCCTTGCCTGCTCCGGCGACAGGTAATGGGCGGAGCCGAGAATCGCAGCGGTGCGAGTGGTCGATCCGCCGGCCAGATGGGCGATGCCGAAGTCGGCAAGTCTGGCATCTCCCGCCCGCGACAACAGGATGTTCTGTGGCTTCACATCGCGATGAATCAACCCGCGACCGTGTGCGTAGGCAAGCGCATGCAGAACGGTCAGCATAATCGCAACGGCACGTGCCGGCTCCAGCGGTCCACCAGATTCCAGTGCATCCTTCAGGGTCCGACCCGGGACGTACTCCATGACGATGAACCTGCTGCCGCCGTCTTCTCCAACGTCGTACACCGGCACGATTCCCGGATGTGACAGGGACGCAACCATCTGAGCTTCACGCTCGAAACGTGACAGGAAATCGGGGTCGTGGGTCAGATCCTGGCGCAGGATCTTGACGGCAACTTCGCGATTGAGCCGCAGGTCCCGAGCGCGGTAGACCGCCGCCATGCCACCCTCGCCCAGCGGCGCGGTTAGCTTGTATCGGCCTGCGAGGACGAACTCGAATCCTGCCATATCACGCGAATTGCCGGGCCGGTAGGCCCCGCCGCCGGCGTTGCCAGCGATCGAGCAGGAACCTGCCGCGGAGCGCCAGATCCCATGCGCCGTAGAGCGCGGGCCTGTAGGGCGCGCCGTAGGTCTCCAGAGTGGTCACATGATACCCTCCGAAGCCTTCCTTGAATCGATAGACGCCGTACATGTCCTGATCTTCGCTCAGGACGTCGGGGACGGCGCGAAAATCGTAGAGCCGGCAGCCGGCGTTCCTGGCTCGCTGGATCGCGATCCACTGGAGCCCGTATGTCGCCATCAAGTTTCGGTGGCGGTTGCTGGATGCGCCGTGGACATACCAGCACGTACCGCCGAAGCGAAGTGTGGTGATCGCGGCGATGAGCTCTCCCTCGAAGCGTGCCAGCAGGAGCTCGAACTCACCGCCGGAGGCGTATATCTCGAAGGTCCGGCGGTACACGGCACGGTCGTGGATGAAGAAGCCGTCCCGCCGGGCCGTCTCCTGGTAAAGAGCGTAGAACTCGTCCAGGTCGGCGATGCCGCCGGTGCTGATCTCGACCCCCTTCTTCTCGGCCAGCCGGATGTTGTACCGGGTCTTTTGCTTCATTCCGGCTAGCAGCTTTTCTTCACCGGGGGTGATATCCAGCATCCAGGAGCTTCGCGGCTGACTGGGAGGAAACGTGGGTCTCAAGCCGACAGAGCCAAGGAGCACGCGCCACGATGTCGTACTCGCCGCTACGTTGGGCTCGAGCCGGATACCGGCGATTCCCATCTCGCGGCCAAGGTCACACGCGGCTTCCAGCAGCGGAGCGAGAAGCTCGCGCCGTGGTTCGGCCAGCGCCGGCCCGCGGGGCGCATAGAAGTGGGATGGCCCTCGACCGCCAAGACGGCCGGTAAGCAACTGGAGGGCCCCCACGATCCGGTCGCCGTCCACGGCGGCCAGACGTAGAGCCTGGGCGCCGAGCGCGGGCGCGAGCTCACCCCATTGCCAGCTCTGTTGAAAGTGGGCTTCGGGGACGGTCGAGACGAACTGATTCCAGGCGTCCGCCTCGCTCCAACGGCATACGGTAACCGTCATAGGGCCACAAATACTAGCACGGCGATTACCGCCGATCCGGGTGCGCTAGAATTTCGCGATTTTGCCAATGACCGCGCGGACTGCTCCCGGCTCGAGAATGACTCCACGCGCCGGCCGCCTAGCAAGCGCGGCCCTGCTACTGAGTGCCTCGCTCATACTCAGCCGCGTACTCGGCGTCGTGCGGACGGCGGTTATCGCGGACGTGTTCGGCAACGGGCGTCCCATCAATGCGTACTTCGCGGCGTTCCGCATTCCGGACACGATGTTCACGCTGGTCTCCGGGGGAGCGCTGGCCGCGGCGTTCGTGCCGGTCTTTGCCGGCCTGCTCGGCACCGGGACGGCCCGTGACGAACGAGCGGCATGGCGCGTGGCAAGTACTGTCTTCAACAGCGTCGCCATCGCGCTCGCGGCCATGGCGGTGGTTTCCTTCGTCCTCGCGCCGGAGATCATGGGCTTTCTGGCCGGTGGCAGCGGGTTTACCGCCTCCCAGCGAGCGCTGAGCGTCGATCTCACGCGCATCATGCTATTGCAGCCCATCTTCCTGGGGGCGTCGGCGGTTGTCACCGCCGTGCTTCAGTCGTACCGGCGCTTCGTGCTCACCGCCATCGCGCCGCTGCTCTACAACGTCTCGGTGATCATAGGCGCTTTGCTGGGGCGCAGCCACGGCGTGGTCGGGCTCTCCTGGTTCGTCGTCATCGGAGCGGCGGCGCAGTTTGCCGTGCAGATTCCCGGCCTCGGGCGGGAGCTACGGAATCGCTACCGTCTCGAAATCGACCGGAATCTTCCGGAGGCCCGGGAAGTATTGCACCTCTTTATCCCCCGGATGATCGGTCTGGCGGCGTTCCAGGGCATGCTCTTCGTGACGCTTTACCTGGCCACGCGCCTGCCTCCGTGGGCGCTCGGCGCCTTCAATTACTCGTGGCTGCTCATCGCCTTCCCGGTCGCGGCGCTGGGCACGGCGTCCGCCACCGCCATCTTCCCGACCCTTTCCCAGCTCAGTGCCCACGATGAAGTGGAGGCTATCCGCAGGACCGTCAATCGAAGCCTCCGGTTCGTCCTCTTCCTCGCGGTACCCGCCGCGGTCGGCCTGCTGGTGCTGCGCCGCCCGATCATCGATCTGCTCTACAACCACGGTGCCTGGGGCTATCTGGACACCGAGCATGCGGCCTTCGCGCTCCTCTTTCTGGCGCTGGCCATACCCCCGCTTGCTTCCATCGAGATTCTGCCGCGCGTCTTCTATGCGATGCGCGACACCGTGACGCCGGTTCGCATCGCGATCGTCGCGGTTGTACTGGATGCCGGCTTCAGCATTCTGCTGGTTCATCTCGTGCCGAGGGACTCGGGACAGGGAGGGCTCGCCCTTGCCACCGCTATCGCGACGCTGGTTCAGGCGGTCTGGCTCGTGGTCGCGCTTGACTCGCGGTTGGGGGGCATCGGACGAGCGAGTCTCGCCGGGACACTGCGCGACACGGTTATCGCGAGCGCGGTCATGGGACTTGCGCTGTACGTCATGCTGGATCCCTTTACCGCCGTTCTCCCACAACGCGGTATCGGAGCGCTGGTAACGGTAGTCTTCGAGGTGGGCGTCGGCCTCGCCACGTTCGGAGCCTCAGCCTATCTGCTCGGCGCGCCGGAGCTCTGGGAAGTATGGGATCTGGTCGCCCGCAGGAAATGAAAAGAGGGGGGCGCAGGGTGTGCGCCCCCCGTCCTGCTTCTGACGGCTATTTGATTTCGACGTCGGCGCCAGCTTCCTTGAGCTTGTTCGCTACCTCGTCGGCACGCTCGCGCGGTACGTTCTCGACTACCGGCTTCGGCGCCTCGTCGACCAGCGCCTTGGCCTCCTTCAGGCCGAGCTGCGTAATCTCGCGCACCGCCTTGATCACGTTGATCTTCTGCTGGCCGGCGCCAGTCAGCATGACGGTGAACTCCGTCTGCTCCTCGACCGGCTCAGCGGCGGCGGCTGGAGCGGGCCCGGCGGCGACGGCCGCGACCGGTGCGGCGGCGGTCACGCCGAATCGATCTTCGAAGGCCTTGATGAAGTCCGAAATTTCCAGGATGGTCATCTGCTCGAACTGCTGGAGCAGCTCGTCGGTGCTCATTTTCTGTGCTACTGCCACGGTATCCTCCTTGAATGCGCTGGGTGGGTGATTACTGACCGGTCAGTCGGCCGGAGAGGCTGGAATCTGACTTGGATGCGGAACGTGACGCCGCTCAGGCGGCGGACTGGCGCTGGTCAGCCAGCGCCTGGGCTAGCCCGGCCACTTCTCGGGCGGGCGCTTGCAGCACGCCGAGGGCGCGAGCCGCCGGCGCCTGGAACGCGCCGAGAAGCCGGCCGAGCAGGATATCGCGCGAGGGGAGCTCGGCAACTCGCCCGATCTGCGTCGCATCGAGCGAACGGCCGCCGATCACTCCGCCCTTGAGGGACACCACGCGATTGCGCCGGACGAACTCTGCGAGGAGGCGTGCCGGCGTTACCTCGTCACGCCAGCCGAAGGCGACCGCGGTCGGCCCCTCGAGCAGCTCCCCGGACACGTCCACGGCGGCGCGCTCGGCGGCGATCCGCAGCAGCGTGTTCTTCGCCACGGTAAACTCCACATCCTCACGCTGAAGCTGCCGACGCAGGTCGGTGATCTGTCGGACGTTCAGGCCGCGGTAGTCCAGCAGCACGGCACCTTTACTATCCCGCAGCTTCTGTGCGAGCTCCTCGATCGTTTGCGCCTTTTCGGCGGTTGGCATTGAAACCTCCAATCACGCGAAGCGCCCCGGAAGTTCCTTCCGAGGCGCAATGACACATCGTGATTGTGTGCTCGTGCCTCGGCAGGACTGATTAAGCGGCGAACGCTCCTGCTGTCTCTGGCTATACGGTTGTTGGCTACAAAGTATATGCCGCGCTTGCGGCGCCGTGTCAATGTGCCTCGAGCGCCGTCGTGGCGGCGGTATCGAGCGCGACACCCGGTCCCATCGTCGGCGACAGCGCGATGCTGCGAACGTAGGTGCCGCGAGCGCCACTGGGGCGTGCCCGGACGATTGCATCCACCATTGTTCCGAGATTGTCCAGCAGCTGTTGCGGCTCGAACGACACCTTTCCGATCGGCACGTGAATGATGCCGGTGCGGTCCACCCGGAACTCGACTCGCCCCTGGCGAATTTCGTCGATGGCCCGGCCGATATCGGCGGTCACCGTTCCAGTTCTCGGGTTCGGCATCAGCCCGCGCGGACCGAGAACGCGGCCCAGCCGGCCCACAACGCCCATCATGTCCGGGGTGGCGACGGCGACATCGAACTCGAGCCAGCCGTCCTGAATCCGCTTTGCGAGCTCCTCACCCCCGACCTCGTCGGCGCCGGCCTCTTCAGCTTCACGTGCCTTGTCTCCCTGGGCAAAGGCAATGATGCGTGGACGCTTGCCGGTGCCGTGCGGAAGAATTGCCACTCCACGCACCACCTGGTCGGCGTGCCGCGGGTCGACGCCGAGCCGCATGTGGAGCTCGACCGTACCGTCGAACGTCGACGTCGAAACCCGCTTGACGAGCTCGACGCCCTCCTGTGGCGCGTACTGCCGGTCGGGCTCGATCGCCTCTACCGCCTGGCGGTACTTCTTGCCACGCTGGCTTAACTGTGTCATGTTTCACTCCTCTCGTTGGTACCGCGGCCTGACACCGGCCTCCCAACTTTCGCGCCGAGCCGGCTGTCCGGCCCAGCTCTCGACTCCTAGCGCTCGACCTCGATGCCCATGCTCCGCGCGGTGCCGGCGATGATCTTCTCGGCACCTTCGATCGATGTGGCATTGAGATCGGGTAGCTTCGTCTGGGCGATTTCCCGCAGCTGGTCGCGGCTGATCGTCCCGACTTTGGCTCGATTTGGTGTGGCCGAGCCACTCGCCACCCCCACCGCCTTGCGCAATAGCTCGGCGGCCGGCGGGGTCTTCAGCACGAACGTGAACGACCGGTCCTCGAAAACGGTGATCTCGACGGGGACGACGGTTCCCGCCTGAGCCGCGGTTCGCTCGTTGTACTGCTTGACGAACTCCATAACGTTCAGGTGCGGTGCAACCGCCGGTCCCACTGGCGGAGCGGGCGTCGCCTTGCCTGCATCGATCTGAAGCTTGATGACGGTCTTGATCTTCTTTGCCAACGATCTCTTCTCCTTGTGCGCCCCAGGCACGCGCGAGCGGCACGCCGTAGAAGCGCGCTACGAGCAACTAATGTGCGCTACAGCTTCTCGACCTGAAGGAAGTCAAGCTCGACCGGCGTCTCGCGTCCGAAGAAGCTGACGAGGACCTTCACTTTGTTGCGCTCGGCGCTGACTTCGTCCACGACTCCGATGAACTCGGCAAACGGTCCGTCGATGATACGAACGTTCTGACCGCGGGTGAAGGTCGGCTTGACCTTCGGCGCCTCTTCTTTCGACTGCTTGAGGATGGCGCTGACCTCACGGTCCAGGAGCGGAATCGGGCGCGTTCCAGAGCCGACGAAGCTGGTGACCCCTGGTGTGTTTCGCACCACGAACCAGGCCTGATTGGAGGCGTCATCACCTTCCCGCAGCTCGATCATGTTCACCAGCACGTACCCCGGGAACATCTTGCGCTCGACGGGTACCCGCTGGCCGTTCTTGATCTCGATTTCGTTCTCGACGGGTACGACCACCTGGTAGATCTTGTCCTTCATTCCCATCGAGTCGATGCGGTGCTCGAGATTCTTCTTCACCTTCTTTTCGTAACCGGAGTACGTGTGGATGACGTACCACTTCGAGTCGTCGGGTATGACGGTGGCTGCCTCTTGCTCGTCAGCGCCTGTCTCGAGCGTCGCGGTGTCGGGGGTCTCCCTCAGTGCTGTCATTCAAACCGTCTCTCTAATGTGCGCCAATGAGTGGCGCGATCACGCGGTTGAGGATCTCATCGCAAATGCCCAGGAAGGCGGCAATCCCGACCGTCATCCCAATGACGGCCAGCGTCAGATTGCTTGCCTCCTGTCGGGTCGGCCACGTCACCTTGCGGAGCTCGGCCCTCGACTCCTGGAAGAAGGCGAAGAGATTGGGCGGATTGCGCCGCGCCGGGACACTCGCCTGCGGACGGCTGCCGTCGCGCGCCGGACCACGAGATCCAAGCAACGACCGACCGGCGGCTTTGTCTTGCGGCGTTGATGCGGTTGACTTGGCCACGGTTCACCTCGATGGAAGCGGCTGCGGGCGGTCGGGATTCGCTCCGCCCGGGACGACGGACCCACAGGATGGCCGGCGCAAGGTACTCTGGCAGGCCCGACACGACTCGAACGTGCAACCCCTGGTTTTGGAGACCAGTGCTCTACCAATTGAGCTACGGGCCTTCGTTCCCGAGTTACTCAGCTCGGTTTCTGGTCCATAAATTAATAGGACCGGCCCACGCGGGCTCGGTTCAAGCAAGTATACCGAGGTATTCACCACACTGTCAAAGCCTCCGGCATTGCCGGAGCGAGGGGGACCGTGACCTGAGGAGGGACTCACCCCGCCCGCGACCTCGATTTCTCCGACGGGTTCTTTGCACAAACAGAAGACCGGCCCCATCTCGGGGGCCGGCCCTCGGGTATTGCGTGCTCTATCGTGTCTCGCGGTGTGACGTGTGCTTGCGGCAGCGCTTGCAGAACTTGTCGAACTCGAGACGCTCCGGATCATTCCGGCGATTCTTCTCGGTTGTGTAGTTCCGTTCCTTGCACTCCGTGCAGGCGAGGGTCACGATGATGCGGTTTTCCTTGCTTTTGGTGGCCACGACTTACTCCTTGACGGCAGTGACGACGCCGGCGCCAACGGTGCGGCCACCTTCGCGGATGGCAAAGCGCAGGCCCTGCTCGATGGCAATGGGGGTGATGAGCTCGACCTGCAT
>DATGJB010000127.1:0-11976 GCA_035295425.1 Chloroflexota bacterium | reverse complement strand
TCTAGCGACACGATTCTCCGTGCCCGCATCGCCCGGCTACCTCGCGATGCGGGCATCTCCTCCTTCTGAGCCTCCGTGTGGTGCCAGGCGCCGTTCCTAGCTATCGGCCGGCACGACCGCGGCAAGCAATGCAGCCCTTAGCTCCAGGACCTGTGCTCGGGAGAGCTCGAGGCCGGACCATTGCTCGCCTTCGTCTCGGGTCGCACCCAGATACCCGGTGCCATCTTGGTAGATGCTGAGCGTGACGCCGAACACGCCGCCCGGACGGTCCTCGTCCGGGCCCTCGACCGACCAGATCGCGGCCGGCGCTTCGTCATCCATAGACAACACTAATGCGCAGCAACAACCGGGCCGGAACCGTTCTTAGCGGTTCCGGCCCGGTTTGTCGTTTTTACGGGCGGGTGGGCTCAGGCAACCCTCATCCAGGCCGCCTCGCTGCCTTCAGCGCGGCCAGATGGATATCCACCAGCCGGTCAACCGTTTTCTCGGTATGGGCAGCAAGGGCCAGGTCTGTGACACGGTCGTACATCCGCTCATCCCCGGGCGACAGTAATCGGGCCCGCTGGATTAGCGTGGCCAGGCAGTCCTCACCCTCGTGAGCGGGCGTGTTCTCCGTTGCCCCGTTGGGCACCGGAGTGCCGAGCAGAAACGCTTCGACCATTCCCTGCGCAATGGCGCAGGCATCGTACAGCGCCGTGCTGACACCCTCCCAGATGGCTTCCGCCAGCTGCGGATCCACCTGACGCAGCTGGCGGAGGAGATTCAGTCGGTGCAGGGAACTAGTGCGCCACATGGCCTCCGTCATGTACGCCTCACGCCACGCGCGCTCGCCCTCCATGACCATGCAGTCGTACTGCCAATTCATCGCCGGGGCTACGGGCGTCAGGGTCTCGGTCATCGTGTTTCCTCCAGTTTCATGTGGGCGCGCACAGGTGCCCATTACTCGGGCCACTTTCCCGCCTTCAGTGCGGCGAGATGGATGTCTACGAGGTGGCCAATCGTCTCCCTGTATCGAGCGGCAATCGCCACATCTGTCACGCGATCGTACAACCGCGTGTGTTGAATGGGGTATATCACCCGGGCCCGCTCGACCAGCGCGGCGAGGCACTGCTCACCCTCGTGAGCCTCCGTGTCCTCTGCCACCGCGTCGGGCACCGGTGTGCCGAGGAGGAGCGCCTCGACCATTGCCCTCGCTATGAGGCTTGCGTCGCACAGCGCCAAGCTGAAGGTGTCCCAGATGGCTTCCGCCAGCTGCGGATCCACCTGACGGAGTTGGCGGAGCATGCGGAGTTGCAGTGGGGCGTTGGCGCGCCACATTGCCTCGACAAGGTACGCGCCGCGCCAGTCTTGCTCGTCCTCCATGTAGCAGCCGTCCAGCTGCCACTTCATCGCAGGGGCGACGAGTGATTCGGATTTGTTCATCGAACTTCCTCCAGCCGGAGGACTGATCGCACCCACGGCTCACACCGTGGACAAATTGGGGCCCGGACTGACGCGCGCGTTTTGTCCGCCTGGGCACGCGTGAGTGGCGCGTCGCATTCCCAACACCGTGGCCGCTGCATGCGGGTTGGGTGAACAGCTCGGCGCATGGCGGCCAGCGCACCGGATGCGCATTGCCTGCATGTGAACCGCGAGTGTGTCGTTGCCATCGTGGCCTCCAGGGAACCGGGGCTTACGCCCCGGCCTCCGGACGGAATATCTGGCTGCGACCACCGCAAATGCTGACGATCGGCATCGCGTCGTCGGCGTGGGCGGGCCGTGAATGTTTCCGCTCTCGCTCGAGCCGGCGGGTCACCGCCGCCGCGTGTGTGCAACTCTGGCGGTACTCCCAGCCGGCGCATGTGCAGTGCACAACGCCGTCGACGCCAGTTCGCACCTGATGCATCGCACCCGGCTCCGTCGTGCGGGAGCGCACGAGGTACAGGTCTTCGCCGACGACCTTGAACGTGTGGAGATGCTCGCTCACCGCCCGCTCTCGGGCCCGCGTGTCCAGTTCCTGTCGACTCATTGCCACTGGTCTTACCTCCTTGTGCGTGTCGCTTATCCCTCGTAGGCGTCTCACTTCCTACGTAATCATCGTAACACATTCGTAAGTGGCATGCAATATCCTCTCTCGACTTGCTTTCTAACGTCACGTTCCTTACACTGTATCTAGGAGGTATCCCGCGTGACAGAAGACGTCGAGTACATAACGGTCCAGGGAGCCGCCGAAGAGTTGGGCGTCAGCCGTCGCCGGATCTGGGACCTCATCCGTGAGGGCAAGATAACGGCGATTCAGAACCCGCTCGACCGGCGGGAGAAGCTCATCGCGCGGCCGGAGATAGCAGCACTGGAGAGGTTCGCGCGCGCAAAAAAAGCCGCGGCGTGACTGAGCCACGCGCGCGGCAGTGAGACGCCTTCCAGGCGGGATAAGCGACCTGGAGGCGTCCCAATTGTACGGGGTGAGGTGTGGCAGTCGCTGAGAGGACAGCACGAACGCAGGCGGCAGGCGGTAGCGGAGAGAAACGGGCCGTCGTCTACTGCCGGGTGTCCACCCGCAAGCAGGAAGATGAAGGGACATCCCTACACTCGCAGGCCGAAAGCTGCCGCCGGTTCGCCGAGGACGCCGGGTACACGGTCGTCCGCGTCGTCCAGGAGGTATACACCGGCGCCGAGCTCTGGGACCGACCGCTCCTGACCGAGATTCGCGCGGCGGTGCGGCATCGCGAGTACGACGCGCTCGTCGTCCATGCCACCGACCGGCTCTCCCGGAACCCGATTCACATGGCCCTCGTCGCCGAGGAGTGCGAGCGGTACAGTTGCGAGCTTATCTTCGTCACCGAACCGCTCGACGCGAGCCCCGAGGGTGGCCTCATCCGCTACATCAAGGGCTACGCGGCAGAGATGGAGCGCGCCAAGATCAAGGAACGCATGATGCGCGGCCGTCTCCAGCAACTGAAGGACGGCAAGATTCACACGTGGGGTAGTCCGTTGTACGGCTACACCGTGGACAAGGAGAAGCGCGTCCGCGAGATCAAGGAAGACGAGGCTGCCATTGTGCGCAACATATTCCGATGGGTGGCCTACGAAGGGCTCTCGCTCCGCGGCGTGGTCCGACGGCTGAACGAGCGAGGCATCCCGTCGCCGGCTGCCGGCAAGATCCAGCTCGGCCGCGCGACGTACTGGGGACACAACCAGGTTCACCGGATGCTCACCGATCCGTCGTACAAGGGCGAGACCTACGTCCTGCGATGGGACGGCGGGAAGCGCAACACGACGATGCGAAGTCCAGCGGATTGGCTGCGCCTCCCGGACGGAACGACGCCGGCGATTGTCTCACCTGACTTATGGAACGAAGCGCAGGCCCACCTGCCGGACGGCGGTGCAAGCACTGCCACCGGTGAGGAGCCGGCCAGCCCAGCACGACCGAAGCGACCAAACCACGGTGAACAGACGCGCAACCTCGATCGGCCGTTCCTGCTGAGGGGCCGCATCATCTGCGCCGTCTGCGGCCGGAAGATGCTGCCCGATATGGAGCGCGGCGTCCGGGTGTATCGCTGCGCCTCACGACAAACGCCACAGCGAAGCTGCGGGAGTGGGCGAGCGCCGGCCGAAAACTGCTACAGCACGCCGCCCCGAAACGAGAAGGGACACCTGCTACGCATGACACCCGAGCTCCGTGCCGCCGGTGACGTTCCGGGTATCGAGGCGTGGGTATGGGGCGAAATCGTCGACGTCCTGAGCGATCCCGAGCGCGTGGCGGCGGAAGTCCAGCGCCAGCAGGCGGAAGAGCCAGACGAGACCGTGAGCGGAGACCTGGAAGCCGCCCGTCGCCTGCTCGCGCAGTGTCAGCAGAAGCAGGAGCGGCTGGTGAGTCGCTACGCCGCCGCTGAGGGTGACGAGTTTCCGTGGGAACTGATCCAGCAGGAAATCGCGCGTATCGAGCGCCAGAAGAAAGACCTCCAGGCACAGGTCGCCGAGCTGGAGCGACGCACCGAACTGGACCGGCTCGCTGCCAACCAGATGACCGCATTCGCGGAGTACTGCGAGCGTGTCAGCCGCAATCTGGCGACGTTCGGCTTCGAGGAAAAGCGCCTCGCCCTGGACGCACTCGGGATAACCGTCTACGCGAACGGCCGCGAGTGGCATGTAGTGGGCGAAGTGTTACTCGACGCGTCTACGGGCGAATCGGGCACAGCATCAACACGTTGTGCCCGCCCGCCGCCGCCACTTCCAGCGCTCGCTTCACATGCTCCTGGCCGCGAATATCGCTCATGTCCGAGCCGTACGAGATCGGCTCCGGGTGGGCGCCGTTCGGCGCAACCGGCTCGATGAGCTCGACCTCAGCCAGGTGCTGGACCAGCTGCGCCAGCGAGCGGATTCCGATAATTGCCACGTCACTGACCAGCGCTGCCTCGGCCGCATTGACCTCGGGCACGAAGACCTCGTGGATACCATGCTCCCGCGCCGCCAGCACCATGGGCAGGATTCCCTGGGTGTGACGGAGACTTCCGTCGAACCCCAGTTCGCCCAGGAAGAGACGCCCGCTCGTGACCGGCGGCTCGAGACTACCCGCCGCGGTCAGCAGGCCGACCGCGATCGCCAGGTCATAGCTGGGGCCTTCCTTCTTGAGATCGGCCGGCGCCAGGTTCACGGTGATGCGGTTGCCGGGAAACCTCCCGCCCGAGTTCTTGATCGCGGCCCGCACCCGCTCCCTCGCCTCTTGCACCGCCGTATCCGGTAAGCCGACGATCTGAAAATGAGGGAGGCCTGGGCTCAAATCGACTTCTACTTCGACGAGCGACGATTCGAGGCCGACCACCGCGCTGGACAGGGCTTTAGCGAGCATCCCGCTCTCCGACGAAGAATGGCGCGATTGTAGCACGCGCCGAGCGCCGGGTACGCGCGTGAGAGCCACGTCGCACGCCTATCGGACAGTGTCGTGCGAAAGAGTAGGTGGTGGTCAGTTCGACATCGCGAAGAGGCCAGTACCGCCATGGCGCTCGCGATCCTCGGCAAGGTCAAGCGCAAGCACGCATGCCAGTAGAAGGGCATCGTTCTGCCCGGGCGCAATGTCCACGCCATACGTCGCCGTGAGGGAAACCCATGTCCTCGAGACACTGGCGACCGTCTGACCACTGCGGCCGATGGTGAAGTCGTGTTCCAGGAAGTTGCCTACCAGTTCGAGATCTCCCTCGCCGGGCACGTCGATATGAAACTCGTCGTGGAACGGCGTGAAGAACTTCTTCTTTACCTCCGCCGCCGAGTGTCCGGCGATCGAGATCTCGTAGGTGGGAAGAAGGCTCAGCAGCTTTCGCTGCACCCTGGCAATCTCGCTTCCCCGGGGATCGGTCATGACAAGGAGACCGCTCAGACTGAACATCTTCCCATCGACGTGGAATACCGGGTTCCCGTTCTCGTCGGTGACATCCATGTCCTCGCCGAGGTGCCAGAATCGTTCCCTGAGCACGTACCGCACAGCTGCCACTCCTTCATCGCAATTGGGCCAAGGCGCCTGCCGCATGAGTGTCTCGGCCGCTCCATCGTACGCGCCGCCTCGACGTTCACACGCTCGGAACCTCCTGTCCGTCCGCGAACGGCTGGGCGCGAGGTGGAAGCGTCGGGCTAACGGTCGGCCCCAATTGGGCCGGGATCGTGGGACGAAGCGGTTTCGCGCGCAAGCGCATACGCCACCGCTTCTGACAGGGGCATGGATCTCCCCGCCCGCACCGCTCCCTGCCACACGCCCTCGCCTGCCCCTTTCCTGCCCGCCGCCACAAACGGCTCGAGCCGGCGCCGGTCCGTGCCCACCCAGGGAATCTGCATGCGCTCTCGGGTATCGTCCGCCGCTCCGAAGAGACGCCCGGCACGCTCGTACTCGCCCCCCGCCGCCGATACCGCGGCGAAGCGTTCCAGAACCGAAGCGATTCTGCCCTTGGCACCGAGACTATCGGCTAACCGCAGGCACTCCTCGTATAGGGCCGTAGCCCGACCGAGCTTGCCGTCGAGTAGAGCGAGATCTCCCAGGTTCAGGAGCAGCGCGGCGGTCAGGTCCTGGTCGCCCACCTGGCGAGACAGCTCGAGCGACTCTTCGTAGCGGTCACGCGCCTGGTCCTGATCTCCTTGTTCTTCGAGGACGGCTCCCAGGTTGTTCAACACCACTGCCGCGCCACGGCGGTTGCGTCTGTCACGGTACAACTCGAGTGCCCGCTGGTAGAAGCGCTCTGCGTCCGTCAGGTTCTCTTCGTCGCAGGCGACATTGCCGAGGTTGTTGAGCGCGGCCGCCGCGCCGATGTCGTCGCCTACCTGCTGATGCAAGTTCAGGCTCGATTCAAACAGCGTCCGCGCAGTCTCGAAGTCGGCCCGTTCCCAGGCCACGTTTCCCAGTCCAGTCGCGACGGCGGCGAGGCCCCGAACGTCGCCCAGGTCGAGATAGAGCTGGCGGGCAGCAAGGTAGAAGCGTTCGGCGTCGTCCAGGTTGCCCTGTTCGTAGGCAAGGGTACCGGCAAATTGTGTGGCCTTGGCGCGAGTGGCTGCATCCGCGTCCCCGGCTGCGAGCGCGGCTTCCAGCCAGACACGACCCTCGTCGAGGTAGCCACGCACTACCCAGAACTGTCCGAGCGCGCCGGCCAGCTGCAGCGCCCCCGGCGCATCGCCCGCGGCCAGCATGTAACTGAGTGCCGCCCGGAGATTGGGCTGCTCGGTGTCCAGGTCATCCATCCAGTGCTGCTGGTTCTCGCCGAGAAGACCGTCTTCCGCTTCTCCGGCGAGGGACAGAAAGTAGCGCGCGTGCCGGGCACGGAGCTGCTCTGCTTTACTCGATCGCTCGAGGTGCTCGTGCGCGAAGGCTCGAATGGTATCGAGCATCTGGTACCGGGGAGCGCCCTCCGTGGCTGATTCCATCGAGATCAGGCTCTGGTCCAGCAGACTGCCGACCAAATCGACGGCGTCGACAGGAGCGCCCGGCAGGCAAATCGCTTCGATCGCGTCGAGCGTTGCGCCTCCTTCGAAGACCGCCAGCTCTGCGAACAGCTGCTGCTGAGGCGGCTCCAGAAGCTGGTAGCTCCAGTCAATCGCCTCGCGGACCGTCTGCTGACGCGCCGGTACATCGGTCGCTCCTCCTCGAAGCAGGTCCAGGCGCGACGACAGACGCGAGAGAAGCACGGTGGGGGTAAGCACGCGGCTGCGCGCCGCCGCCAGCTCGATCGCCAGTGGAAGCCCGTCCAACCGCCTGCATACCTCTGCAATCGCTTCGGCGTTCTCCGCGGTCAGTACGAAGTCGCTTTTCGCGGCGCGTGCACGCTCTACAAAGAGTCGGACGGCGGGGACCGTCTCCAGCACCGACAGGTCGGATGCGACCTCGGCGCCGGGCACCTGCATGGTCGGTACCGTATACGTGTGCTCAGCGGCGAGGCGGAGTACGGTACGGCTGGTCGCCAGGATCTTTACGCCTTCACACTCGTGAAGGACCCGGGCGATCAGCGCCGTCGCGTCGAGGACGTGCTCCAGATTGTCGAGGAGCAGCAAGACATTCCTGTTCCGCAGCGCACCGATGACGGCTTCTCCGCCGGCAGTTCTCGCGCCTTCCTCGACACCGAGGGCGTGAATCAACGTCGGCACCACGAGCGACGCCGTTCGCACCGACGCCAGCGGAACGAATACCACGCCATCCCCGAAGTCGCCCTGGAGCGCTCGGGCGCCCTCAATCGCCAGCCGCGTTTTTCCCACGCCTCCCGGCCCGAGAAGCGTCAGCAGTCGGACGCCCGGATCTTGCATCAGATCGGCGAGCTCACCTAGCTCCTGCTCACGGCCCAGGAAGGACGTGGGCTGCGGCGGGAGGACGGAGCGTGGGGACGCGACAGGACCAGGACGCCGGGCCCGGTCGGTGAGGATTTCGATCGCACCGCGTTCCTCCGCCGACAGGCCGAGGGCCTGCGCGAGGAGCTCGATCGTCTCCCGGCGGGGGGCGCGGTGCACTCCCCGTTCCAGATCGCCAACCGCACGCAGACTGAGCGCCGCGCGCTCGGCCAGCTCTTCCTGGGTGAACCCGGCGGCCAGACGGTAGCGCCGAATGAGGTCACCCAGGCGTTCTGACTCAGCCGTGCCCAACGTCTCTCCTGCCGCCTCGCGCGAACCCCTTCCATGCTACACAACATCTCCAGAGCACCTCGCTGCCGGCATCGGAAAAGTTGCCTGTGGAAATGCTTGTACTTCTGCCGGTTAGTCGTGGCCTTCGAGACGATCAGGGAGTAAGGTGATACCAGATCGACACCGAAGTCGAGCCGCAGGTTCTCAAGGGAGCCGGAGCTCGGTGGAGGGCACAGGGGTCGGTTCACGCGGGGCGCTCGCGCCGGGGGGGAAGGGGCGGAATCAGAGGCGCTGACCCAGCGGGGAGGAGACGGGGTTCTGGGAGTTCCCGGTACCCCGTCTTCTCACGTCTCTACCGGTTCGGGACGGGTAGCATTAAGCCAAACCGCGTGACTTCGGGCCGGCCAGATGAGGCGCGACCCGACGGTGCTAGCGGCGTCACCGCATTCCGCCCTTCCAGGTAAGCGCGCCACGGGCAATGGCGACGGTCGGGCCAGTTCCGGCGCGCGCATAATTGGGGGGGAGGCGCGTTCATTGGCACACGGGGCCCGGCGCGGATTCGCGGCTCGAGCGCTGCTGCCCGTGAAGCGCGGCGCAGTCGACTTGACGTTCACGCTGCTCGCGCTGCTGCTGGAATGGTACGTGATCACTCGGTCCCGCGGGTCCCGCCAGAAAGCGGCGCCGGCGTCACACGCCCGTTCGGCGCCAGTACGCGATCAGCCGGGCGGCGAGAGCACTGCCTACCCCGCCGGCCAGCGAGGGAACCCAGCGGGGCACGCGAGGTGAGGCTGCCGTCATCCCCGCAGCCAGCAGGGAGCCGACGATCGCGAGGCTGAGCGATAGCTGATAGGCGCCCGTCGAGATCGCGGCACTCACGTGCTCGGTGCCGGGCACGTCCACTTGCAGCCGCTCTCCCGGTCTCGCGCCCGCGATGACCTGCAGCCGCTCGACGAGCGTCTCCACCCGGAGCTGGGTCTTCTGCACGGAGTAGATGAGGCGCTCGGGGTCGAGCTCATGCCACAATCGCTCGACCGTCGTGCGGCGGATGAAGGACTGCGCCGTCTCGAACGGGTCCAGGTCCGGCGCCAGAGCCGCCGTCACCATCTGCATCTGCGCGAATGCCTTTCCCACCAGGGCCAGCGAAGCCGGCAGTCGCACATTGTGTCGGCCTGCGATGAGCGTCATCTCCTGCATCACTGTGCCGAGCTCGATGTCCTGCAGCCGCACGTCGCGGTACTTCTCGATCATGCCGGCCAGGTCCTGGCGGAAACCATCGAGGTTCTCGACAATCGCCGCACCGGCCGATGCCGCGAGCAGGATGAGATCCGAGAGAAAGGGTGCGTCTCGCTGTTTGAAGGCGAAGAGCATCAACAGCATCAGACGCCTCAGTCCAGCGTCCACCTCACCGACCATGCCGAGATCGAGCAGGTAGATCGTCTCGTTCCACCACTTCAGGTTGCCGGGGTGGGGATCGGCATGAAAGAAGCCTTCCCCCATCACCTGACGGTAGTACGCTTCGAGCAGCTGCGCTGCCGCCTCACGGCGGGCCGGACCGGCCGGCGCCTCCAGCAGCGGCACCCCGGGTATCTCCTCCATGACGAGGAGCCGGCGAGTGGAGTACTCCTGGTACACACGCGGAACGTCCAGGCGGGAGTACGGCTCGAGAATCCCGCGCATGCGTTCCATATTCAGCGCCTCTCGGCGAAAATCCACCTCCCGGCTGAGCGACTCGGTAAGATGCTCCACCATGGCTGGGAGATCGAAGACGCGGGCGAGCGCCGGTCTGGCCCCGAACTTCTCGGCGAAAGTCCGGAGAAGCCCCAGATCGGCCAGTATCTCATCCTCGGCGCCGGGACGCTGCACCTTGACCACCACTGCGGCGCCGGACTCAAGAGTCGCGCGATGCACCTGGGCGATTGTCCCCGCAGCCAGCGGCTCGGGCTGGATGCTCCTGAACACGTCTTCCCAGGGCACGCCCAGCTCATGCTCCATGGCGGCGACAACCTCCGCCTCGGTGAGGGGCGCCACGTGCTCCTGCAATGTAGCCAGCTCGGCGACAAAGGGTGGCGGAAGCAGGTCGGGGCGCGTCGAGAGGATTTGCCCCAGTTTTGCAAAGGTTGGACCCAGCTCCTCCAGCGTGGCACGCAAGCGGCGCGCACCATCGACGCGGCCGCCGGCACGGTCCGACCATGCCGCGTCGATACCTGCGCGGCCGAGAATGCGCGCGATATACCAGGCCCTGGCAAAGAGGTCATCGGGCGAGACATCCTCACCTTCGGCCCGAGCACGGCTGACGCCGGGGGTGCGCTCGGAGCCTTCGGCCGGTGCCGTATTGACGATCACCACCGTGCATTGAGCATTGTGCGAGACACGGTTGGGAACGTTGCCTAACAGGAACTGTTTACGGCCACGCATGCCGACGTTCCCAACCACCAGAACGTCGACCTCCTCCTGCTCGGCTGCCTCGGCGATGGCAAGAGCGGGATCCGATGCGGTCTTTACCAGCGCTCGGGCTCGAACGCCGAGCCCCGCGGCCTGGTCCTCCAGGCCGGCTCGCGCCTTCTCAACTTCCTCAGGCGCCGGCGTGGCGCTATCGCCGATTCCGCTGACCAGAATCCGGACCAGAATGAGCTCCGCTCCGGCCGAGACCGCATACTTTGTGGCCCAGCCGACCGCCCGCTGCGCGGTCGCCGAGCCATCGGTGGCCACCATGACGCGACGCGGCACCGCTCCCCCCGGATCTTCGCTGGTCACGTGTTACAGCCCAACCGTCCAGGCAACATCGGCGGCGGCATTGTGTTTCTTTGGCTTCGTCGGCGCGTGCCCGGGCGTGACGTGCGTCCACTCGCCGGCCCGCACCCGCACGCTGCCGTACGGGTTCGCGACCCGAACGACGCCCGCGACTACCGACACCGTTGTCGATCCCGGTGTCAGTACCACGCTGCCCGACGATCCTGTGGGATACGACGACCCGCCTTTGGGCGTGATGAAGACGGCGAATCGCGTTCCGAGCGCGGTCGCGACCGCGGCGTTGGTTTGCACGCGCTGCCGTCTGCCGGACGCGTCCACCTCTGCAATCCTGCCTGTTGTGAGCTCAATCAGCTTCACCGACCGGAAAACCACTTCCGTACGCTGGTCGAGGTCGAGGATCGAGCCGTCGAAGAAGGCCACGGAGGCGCGCTGAGCCTGCCTGGTCTGCAGCCCATCGGCGCCGAACAGCCGCTCACCGACTCGGGCGGGCGCGGGCACAGCGCGCGGCCGGAGCAGGGTGAGCCCATGCATGATGACGCGCACGTGGCCGAGGGGACTCACACCGGCTGAAGTCGCAGATGGAAGAGGCAGTGCGGCGAGCCCACACGCGGCGAGGAGCGCTGCCAACCGGCACACCTGGGTGCCCTTCGAGCCGACTGTCGGTACCGTTCCCACGGTGCCATCATGCTATATCGAGCGCCGGGCGCGCATGCGCATCCCGGTAACAGACGTTGCCGCCTTGCCGGCAGGCGGGGGACGCTCCCGGCCACGCCGGTCGCTGTCCTGCGCCACCCTGCCCGGGCTGCGCCCTTCCCCACAGGGCGGGTGTCGATCCGCGCCTGCCGGCTGACGGCTTCAGATCAACTCTACGGCTACTTCAGCGGACCGGCAAGGGTCACGGGTTGCTATTCGGTTACAGATGTAGCAATCGGTTTCGCGCAGGCGAGCCCGCTGCCAGGAGAATGCTATAGTCCGGCATCGCGGCTATGCACCGCCATTCCAGTCCGCTGACAAAGAGCACCTGCCGTCATGCAACCGTCACCGCTTCCGGGCCGAACGAGCGCCGTACCGATCTTCTCTATCGTCGCGCCCGTCTATGACGAGGAGGAGACGATCTCGCATTTCTACGAGCGGGTCGTGGCCGTAATGGATGGTGCG
>DATGJB010000126.1:0-3281 GCA_035295425.1 Chloroflexota bacterium | reverse complement strand
GACGAGCGCCTGGCGAAGCTTCTCCTTCATATCGCTACGAGCTCCTTCGGGGTGCCATGCGGCCAATCCCGGATTGACGTTTTCACCGGCTTCGACGTTCCAGTCCCCTGCACGTTCAGCGGTCAGCCGCCGGCGAATCCTGGCGACGGCGCGCGCCCACGCCGGATGATACCCGGCATCCTGCTCGGCCCCACCCCTGTCGTACTGGGCATGGCTCTGCAACTCAGCGGCCTTTTGCGCGCTGCCGGCACTACTGCCCACCGCACCTTCGGCCTGGAGCCCGTAACCCACTAACCTCGAGGACGTTCCATCGATATGCGGGAGGCGTCTCGCCGGCTGCCGCTGATCCGTATTGGTGCGCTCGGCGCGTTGGTTGCGCTGATCCTCGCGGGCGTCTACATCTACCGGGCGAGCGCGTCCGGGGCCCTGGTGGACGAGCACGGTTCGGGACCAGGCGGCCAGACGACCGAAGTTTTCACCGTGAACGGAGCGTGGGATCTCCAGTGGTCTTATGACTGCTCAGGAGCATCCAACGGATTTCATAAGGTTGGCCAGTATGACTTTCTCCTGGCCGTGAAGCAGTTGTCGGATTGTCAGGTCTCGCTTGAGAATCAAGGCGTTACGGAGCACGGTGTAAAGGGTCAGGGCGTGGTTCACAACCACACGCCCGGAACGTACTACTTCGTGGTTGACTCGGATGGCAGGTGGGCGTTCACAGTCACTGGATCCGGGCGCGGGTGGGGAGAGGGTCCGGCTGCCTACTGCAGCGAAGGGTAACGACCCGGACATTGACGGGCCCGTGCGAGTCCGCCGATACAAAGAGCTGCCGGCGGACGTAAGCGACGCCTAGAGCATTCCCTCGACGAGCTGGTCGAGCCGCTCCGCCTGGCTGTGGATGTCTGACGCAAGGCGGCGCACGTCCGCGTCATACGCGCGATCGGCTTCGTTCACCTGCACGCTCAGCTGCTGGATCCCGGTCAGAGCCGTCTTGAACTCACGGTTCAGCTTGGTCCGCGTCGTCTCGATGTCGGTCAGCATCTCGAGGAACTCTCTGCGCTCGATGATCATGTTCACGGTCAACAGGACCGCCAGCGCGGCGGTCATGGAAGACATGAACAGGTCGATGTCGTGGCCGGTGAGCGAGGAATACACGTCGCCCGCCGACGCAAGCAGCAGCGTCATCCACGGAAGCGCGAGCTGCCAGAGATCGAGCGGGACCGCCTGCTCCGCGCGCCTCGGTGCGCCGGCGGGGTATACGGCGGCCAGCGCGATCATCAAGAAGCCGGCGAACCATCCGGTGTCGATGACGTTGCCCACCGCGCCGAACGCGTTCTGGGCGCTGAGATAGGCGAACGCACTGTCCGCGATCGAGTAGCAGGCGATGCCCGCCAGGAGGAAGGCCATCCTTCCCGCCCGCTGCTGGCTCGCACGGCGGATTGCGAGGATGAGGATCGTGCCGATCAGGATGTCGCTGACCGGGTAGGCAAGGTCGAGCAGCTTGGTGGAGCTGCTGGATTGCCACACCGTTTTCAGCCCGAACGCCCACGCCGTCGACGTCAGGGCGATGGAGACGATGAGACCGTCGAACCAGACTCGCCAGTGCGAGGGCGTCCCCTGCGGGGCGCTCCAGAATGAGCGGATGCCGGCGATCGCAAAAGGCACCGCGGCGAGGAACCCCACGTCGGCGAGCGAGGGATACGGCGTCGGAACGTTCATGAACACTTCGTAGATCGACCACACGACCTCTCCGGCGCCCCATAGACCGGCCGAGACCCCCATGAGCGACCACCCGATCCGCTCTCGTCCGGTCGCATGGACTGCCGCCCAGCCGCAGGCGGCAGATGCCACAGCTGCCGCCACCGCCTCGCCAAGGTCGTCGAAGGCCGTCGTGCCGCGATCGCCAAGCAGGACGTTTCGTACGACGAGTGCGTACACGATGGATGCGGCCAGAACCGTCAGCGCGGTGACGGCAAACGTTCTCTGCCGGCGGTTCCAGGCGGCCCAGGCGCTCATCGACGAGCGAAAGTAAATCAGCCGGTGCGCCGGTTTCAGCCCACTTATCTCGCGAACTTCGCCCTGGACGCCGAACCACAGGGCCCGGCGCTCCTGGCGGTCAAAAGGCCAGGATGGACGCATGGAGGTGCTCGCCTGGCTGATGGACTCCGACCCTGCCATCCGCTGGCAAGTGTTGCGCGACCTGACGGGGGCGTCCGCCGATGAGGTTGCCGCCGAGCGTCGACGCGTGGCGACGGAAGGTTGGGGCGCGCGGCTCCTGGCCCTTCAGCGGCCGGACGGGCAGTGGAATGGCGGCGCCCCGACGTTCACGTCGGACAGGGCCGCCGAGTGGTGGCAATCGCTGCCGCCCGAAAGGAAGGGCACGCTCTTCCCGCAGTGGACCTCGACGAGCTGGAGCTTGAAGCTCCTACAGAACTACGGAGTCGACCCGGCGAGCCCGCAGGCCCGCAACGCGGTTCGCCTTGTCCGCAAGAACTGCCGCTGGGAACACGACGGCGAGCCGTTCTTCGCCGGCGAGGTCGAGCCCTGCATCAACGGCCGGGTCGTGGCGCTCGGGTCCTACTTCGGCGAGAACGTCGACCGCATCGTGGAGCGGCTCCTCGGCGAGCAGATGGCCGACGGCGGATGGAACTGCGAGCAGGAGAACGGCTCGACCCGCGGGTCGTTCCATTCCACGATCGAGGTGCTGGAAGGACTCCTCGAATACGAGCTGGCCATGGGCGCCCAGCCGGACGTGACGGCGGCCCGCCTCCGCGGCCACGAGTACATGCTCGAGCGGCGCATGTTTCGCAGGCTGTCCAGCGGAGAGGTGATCGAACCAACCTTCACCTCGTTCTCCTACCCGACCGGCTGGTATTACGACGTGCTCCGCGGCCTCGACTATCTGCGCGCCGCCGGCGCCGCTCCGGACGCGCGGGTGGCCGAGGTGATCGAGCTGGTCCACTCGAAGCGCGACGCGGACGGACGATGGCCACTGGAGAATCCCCGGCCCGGACGGCTGCACTTCGCCATGGACGAGGGCGAGGGGAGGCCGAGCCGGTGGAACACCCTCCGCGCGATGCGCGTCCTCGGCTGGTACAACCAGCAGAAGATCCAGCCCGGCGCTTAGCTCTCCACGAGCCGGGCGATCTGCTTCACGTGGGTCCGCTCGTGGTTGGCCAGCCACGTCGCGTACTCCATCACTGTGCGTTCGCGTGCCTTACCGGCTCCCGTGACCGTGGCGGTCCGGGACCAGGCTCCCTCGGGCAGCTGACGCAGCAAGTCAA
>DATGJB010000125.1:0-7440 GCA_035295425.1 Chloroflexota bacterium | reverse complement strand
TGCGGCCAGTTCACCTTTCTGGTCATCACTCGTTCCCGCTCCAGCAGCTCCATGACGCGCTCCTCCGAGAAAGTTCGCTGGATCCGTGCCTCTACACCGTACGACGCGCGAAGCCGGGGCGCCATCGGGTGCAGAGCCGATATTCCGGCGAGAGTCTGCCGACGGCGCGGCAACCCGGATGGGTTCCCGGGACCGGATCCCGCCGCATCAGGCCCAACCGGACCCAACATCGGTTCCCCACCCTATCGTCCCGGCCTCTCCAGGCGGATAACCTGCAAGCGAGGGTCGATTCAGGTATGCGAGACTCGGCAGCGCACCGCGGAGCGGGAACGGCTCCTCAGGGACTGTGATGATGGCAAGGAAGCTTCTGGACGGAGACTCTGGCGGTGCGTCGCCGCCCGCTGAGCCGGTCATCGTGGACCGGTGCGATCTGGACTGCCTTCTGCAGGTTCTGCAGGATGCGGGATACCGAACCATTGGTCCGACTATCCTCGAAGGCGCGATTGTGTACGACGAGGTGCGGTCGACCTCCGATCTGCCGGTCGGCTGGACCGATGCACAGGACGCCGGTTCCTACCGGCTGGTCCAGCGCGGCGATGAAGCGCTCTTTGGCTACGCGGTCGGGCCGCACTCCTGGAAGAAGTATCTCTTCCCGCCGCTGCTCACTCTCTGGAAGGCAAAGCGCGACGGAAAGGCGATTGAGATGGTCGCGGAAGAGCCTGTCGTCGACAAGCTGGCGCTGATCGGTGTGCGCGCCTGCGAGCTGCACGCCATGCGGATTCAGGATCGGATCTTCCTCGGAGGCGGCTACGCGGACCCGACCTACGCGCGACAGCGCGAGCAGCTCTTTATCGTGGCGCTCAACTGCGGCACGCCCGGGGGAACCTGCTTCTGTGCCTCGATGGGTACCGGGCCCCGGCTGGACGGCGGCTACGATCTCGCTCTCACCGAGGTGATGAGCGACGGTCACCACTACTTCGTGGTTAGTGCCGGCTCCGGTGCCGGAGCGGATGCCCTCGCGCAGGTCCCGCACCGGCCCGCGCTGCGGGAGGAGGTGGCGGCCGCGGAGGACGTCGTGACGGCGGCGCGCTCGCAGATGGGCCGCGAGCTGGAAACCGAGGGCATCAAGCAGCTGCTGTATGGCAGCTACGAGCATCCACGCTGGGATGACGTTGCCGCCCGCTGTCTCTCCTGTACCAACTGCACCATGGTGTGTCCAACCTGCTTCTGCTCGTCGGTTGACGATGTGAATGATCTGTCCGGTGATGAGGCGCTACGTGTGCGCCGTTGGGACTCCTGCTTCAACGTCGACTTCTCCTACATTCACGGCGGCAGCGTGCGATCCTCGCCGAAGTCGCGCTACCGGCAGTGGATGACGCACAAGCTCGCAACCTGGATCGACCAGTTCGGAACCTCCGGCTGCGTGGGCTGCGGCCGGTGCATCACATGGTGTCCCGTGGGCATCGACATTACCGAGGAAATGAAGGCGATTCGCCGGACGCAGACTGTGGAGTCCTCCGAAGTGAAGGAGCACTGACATGGAAACGCTTGAACGGGTGATCGAACGGCATCCCTTTCTCCAGGGACTGTCGCACCGCTATCTCCTGCTCCTCCTGGGCTGTGCCTCGCAGGCTCGGTTCAACCCCGGCGAATTCGTCTTCCACATGGGTGAGAACGCCGACAATTTCTATCTCATCCGGCACGGCAAAGTGGCGCTCGAGCTCTACACCGCCGAACGCGGACCGCTCACCATCGAGACGCTCGGGGACAACGAGGCGGTCGGCTGGTCGTGGCTGGTCCCACCCTACCGCTGGAATCTCGACGCGCGGGCCATCCAGCCAACCCTCACACTGTCGTTCGACGCCGCCTGTCTGAGGCGGAAGTGCGAGGAAGACCACGACCTTGGTTATGAGATGTACAAGCGCTTCACGCCGGTGATCGCGCAGCGACTTCAGGCGACGAGAGTGCAGGTGCTCGATGTCCACCGTGTTCATGCCTGAGCCCGATCAGCTGGCGGCCGTCAGGACGGCACGCTGGGATCAGCCAATGCTCCCCGAGCCGTGGATCGTGCGGTCGTTCCGCCGGGAGACCTACGACACGTTCACGCTGGTCCTGGAGCCGGCCGGTCCGAGAGACCCGTTCCTGTTCGCCCCCGGCCAGTTCAATATGCTGTACGTCTTCGGCGTGGGGGAAGCGCCCATCTCGATCTGCGGCGATCCGGCCACCCCTGAGCTGCTCGTCCACACCGTGCGGAGCGTGGGGCCGGTCACCGCCGCGATGGCGAGACTACGCCCCGGCGACATGATGGGTCTACGTGGTCCGTTCGGCTCGTCCTGGCCGGTCGAGGCGGCGCGTGGCCGCGACGTGATAATCGTGGCCGGCGGCATTGGCCTTCCGCCACTTCGCCCAGCGCTCTACCACGTGCTGGCGCATCGTGAAGAGTACGCTCGCATCTCCCTCCTCTACGGCGCTCGCACACCGCTCGACATTCTCTATCCGCACGAAGTGGAGCGCTGGCGGGGCCGCTTCGACCTCGACGTCCAGGTCACGGTCGACGCCGCCGACGCTGCATGGCGGGGGAACGTCGGCCTGGTCACGACGCTCATCTCCAAGGCTCAGTTCGATCCCCTCGATACGACGGTCATGATCGTCGGACCGGAGATCATGATGCGGTTCACGGTGCTTGATCTCGTCAACCGAGGCGTCCAGGAATCGGACATTTATATCTCGATGGAACGCAACATGAAGTGCGCGATCGGCTTCTGTGGTCACTGCCAGTTCGGGCCTTCCTTCATATGCAACGACGGACCGGTGTTTTCCTACGACCGTCTCGCGCCGCTGTTGCAAAAGCGGGAGGTCTGAGATGGCAACAGCGCGCAAACCAAAGCTGGCCGTGTGGAAGTTTGCCTCCTGCGACGGGTGCCAGTTGAGCATTCTCGACTGCGAGGACGAGCTGCTGGCTGTGGCCGGCGCGGTGGAGATCGCCAACTTTCCCGAGGCCTCACGCGCCGTGGTTCGCGGACCGTACGATCTCTCACTGGTCGAGGGCTCGATCACGACGCCTCATGATGCGGAGCGCATTCAACAGGTCCGGAAGGCGTCCAGGTTCCTCGTCACGATCGGAGCGTGCGCCACTGCAGGCGGCATCCAGGCGCTTCGCAACTTCAAAGACGTGAGCGAGTTCATCTCGGTGGTCTACGCGCGTCCGCAGTACATCGACACGCTTGCCACGTCGACGCCGATCTCAGCCCACGTAGCGGTGGATTTCGAGCTGCAGGGTTGTCCCATCAACAAGCGACAGCTGCTGGAGGTCATCAGCGCCTATCTGCACGGACGCACGCCCAACACGCCGCCCCACTCGGTGTGCATCGAGTGTAAACGGCGAGGGAATGTCTGCGTCATGGTCGCGCACGGCACGCCGTGCCTGGGACCGGTTACCCATGCCGGTTGTGGCGCGATCTGCCCGGCGTACAACCGCGGCTGCTACGGCTGCTACGGGCCGAAGGAGACGGCGAATACACCGTCGCTAGCGGCGTGGTGGAGTGGCATGGGAGTTTCCAATGCCGGCATCGTCCGCGCCTTCCGCACCTTCAACGCGGGCGCCGAGCCGTTCCGGCGGGAGAGTGAAGCGCATGACAACTAAGACGATCAAGGTCAACTATCTAGCTCGTGTGGAGGGCGAGGGCTCGCTCTACGTCAGGGTGAAAGACGGCGAGGTCGAGGATGTTGCCCTCAAGATCTTCGAGCCGCCGCGATTCTTCGAGGCGCTGCTCCGCGGGCGCGCCTACACCGAAGCACCCGACATAACAGCGCGTATCTGTGGAATCTGCCCCGTTGCCTACCAGATGAGTGCGGTGCATGCAATCGAGGCGGCGTGCGGTACCGCCGTCGGCGGACCCTTGAGAGCCCTGCGCCGGCTGCTGTACTGCGGCGAGTGGATCGAGAGCCATGCCCTGCACATTTACCTTCTCCATGCCCCGGATTTCCTCGGCTACCCAGACTCAATCAAGCTGGCCAGGGATTATCCTGACGTCGTCAAACGCGGGCTTCAGCTCAAGAAGGCCGGAAATGAGATCGTCTCACTCGTCGGCGGCCGAGAGATCCACCCGATCAACGTGCGGGTGGGGGGCTTCTATCGCGTGCCGGCCCGCCGGGAGCTGGCTCCGCTTGCCGAGAAGCTGCGTTGGGCCCGGGAGGCAGCGCGCGAGACCGTCCGTTTCGCGGCGACGCTTCCCTTTCCGGACTTCGAGCAGGAGTACGAGTTCGTGGCGCTGCGCCATCCCGACGAGTACCCGTTCAACGAGGGACAAATAGTCTCGAGCGGTGGACTGAATATTGCGCCGGCTGAGTACGAAGAGTACTTCGAGGAGGAGCATGTCGAGCGCTCCACCGCCCTGCACTCGGTGCTGAAGGGGCGCGGCGCGTACTTCGTCGGGCCGATGGCTCGCTACAGCCTGAACTTTGATCGCCTTTCCAGCGGAGCGCAGGACGCGGCGCGAGAAGCAGGGCTCGGGCCCCAGTGCCGCAATCCGTTCCAGAGTATCGTCGTGCGCAGCGTCGAGACGCTCTACGCCTGTGACGAGGCACTCCGGATCATCGAGGAGTACGAGATGCCGGATGCGCCGGCGGTGCCGGTCACGCCCCGTGCCGGCGTCGGCCATGCGTGCACGGAAGCTCCCCGAGGGATTCTCTACCATCGGTACGCAATCGACGATGACGGGACGATTCTCAGTGCCAAGATCGTCCCGCCGTCCTCGCAAAACCAGAAGACCATCGAGAAGGATGTGTTCCAGGTCGTCGCGCGCAATATTGGATTGCCCACCGACGCACTGACGCTGCGTTGCGAGCAGTCGATTCGCAATTACGATCCGTGCATCTCCTGCTCCACGCACTTTCTCCGCCTGGAGATGGATCGAGGATGAGCCGGGCACCTGCTCCGCCTCCCGCCACGGCACTCGTCGTGGGGATCGGCAACGAGTACCGGAGCGACGACGGCGCCGGTCTCCTGGTGGCCCGGCGCGTCCGGGCGGCGGGGCTGGGGCGAGTCGAGGTGCGCGAGGAGGGTGGAGACGTCGGAGATCTCCTTGCCTCCTGGTCTCGATCGGACTCGGTCTTTCTCGTCGATTCGGTTCGGAGTGACTCCTCCCCTGGGACGATCTATCGCTTCGATGCGCGCGCCGCCCAGCTTCCCAGCATCTTCGTCCCACACGTCTCCTCGCACAGCGTCGGACTGGCCGAGGCGGTTGAGCTGGCGCAGGCGCTCGACGAGCTGCCGCCGCGCCTGATCGTGTACGCGATCGAGGGAGCCGACTTCAGCTCCGGTACCCGGCTCTCAGCGGCCGTGCAAGCGGCGATTCCAGCAGTCGCCGAACGCCTGATCGGGGAGCTTGGCGCTCTCGTCACGTCCGGGGAAAGATCCTGAAGGAGGGTATGTGACCCATGCATGAAGGAACACTAGTCAACGACCTGGTCCGCAAAGTAACAGCTGTCGCGCAGCAGCAGAACGCCACGCGGGTGACCGCGGTGTCGGTGAAGGTAGGTGACTTCTCGCATGTTTCGGCGGAACACCTGCGCGAGCATTTCGAGCACGCATCCCGTGGGACGATTGCTCAGGGGGCGCGGTTCGACGTAGAGGCGGTGAGCGACACGGAGGATCCGAACGCGCTCGAGATCGTGCTCGACAGCGTCGAGGTCGAGACATAGCGTGGATACCGCGGAGAGCCTGCTCGCGCACCGTCCGGCCCGTACTCCGGTTAGCGAAGATCTGTCGGGAGTGCCGTGCCGGGTTCAGATGCGAATTCACGGCGCGGTGCAGGGAGTCGGCTTCCGGCCTTTTGTCTATCGCCTCGCCAACTCCCTGCAGCTTGCCGGTTGGGTTGGCAACACCGGGCAAGGGGTGACGATCGAGGTGGAGGGCATGCCGGCGGCGGTGCGCGAATTCGTCGAGCGCGTTCAAACCGAGGCGCCGCCGCACGCGATCATCCGCGACGTCGATGTTGTGCCGCGCGCGCCGGACGGGATTGATCCGAAGCTGCAAGGAGATGATCGACCGTTCCTGGTCACTGCCAGCGATGTCGCCGGCGCCAGGTCGGCGTTTGTCCTGCCCGATCTTGCCACCTGTGCCGATTGCCGGCGGGACATCGTCGAGCCCTCGAACCGCCGCTACCGCTATCCGTTCACCAACTGCACGAACTGCGGCCCTCGCTACACCATCGTCGAGACCCTGCCCTACGACCGTGCCAACACCACGATGAAGAGCTTCACCATGTGTTCTTCCTGCCGCCGGGAGTACGAGGATCCGCTGGATCGGCGCTTCCACGCCCAGCCGAACGCCTGCCCGGCCTGCGGGCCGCGCCTGGAGTACTGGGAGATGCAGGGGACAAGCACCGCTGGAGCCGGGTTGACCGGCGATGCTGCGCTGTCGGCGGCGGTGCGTGCCATCCGTGAGGGTTACATCGTGGCGGTCAAAGGCATCGGCGGCTTTCACCTCTTTGCCGATGCCCGCCAGGAGGCGGTGGTGCGCCGGTTGCGCGACCGTAAAGGTCGCGAAGCGAAGCCCCTGGCGGTGATGTTTCCGTCGCTGGGCGAGGTCGCGAGACACTGCGAGATATCGGCCGATGAAGAACGGCTGCTGCTCTCGCCGCAGGCGCCAATCGTGCTGCTGCGGGCCGCCGCCGGCTCCGCCGGTGGGACGAGGAGCGCCGGTTGGGGATTGGCGGCCGCGGTCGCACCCGGCAATCCGTACGTGGGTGCGCTGCTTCCCTACTCGCCGCTGCACCTGCTACTTCTGGCCGAGCTCGGTTTCCCGGTGATCGCCACCAGCGGAAACCTCTCGGATGAGCCGATCTGCATCGACGAGCATGAGGCAGCGCAGAGACTGGGCGGTGTGGCGGACGCATTTCTCGTCCACGATCGCCCGATAGCCCGGCAGGTCGACGACTCGGTCGTCCGGGTGGCGCTGGGGCACGAGGTACTGGTCCGGCGAGCGCGGGGCTATGCTCCGCTGCCGGTGGTCCAGCTCGATCGGGAGATTCCGCGGGCACTGGCGGCCGGCGGCCATCTCAAGGCCGCCGCTGCAATCTCGGTTGGAAGGAGCGTGTTTCTCACCCAGCACATCGGCGATCTCGATACACCGCAGGCCCGGGCCTTGTACGACAGCTCGCTCCACTCGATGTCGCAGCTGTATGAGTTCCAGCCGGCCCTGGTGTTGCACGATGCGCATCCCGACTACTACTCGACGCGATACGCGACGGAGGTTGCGCGACGGACCGCTGCGCCGCAACACGCCGTCCAGCACCACGCCGCTCACGTGCTGTCGTGTATGGCGGAGCACGGGCTCACCGGCCCGGTTCTCGGCGTGGCCTGGGACGGCGCCGGCTATGGACCGGACGGCACGATCTGGGGCGGAGAGTTCCTGCACGTGAGCCACGGTTGCAGTGC
>DATGJB010000124.1:0-17093 GCA_035295425.1 Chloroflexota bacterium | reverse complement strand
CAAAGCTGCCTGCGCCATCCTCAACGACCCGAGCTGCGGCAACGCGCCGAGCGGCCAGTCGGACGTGATGGGCTATCATGACGGGCGCGACATTCCCAACTACTGGGCCTATGCCAGGAATTTTGTCCTGCAGGATCAGATGTACGAGCCGGTCGCGTCGTGGAGCTTCCCGCAGCATCTGTACATGGTGTCCGGCTGGAGCGCGCGATGTGCTTCGGCCGATCCGATGAGCTGCAGCAGCGCGATTCAGGCGCCGGTGCAGCGCACCCCGCAGAGCCCCACGCCCTTTGCCTGGACGGATATCACCTACCTGCTCAACAAGAACGGGATCAGCTGGGGCTACTATCTCGATCACGGCGCCAGTGCCAACGGCTACGGCGGCGCGGGCGTCCCGCTGATCTGGAACACGCTCCCCGGCTTCGTGGACGTGCATCAGGACGGCCAGCAGAATAATGTCCAGAATCTGACGAACTTCTACGCCGCGGCCAAGGCGGGCACCCTGCCAAACGTCTCGTGGATCGTCCCCAGCGGCCCGAACAGCGAGCATCCGCCGGCGCTGGTCAGTGCCGGCCAGTCCTATGTCACCGGCCTGATCAACGCGGTGATGCAGAGCCCGGACTGGAGCAGCAGCGCGATCTTCCTGAGTTGGGACGACTGGGGCGGATTCTACGACCACGTCGCGCCGCCGACGGTCGACAGCATGGGCTACGGTCTCCGCGTGCCGGGCTTGGTCATCAGTCCGTATGCCAGGCAGGGCTACATCGATCACCAGACGCTGAGCCACGATGCCTACCTCAAGTTCATCGAGGACGACTTCCTGGGTGGACAGCGGCTCGATCCGAAGACCGACGGCCGGCCGGACACTCGACCGACGGTACGCGAGAACGTGCCGCAGCTCGGCGATCTTACCAGCGAGTTTGACTTCAGTCAGGACCCGCGGCCCCCGTTGCTGCTGCCGGTGAATCCCAAGACCACGCTTATTGCCCCGACCAGGCCGCCGCAGTTCGGCGGCGGTGGCGGCGCCGGCGTCGGGTTGTGCGCCACGCCGGCCTCCTGCCCGTTGCGCACCGCGGAAAACCGCCTCGCGTACGGCATCGCCACGGTCGTCGGGAAGAACTCGATCACGATCGCCACGCCGGACGGGAGGAGTCGAACGATCCAGCTGGCTCCAGCCGTACGTGTCGCCGCGCTCACCAAGCGGGCACGACGCGCCGGGCTCAAGCCGGGTGATTACGTGGCGCTCTACAGCGCGAAGGCCGGCGGAGCGGTGGCTCGCCTGGTGGTGTATGACACCGTTCCGTTCGTCCTGGAGGGGCCACGCGTCACGCTGAGTGGCGAGGTGAAGTGGGCATCCCTGCGATCCGCTCTCATCCAACTGCGAACTGGCGAAACGGTGCTGGTGCACCTGACGCCGTTCACGACCTACCTGGTCGACGGGCAGCCGCAGAGCAGCCCGCCGGAGGTCGTCGCCAATCAGAGTCTGCAGGTCGTCGCCAGGCCATTGAGCGACGGCAGCTACCGCGCCGCCACCGTGAAGCTGTTCGTGTAGGCGCTCTTCAAACCTGTCACTCCCTCGCCGTGCGCCCCTGAAGCGAGCTTCAGGGGCGCACGGTATGTCAAGAGGAGCGTCATCGGGCTCGCCGCGCAGATGCAAGCGCCTCGCGCAGCGAGCGTCGACTCCTCCAGGCTTCGTATTCCAACGCTGTGCGAGGCACCGGAGGCGCCTCCCTGGCGAACCTTGCGAGTTCTTCAGACGGTACCAGGACGAGGTCGAGCGGCAAATGGTCGCAGGCCAGCGCGAGGTCGAGATACTGGCGTAGCGTCATGTCTTGCGTGTGACCCTCTTCGGCTCGTTCAACGTGGGTGGATGGTACCCCGGAGCGATGCGCAAGGTCCGTGCTCGAGTATCCGCTCGTCGCGCGAGCCCGGCTGAGTGCCTCCCCGCTTCGCCTCACAAAGCGATCCGCCAGCGAGCCGCGATCAATCGCCCCGTCAGGGAGATTTTCGGCGGGAGGGTGCGAGTCCATCCCGTCCTCGCGAGGGCTGTCGAGCCGCTCCTCGGGGGCCTCACCCGTGGCGAGGATCTCAGCGGTGCTGGCGCGATGAGCGGCCGCAACCTTCTGATAGAGCCGAACCTGGCGCGTCAAGCGAATGTCGGCGCGCTCATGAAGCCACAACTTCAGACCGGGTGAATTTCCCAGCACTGCCGGAAGGGGGGAGAACCACTTTTACCTGCACGAATACATACGCGCCTCTTCCAATCATGTTGCTCACCATTGTGTCGTAAGCTAGACGTATTGACACAGGTGCTATGATAAGGTTACGCGGAAGGCAGCGATGCGCGGTCCCAACTTGGCCACCTGGACCGCGCTGAGCCACTGGTGAACCCGATCCGTTGGTAGATCGGGTTGTTTACGTTTCGAGGAGGTGCGGAGAATGCGAAAAAAGGACCCACGACGCGCGGGGGTCTAGAAGAGTCCGACGCTACAGAAGTTGCCGCCGCGGGGCGGCGCGGATGACTCGTGTCCTGGCACCTACCAAAGCCGCTGTCGCGAGCCGTCTAGCATCTAGCGCGGTAATGTGCCCGGGGTGGCGACGACTGCAAGTACGCACCCCTTCTGTCTGGGAAGGGCGTGTCCCCAGGATAGATGAACGGATGAAGGAGAAGCAGATGAAAGCGGCTCGCATCGCCGGTGCTCTGCTCGCGTTGACCTTCGCGGGCTACGCAACAGCGCACACCATTCACGCGTCGAGCGGCACCTGGACCACAATAGACGATCCGAACGGCCCAACCCACACCTTCGTCTCCGGTATCAACGCAGGCGGGGATATGGTTGGGGGCTATGCCGATAGCGGTGGCGTGGATCACGGATTCCTCTTCCACAACGGCACCTACACGACCCTCAACGATCCGAATGCCGGGAAGGGGGCTTCCCTTGGCACGCTGTCGTACGGTATCAATGCCCGGGGTGACATCGTGGGTCCGTATTTCGACGGCAGCGATGTCGCGCATGGATACTTGCTCCATAATGGCACCTACACGACCCTCGACGATCCGGCCGCTGGAACCGGATCTGGCCAGGGCACCTACGCGAATAGTATCTCGGCTTCGGGCGGCATTATTGACGGCTGGTACGTGGATGCCGGCAACGTGAGTCACGGCTTCGTGCTGCGCAAGGGCGTGTACACCACCATCGACGATCCTAAGGCCGGGACCGGTTCAGGGCAGGGTACGGTCGTCGATAGTCTAGCCCCAAATGGGGACACGCTAGGTGCTTACTACGACAACAATAACGTCTTCCATGGGTTCATGGTGCATAAGGGCGTCTATACGACGCTGGACGATCCCAATGCTGGGACCGGTTCAGGGCAGGGCACGTTCGTCGAAGGCAACCCCGCACGCGGGGAGATCCCGGGGAACTACGTCGACAGCAATAACCTGAATCATGGGTTCCTACTGCACAAGGGTGTGTACACGACGCTTGATGATCCCCATGCTGGCACTGGGTCGGGACAGGGAACGATGTTGACAGGTGTCAATGCATCCGGTAACGTGTGCGGACTCTACTTCGACAGTCACGGCTTCGAACACGGGTTGCTCTATACACCGTAGCCCGTGATGGAGGTGAGGAGGCCATCGACTCTCCCTTTCGCCAGAAGGTGGCTCCAGCATCGGCAGGTGGATGCCCAAGAAGGGCATCCACCG
This sequence comes from Chloroflexota bacterium, assembly GCA_035295425.1. Taxonomy (GTDB): domain Bacteria; phylum Chloroflexota; class UBA5177; order UBA5177; family UBA5177; genus DATGJB01. Next base: position 13,387 of record DATGJB010000124.1, on the reverse strand, counting down.
GGCTACCCCGTGGGCTGCGGTAGGATCGGATCGTACCGCGCTGTGGTCATGCGCATCCGTGCAATCCAGGTTAGTGTCGCCTGCCGACAGGCGAGGGCAAGCGCGGCCGTCCCAAAAAGTGAATCACCGACGAGGACGACTCGTGGGTGGGCACCCAGCGCCGGAGGCGACGGACGAGCGACGCGGTCCGCCCGGGGAACGTACGGCGCAGCTCCAGGGTAGGCTCCGCCTGCCCTCCCTTCGTCTAGAGAGAGCCAAGTCGGGTCTCCGACTACAGCGCCCATCACGAGCCATTCCAGCACTACACCTCGACCTCGAACCCGCACCACCTGAAACCGACGAGTGCGCCCATGATCGGGCAGACCGATCAGGCCAACCACGAGTACGACCTGTCGGACTTCTGGTCGGCGGCCGATGCCGGCAACCTGCCCGCAGTCTCCTTTCTGAAGGCGGCTCGTTACCAGGACGGCCACGCCGCCTATTCCGATCCGCTTGACGAGCAGGAGTTCCTGGTGAACACGATCAAGCACCTGCAGAGCCTCCCGTCCTGGTCGAGCACCGCGATCATCATCGACTACGACGACTCGGACGGTTGGTACGACCATGTGTTCGGCCCTATCGTCAACCACTCGAACACGTCTCTGGACGCGGGCTGCGGCACGTCGACTCATGGCGCTCCCGCACGCTGCGGCTATGGTCCTCGTTTGCCGTACCTGGTGATCTCGCCGTGGGCCAGGACGAACTTCGTCGATCACACCCTGACAGACCAGAGCTCCACGACGCGCTTCATCGAGGATAACTGGCTGCACGGTCAACGCATCTGCGCCACGTCGTTCGATACCTAACATAGCCCACTCTTCTCCTCCAGGGCGGACCGGACCTTCGATCGAAGGTCCGGTCCGCCCGTCCTCCGAGCGGCACATGAGAGCGACCCCGGCAGGGCGACATCCGGGTTGGGCTCACAGGTCCTGGGTGGATCCTCCGTGCGGGGCGATCCGTTATCCAGGTGACTCCACCGGCCGACGACGCTGTTGCAGCCTCATGGCCACAACCGGCGGCCCTCCGATAACCGGGCCGTTCGTCCTGGCTAAGCCGGAGTCCGGACGAGTGAGCCTACCCGCGGTCGTGGATACCCTGTCCCCGCTGCGAGCGGCGAGTCGTGGCCTGAGTCGCAGCCGAACAGACCGGGGATGAGACGTGGAGCGAGCATGTGGCTCCGCGACCAGCTGGCGGTGGCGGCGCGACATTGCCGGGTGACCAGAGGACGTACGCCATGCCGAGCATGACCGCTGCTGCCTTCACGAGGAGCTCAGCAACCAGAGCTGGGGTCTTTCCGACGTACCAGCGTGCCATCATTCACCCGGTCGACGAGGCGTCATGCGATTGCCGGCGTCTGCTCGGCTGACTGGGCGCTCAACCGCTCAAGTAGCCGGCGCAGCTGAAGCCCACGCGGTATGAGATACTCGCGGCGCAGGCGCGCATAGTCCACGGCTGACATGCACCCGCCGCGAATCTCGATACCGCCTGGTCGGCGAACCAGCTGTGCTCCGAGGCAGCGGATGCCGTGCAGACTGCCGAAGAGCCCATCCGGCTCATCGCCGTCGATCTCATATGCCTGCAGGAATAACATGCTCCAGAGCCGGGAATCGTCCGGTAGGTCCTCGCTGCGCGGGTCACGCGTCAGCTCAAGCCACGCCATGTCCGGGGCCAGCAGCGGGAGGTCCAGAGACGACGCTTCCTCGATCGTCGCCATCGCACCTCCTCTGGGCCAGTCAGCCTACCGCGGCGTACCGCCGTGTGAGCCGGTTGAACATCGCGGCGGCCATCTGATTACGTACCTGGTACAGCGAGAGCTCCGAGGCGCCGGCGCCTCGCACCAGCGCTTCGGCCTTGGGCACCGAGAGCAGTCCCGCCTCGTCGTGGGCATCTGAGTCCACGATCAGTGGAGCACCGGCAATTCGCGCCATCTTGTACACATGGCCATTCGCCCAATTGGCGCCTTGCCGGGCGGACAGCTCGAGGTAAACTCCGAATCGCGCCGCCTCGTCCGCGTCCTGCTCGCTGATCAGACCCGGGTGGGCCAGGATGTCGACGGCAGAACAACGGACGGCGGCGGCGTTTGTGCCGGGCGCAACGGACAACGAGAGACACTCCCCATGTACGACCACGACCTGTGCACCGCAACGCCGAGATTCCTCGGCCACTCGTGGAATCAGCTCGGGCTCGAAATCCGTCAGTTCGACACCGGCAAAGAGGCGCACTTGGGTCTGCGTACGCAGCCGGTCAATCTGCTCTCGCACCTCCCCAATCACGTCGGGGTAGGCCGGATCGTTTCCGCGGGCGTGATCGGTGATGGCGAATGCCTCATAGCCCCGACGCTCGGCCGCGGCGACCATCTCCTCGATCGATAGGGTGCCGTCACTGAGCGTGCTATGACTGTGCAGATCAATCAACACTGCTGCTTCTCCTGGGCTCGTGTCTTTCACTTTTGAGTGTAGGGAGGGATTGTTACGCCTCGATTACAGAAAGGTCAACGGTCTGTTACCCGGCTCTTGTCGGCTATTCGGTTCCCGGGACGATCGCCAGGCCAGTCGGGCTCTTGAAGCCAACTGCGACCGGCGTGACCGTTCCGGTGGACGGGTCGATGGCGCCAATGAAGCTCGCGACTCCCGAGTCGTTGGGCGCTTCGGCGTAAAGGGTGCCGGGCGTGAACTGGCCGGTTATCTGCCAGATCGCGTTGGCCGGTCCATCGACCACGAACGTGCGATCCGCGGCCGACCGGATCCACCCGAAGTCATCCACCTGCGTGCCCAGCGGCAGCCGGCTGAGCGACTGGTTGGGCGAGCCGGCCTGGTGAATGAACAAATGTTTTACACTCCCGTCCTAATTCCGCAATCATGCTGTAATGTTCGGCCCTTAGCATGGGTCGCGGAGGAATCATCGTGCTGACGACCGAAGCATCGATCGTGCGCGGTCCAGATATCGCCACTGGTACGCGCGGGTCATATCGGAGATTGGTCTTTGGGCCGCCGGAGGAGCGGATTGGGCGGCGCGATCTGCTTTCCGATGGCACTCCTGGCGGGAGGGGCGAGTCACTCCTCCAGTTCGTGCAGCTTTCGGATCTCCATACGGTGGATGTCGAGTCGCCGGGACGCTTCGAATTCATGGAGCAGTTCGCTGGTGTTTCCGACGCCTTCCACCTGGTCCTGCCGGCGCATCGCTCGCACGAGCTCCTCCATACGCATGCCGTCGACGCTCTGTTCCGCGCGGTCAACGAGATCGGTGGAAGTCGCTCCACGGGGGCACCTCTCCGCCTGGTGATCTGCACCGGAGATCTCACCGACAATGTGCAGGGTAATGAGCTCGAGCGCTTCTTTGCGCTCATCGGGGGTGAGACAGTCGCGCCCACGCGCGAGGCAGGAGCGTACCGCGGGGTGCAGGCGAGCGATTGGCCGAATCCGCTGTATTGGCATCCCGATCCGCTGGTAGACGACCTCAAGCGAGGCTGGGGGTTCCCGACGTATCCGGGTCTTCTCGAGCGGGCCAGTCAGCCGTTTCAGGCGGCCGGCTCCCGCCACCCCTGGCTTTCGGTCGCCGGCAATCACGATCTTCTGGTGCTCGGTACAGCGCTGCCGACCGCGGTCTACGAACGCATCGTGACGGGAGATGCGAAGGCGGTCGACCTGCCACCTGATTTCGAGGTGGAGCGGCAGCTGCCGCGCTTCGTCGACGAGCCCGAGTGCTTCCTGTCCGGTCCCTCGACCCCCGTTCCGGCCGATACCGGGCGGCGTCCGCTATCCAGGCGCGCATTCTTGCAGATGCACGCCGCCAGGGGCGCCGCCCGGCACGGCTTCACGCCAGACAACGTCGAGACCGATACAGCCTACTACGTGCAGGACCTGGCACCACACGCTCGCCTGATTGTGCTCGATACCACGAATCCCGCCGGCCACTACCAGGGGAGTCTTGATCGCTCCCAGCTTGCCTGGCTCGAGGAGCGTTTGCTGGAGGTCCACTCGCAGTACTTCGACCGGGACGGCCGGCTCGCCACGTCGGGCGTCGAGGATCGACTGGTCGTGATTGCGTCCCATCATGGACTTGACACGCTGATCAATAGCCGGCGTCGCGATGGTGAGGAGCGCAGGGTGCTGGGAGCGGAGGTCGAAGCACTGCTTCACCGCTTCCCGAACGTCGCGCTCTGGGTCAACGGGCACGTGCACCGGCACACAGTCACCCCCCGCCCCGACCGCAGCGGACGCGCGGCCGGTTTCTGGGAGGTTACCACGGGGTCGTTGATCGACTGGCCGGGACAAGGGCGGCTGGTAGAGCTCGTGCTCAACGCCGGTGGCACGCTGTCGATCCTCTGCACCGGCATCGATCATGACGCCCACCCGGATCCCAGGCAGGCCACCGCCGACGGATTCCTCCCGGCGCTGCACCGTGAGCTTGCGGCAAACGATCCGCGTCTGCACTTCATCGCGGCGTTGGAGGGGCATCCCGAAGATCGGACGGTGGCGCTCGGCTGGCCGCTCTCATCCGGATTGCGACGGCAGCTCGGTGCCGTGCCCTGGCATGCCGCTGCCGGTGGTTGACGGAGCGGCGGAGAGGTGACGGCCGGCGTGAGCAACGGAAGCCTCCTCGATCTACGTCTCGCGGTGTTTGACCTGGCTGGAACCACGGTCGTCGACGACGGCGCCGTACTGCATTGTCTGGTCGAGACTGCCGCCGCCTATGATTTGCCCGGTGAGCCTGCCGAGCTCAACTCACTCATGGGCTTGAACAAACGCGATGTCTTCGAGCTCCTGGCCCTCCTATTCGCTCGTCGCCACGCAGCCGGTCACGGAAGACCTGCGTGCCCACGGCATTCGGCTCCTGTTGTCACAAACAGTTCACATGCCGGTAACAGCGACGCAACAATCGGCCCTTATGCTGAGAGCGTAGCAACGGCTGCCTCAGAACTGGGTGAAGTGAGGTAACAGTGGACGACGCCATTCGAGTGGTCGGGAAGATTCTGAGCTTCCTGGGAGTTCTGGCGAATCTCATCGGCACCGCTCTGGCGGTTGTCGAGTTTCTGGCGTAACCGGCCAGGACGCCCTCAGCATCGATCGCGAGCAGACACTGGGGTCTGCTCGCGGCGTCGATGGAGATCGAGAGGCACCCCTGGCCGGCATGACCATCGTTCCAGATGATCTCGAGCATGTCGCCGGCAACGGCCTGGACCGGCGCTATCCCGTCGGGAATGGAGAGGGTATCGAGCAGCCGCTGACCGCTCTCCGGGTGGACGCACGCGGGACACGGGCAGGCATCTCGCAACCATGTCGCCTCGAGCGGCGTATCGTGGCCGTCATCCCAGGTAATCACGAGCCTCTGTCCCTGAACGTCGACGTGACGGATCCGTTCATCAGGACGGGCTGGCTTCAGGGCCATGGCTGCGCCGAATCGCGCCGGCTGTGTCTCTACCACTGCGTTCTCCCTCGTTCCATGGCGAGTCCGAACAGTCACCGTCTTCAGCGTACATCCAGGGATAGGCGGAACAGCGGCGCGGAACGACCTCGAGCGCAGTCGCTAGAATGTCAGGTCAACTTTGGGTGGAGCGCTCATGACTCATCTCCAGGCAATCGTCATCGCCATTCTGCAAGGTGTCTCGGAGCTGTTTCCGGTCAGCAGTCTGGGGCACGCCGTGGTCCTGCCGCGGCTGCTGCATTGGGGTCTGAACGAGAAGAGCGATACCTGGCTGGCATTTCTGGTCGCGTTGCATCTCGGCACGGCCGCGGCGCTCCTCATCTACTTCCGCGGTGAGTGGGTCGACGTGGTCAAGGCGTTCGTGCGGAGCATCAAGTCCGGCCAGATGAGCCAGGATCACGACGAGCGGCTGGCCTGGATGGTGATCCTGGGTACCATACCCGCCGGCGTGGTCGGTCTGGCGCTCCAGAATCCGCTCAGGTCTCTGTTCGCCACGCCCTCGATTGCCGCCAGCTTCCTCATCGTCAATGGGTTGATCATGTACGCCGGCGAGCAGCTGCTGCAGCATCGTGCCAGCGAGGACGAGTGGCTGCGCTCGCAGCAGGCACGGGAGGAGGCGCTCCGCCCGACGGCCGGCGGCGCCGCGGTGACAGTGACGCCACCCCGCGGTCCGGACCGGATCCAGATCGGACGGTACCGGGATATCACCCAGGTTGGCTGGCGCGACGCGGCCATCGTCGGCTTCGCGCAGGTCGGCGCCCTGATTCCGGGTATCTCCCGCTCCGGTATCACCATGGTTGCGGGTCTGGCAGCCGGGCTGACACATGAGGCCGCCGCGCGCTACACCTTCCTGCTGGCCACGCCAATCATCGGGGCGGCGGGCGTCCTCGAGATCCCGCAGCTGTTCACTTCGAGCGGCCGGTCCGTGCTGGGCGACGCGATTCTTGGCATGTTCCTGGCCGGGATCGCCGCCTACCTCTCGGTGCGATTCCTCATGCGATACTTCCAGGTGGGGCGGCTGAACCCGTTTGCCTATTACTGTGTTCTCGCCGGTGCCGGAAGTCTGCTCTGGATGACGGTGTCGTAAGATCTCAGGGAGTCACGACGTGAACGAAACGCTCGCACAGAACCGCACGCTTCTCTTCGCCGCCGGTGTCATCGTGGCGGTGATCTGCGTGATCATCGCCATCCTGTACTGGACCGGCGCGACGAGTCTCGGCCACCACATCAAACACGGCCTGCTCTTCTTCGCTATCGCGGTGGTGGCGGCGCTCTTTGCCGTCATGAACCGGCCGATGGACAACCGGCCCTAGCAGTCGAGCTTCAGACCTCTCGCGGCTGATCGGGCGGCACGGCCACCGTCTCGGTCGTGGTATCCGTTTCGACGCCGTGGCCGTTCGTCAGGTGTAATCCAGTCTCCGGCGCTGCATGCTCGGACGGCAGGATGATGGTGTCCGGGCTCGAGGCGTCGCGGTCCCCTGTGGCGACCTTCTGCTGCAGCGCCTGAAGGTGACCGTCGGCTTCAGCCACCGCTGCCCGGCGGCGTTCGACGCGCTGGGCGGCCCGGGCCAGCCATTTGGCGGCGCGGAGCCGTGCCTGCTCGATTTCCTGCTTGCCTCGCTCCCGCTCCTGGGCGTGTTTTTCCTCGGCCATGCCGAGCTTGATCTGCGCCCTGGACAGCTTCTTCCTGGCCCGCTCTTCGGGGTCGCCCTTTGCCGACTTCTTGCCCATGTCTCCGCTCCTCTACCGGACGCGACGAACCCAGGACCCGAGCATCCGGCTCTGTGGTCGCTCTGAGCGGGGGCAGCAATGGGGAGGCTGTCGGGGCTCGGAGCGAGAAAAGGGCATCTCGGGAGGTGCGCGCCAGCTTATGCGTTCCTTATACCACATACCTGCCGCACTCCGGCCATCGTGAGCCCGCGCACGAGGGCCGGTCAGAGTTAGCCCGGGCTGCGGCTTGACGGGTACCGCACATAAGTGTAAAATGCACTTAGATGGAGAAACGCTCTATGGAGCAAACAAACAACGCTGCCGGCACTGATGATCTCGGGCGTCTGCCCAGGAACTTCCTTTATTCCTGGCTCCTGCTCCTGCTCCGCAACTGGAGCACCCACGGCTATCAACTGATCCAGACGCTGACCGCGATGGGGCTGGGATTCGTGGACCCGGCCACCGTCTATCGCACGCTTCGCCAGCTTGAGAAGGAAGGATTGATCAGCTCGGTGTGGGACCCGAAGGCGTCGGGTCCGGCGCGGCGCATCTACACCCTGACCGATGCCGGCGAGCAGTACCTCGGCGTCTGGGCCCGGCAGCTCGAGCAATACCAGAACGTCCTCAATCGGTTCTTCGAAGTCTACGAGAGCCACACTACAAAACGACCTGAAGAAAGGGAATGACCATGAACGATGTGACCGAGCGTTTGAACACCCTCACGATCGAAACCACCCAGACGCTGATCGACAGCGCCTATGCGGCGCAGAAGCAGAACGCGGAGTTGTTCCAGACCTGGTACGAGGCGGTCGAGAAGACGCAGAAGACCAACCGCGACCTGGCAGTCAAGCTGATGAAGCAGAGCCAGGAGCTGCAGGACCTGTGGCTGAAGGCCTTCCGCGAGTCGGTTCGCACCACGACGAACAATTTCGTCAAGGTTGCCGACACCCAGCTAGATACCGTCAATCGGCAGGTTAACGGCGTCAAGCGCGAAACGGCTGCTGCCAAGTAGCAAATCCTTCCGCTTTCGGTGGAACCGGCCGCTGCCCCGAGCGGGCAGCGGCCTCTTCGTCCCCACCGCCGGTTCGGTTCGGGCCGTCCCCCAAGACTCCGGGCACAGTTCCTATCGCCGCAACCAGCCGGTGCCGCGAAGCCTCCTGGAGTGCTATGACGGCATCTGACCGAGTCGCCACCCCAGGATCGCCGACCAGGCACCTGCTCTGGGCCAATACAGCGTGTGACGCACGAATATCAGGTCCGCACCCGATGTAGCCCTTCCTGTTGACAGTCGTAGACTCAGGGGCGAGAAGGAGTGACATGGGTAGGACTGCCATCGGGAGCGCGGTTGAAGACTGAGACGATGGGCGCGGTTGACCTCTACTGGATCCCATTGGGGGCCGGAGGGCACTTCGTCCGCTTCAACGGCAAGGCGTACGAGGCGGTCAGCGCTCGCCGGCACAGGCGTGCGCCGCAGGCCCTGTTTCATTGCGCGCTGGAGTTACAGCTTCCCGAGGGCCGATCGGTTATCGAAATGGCATGGCCGATTCCCAGAGGACCCGGCAACGAGCGAGGAGCAGTCGCAGAGGGCCCCGTCTTCTGGAAGGGCGCAGCGCGTTTCCGATGGCTGCGGTACGAGATTCGCTGTTGGCCCAACGGCGTGATTCCGGATGCGGACCTTGCCTCAGGCGGTCCCCGGCGCGTCAGCGATGATGTCGCCATCGCCCGCACTATCCTCGCGTTCGCGCCGCTCGTGCCGAGGTACATCTGGGGTCGCGATGAGCTGGCCGCCGGAGACATGTGGAACTCCAACTCATGTATCGCATGGCTGCTCGAGCGCAGTGGCGTGGATGCCGGCGGGCTTTGCCCGCCGCCGGGAGGACGGGCGCCTGGCTGGAGTGCCGGCTTGTTTGCCGCGCGGCGCACCGCCCTGCACGACGCTCCGACGAGACTTGAGCCGATCTAACGTTCCTTTCACAGGAATGCTGCCGCGAGCATGCGGACCACTCACCGTGGTGGGGCGGGTGCATGGCAGTACCGAGCTTCGGCGACCTGATTCGTCGGCTCAGGGTAGGATGGGGAGCGATGGGACGTCAGCAACAGCGCCGGCAGCAGCAACGCCGGCAAGAGCGGCAGAGGCGAACCCGACCGGAACAAACCCGGCCGGGACAGCCGACCGGTGCGACGCGGGGAAGGCCGCCGCAGCGCCGGTCTGGCGGCGGGACGCGGAATCTCATCATCGCCGCCGCGGCCATCGTGGCGGTGGCCGTGGTGGTCGGAATCCTCGTGCTGGCCAATCGGCCATCGAATAGCGCGACGCCGGCATCGGGCACGTCGACCCCGGCCGCCTCGACACCGGTGGCGCAAAGTCTGGCTCCGACTGTGGACGGCATCCAGTGCGGACAGATGGAGGCGCTGGCGTACCATATTCACCAGTATCTGGAGCTGTTCGATCACGGCAAGCCGCTGAATGTGCCGTCCGAGATCGGAATTCCGGGCGGTGAGAGCAACGCCACCTGCTACTACTGGATTCACGTGCATGCCGCCACCCCCAACATCATTCACGTGGAAAGCCCCATCCAGAAGACCTTCACCCTGGGCAACTTCTTCGACATCTGGAAGTCCACAAAGAGTACGGCGCAACCGCCGGGCGATGCCTTCGTGTTGGCGCTGCAGCGAGCCGCGAAGGCCGGGCAAGTGACCGCGTTCGTCCAGGGAAAGCGCTGGCATGGCAGCTACCGGAATATTCCGCTGACCGAGCACGAGGTGATCGCCGTCGAGATCGGCACGCCGGTCGTGCCGCCGCGGCCGTACACAAACTGGTCCGGGCTGTAGGCACCCGGGCAAATCGTGCCGGATGGCACACTCCTTGCACGCGTGGTTTGTGGACATGTACCGCCAAGGAGGTATGCGATGAACACGTCACAGGAGACCGTGGGCCGCGGCAGCTTCCCGCTCGACAACCTGTGCTACGACCTGCTCACGATCATCCAGGCGAAGTCACAGGGGCTGGAGGCCTACGACAAGTACCTGAAGGACGCGCAGGGCGACGACGAGATCAAGAACCTCCTGCAGCAGATTCGCCAGCAGGACTCGCAGTGGGTTCAGCAGCTCATGGAGCAGCTGGTGCGCGTTCACCAGGGCCATCCGGTGGGGAGCTCGTCGGGGCGCTAGGCGTACGATCTGGAGATCGCGTGGGGAGCCGGAGGCTCCCCACTTTTCACATTGACGGGAGACAGGTTGATGTCGACACTCGGCGAGTATCTCCGCGGCGCCCCGGGTAGCTTCACATCGCCCAACCATCCGGTTCCCATCGCCGGCGACGAGATCATCAGACTGCTGCGTGACGATCCACCCCTGCTGTCGGGAATGCCCGCCGGCGAGACGGACGTGCTCGACATGCCGATTGACGTTGAGATCCAGCCCAGCGGCGAGCGCTGGATCTTCCCCACCGACCGGGCCGACTACGACTCCGGTCCGTACCTGATCCACCACCCCGAGGTCGAGCCCGCCGCCACCTAGCGTCCCGACCGTGCCGGTCGCGGCGCGGTCACATTCCACCCCGCGCGCCCGGTACACTCGAACGGCAGCAGCCGCGGCCGCATGAGAGACGGAGGCGGCCGGCGGCTCGCGCCTGCGGAGCGAGAGACTGACGGCGGCTGGAGGTCGGGTGGATCACGTTATCGAGCGGGAGCGGATGGGGCACCACCGCTCGGCGCGGCCGATCCGCTGGCCGAGTCGCCACGAGTGGCTGGCTTTCGCGGTTCAGGTAGTGCTGGTTGGGATGGTCCAGCTGGCCGACGATGTGATCCGCGGCAACTTTCTGCCGCCCAGCGCCGGTGAGGCGCTACGGAACGCGCACACGCTGGTCCGCTTCGAGATCGCCCATGGGTTCTTCGTCGAGCCCGGAGTGCAACAGTTCTTTCAGCAGTCCCACCATCTTTTCGGCGTTCTGCTGACCTGGTCGGATGTCGAGGACATCGCCGATTCGATGTACGCCGCATGCCACATCGGCGTGACGCTGCTGGTGGTTGCCTGGATCTTCGTTCGACACCGGCAGTATTTTCCGCTGGTGCGCAATACGGTGCTCTTCGTGAATCTGCTGGCGCTGGCCGGGTATCAGATCTTTCCGCTGGCGCCGCCACGTCTCACCACCGGGCTGGTGTGGCACGGGCGCCCATTCCGGTTTGATGACACGATCCGGCCGCTGATCGGTGTGGGCAAGCTGCACAGCACGACCATCGGCTACAATCCGTTCTCCGCGATGCCGAGCCTGCACGTGGCCTGGGCGCTGGTCGTGGGCGCCGCGGTGATCTTCCTGGCGTCCTCGTGGCTGCTGCGCTGCCTGGGCGTGCTGTACCCGTTCATCATCACCTGGGCGACGGTGGTGACCGCCAACCACTACGTGATGGATGCGATCGGCGCTGCGATTGCCGTGCTGATCGCGGCGGCGGCGGCGGGCTCGCTGGAGTGGCGATGGCGGCACGCCCATGCCTGGCGGTAAGGGCTCGCGGCAGCTGATTGTCAGCCTGCACGACGTGGCGCCTCCCTTCGAGGCGACGATTCGCCGCCAGCTGGCACAGCTCACCGGCATGGGAGTGGACCGCGCGGTCCTCAAAGTGGTTCCCAACTGGCACGGTTCGCACCCGCTCGCGCGGTCGGCGACGCTGGTCGCACTGCTCCGGGCCCAGGTAGAGAGCGGCAGTGAGATCGTGTTGCATGGTCTGGAGCACCGCCGGCGCGGTTCCCTCCGTGGCCCACCTCCGTTGCGACTGCGCGCGGCGCTCTTCGCGGGCGATGCGCCCGAGTTCCTCACGCTCTCGCCGGCAGAGGCGGTCGATGCGGTACTGGAAGGTCGCCGGATGCTGGAGGCGGCCGGGCTGCCGGATCCGACAACCTTCTGCGCCCCTGGCTGGCTGCTCGCCACCGACGTGCGGCGGGCCCTGCCGGCGGCCGGCATCCGGCAGGTGGCCGGTATGTTCGCACTGTACGATCTGAGCCGCGGCCTGCGTCGCCTGCTTCCCGCTCTCGGCTACATGGGCGCGGACCCGGCGCAGGAGGCCGGCGTGAGCGTGTTGAATCGGCTGCTGGAGGTGAGTGTTCTCCCCCGCGCCCCGGCGGTGAAGGTCTACCTCCATCCCCAGGGCGCGGGAAGCGCGGCGGAGCAGCGGGTGATGGCGCGGGTCGCGCGCCTGGTGCGGAACGGCTGGACGGCGGCGACCTATCGGGAGCTGATTGGTGACCGGTGACCGCGGCCGCGAGCCGAACGAACCGATCATCTCGGTAGTGATTCCGGCGCGGAACGAGGAGGCGTATCTGGATGGCACGCTGGGGTCGGTCGCCGCCCAGCGCTACCCGTTGGAGCGGATCGAATGCGTGGTGGTGAACAATGGCTCGACCGACGGGACGGTGGCGGTCGCGGAGGCATTTGCCGCCGCTCATCCGGGGCTCGCCTTCGCGGTTCTGCACGAGCTGCAGCCTGGGGTGAGTCGGGCCAAGAATCGGGGAGCGCAGGCCGCCCGAGGCGAGCTGCTGCTCTTCCTCGACGCCGACTCACGGATGCAGGCCGGGTTGCTGCATGACGTGGCGGCTGGGTACCGGGCCGGGCACCCCGCCGGCTGCATCAAGATCGTGGCTGACGGTGGCGATCCGGTGGAGCGTGCGTTCTTCGCGCTGATCCGGCTGGGGCCGCTGCTCTTTGGGATCCGCAGCCAGATGTTCTACTGCCGGCGCGATCTGTTCCTCGCCGCCGGGGGCTTCGACGAGACACTCCGGCTGGGCGAGGATCTGGAGCTGCTGAGCCGCCTCCGGGCCACAGTCGAGGCCGGAGGCCTCGGTTCAATCTGCTATCTGCGGTCGAGCAGCATCCTGACCTCACCGCGGCGGCTCAGGGGGCGGCCGTTCCATCTGGCAGCGGTCACGATGTTTGGCCGCTGGCTCCTCTCGTTTCTCGGGGTGGGACGCCACTGGGAGTACTGATCGTGGCGACGCCATGCTCTCCGAGATAGGCGGCGGGCCGGTCCTCCCCGGTGGATGGTGCCGGGCACGCTCAGAGCGGGAAGTCGTCGGGCACGCGTTCCGCGCTGGTGGAGACACCGCCCAGCCGCTCGTAGATGTCCTCGGCCGGCGTGGCGCGTTCGGCGCCATTGCCCCGGCCGGCGCGCGACGACGCGGTTTCGGCGAAGCGCTCGAAGGCCTGCTCGCACTTCTCCAGAAT
>DATGJB010000123.1:0-49766 GCA_035295425.1 Chloroflexota bacterium | reverse complement strand
TTCATCACCGGCCTCCTCCTGGTCCGGCTCTTCAGCTCCTCCGACCGGGTGGATCGGCTCCGCCTCGCCCACACCGCGGCGCTTCCCTAACCGCACCGCACTCTGCCTGGAGATGGTCGTGCATGCTCCCTTCACATCGACAGTTGCCGGCTGGCAGGCCTTCTATGTGCTGGCCGGCACTGCATCCGCGACACTCGCCGGCCTGGTCTTCGTCGCCGTCTCGCTTCACCTGGATCTGGTCGGCGAGTCCGGCATCGCTCCCATCTTCACTCTGGCGAGGCGCACGCTGTCCAGCTTCATTCTGGTGGTGGTCATCGCGCTGGTGTTTCTCGTTCCCGAGCAGCGGCCGGCCGGGCTTGGCTGGCCTCTACTCATCCTCGGCGTGCTGGATCTGTTGCAGACGGTCCTCGACGGCCGGGCCGTTGTCGGCGAGCTGGCAACCAGTGGGGGATTGCAGACCATAGCGAGGCGGATCCTCCCGCCCCTCGTCCTCCCCCTCGCCAGCAGCATCGGGTTGATCCTGGTCGCTGCGACCGTACTGGGAGGGACGGCTGGCTACCTCTACTGGATGGTGCCGATCATCATCGTAATCCTGAGCGCCGCTGCATTCAACGCGTGGGAGCTGATGCTCGGTCTGGCCCGGCACAAAGTCCGGCGGGGAGCAGAGGTCAGTGCGTCGCTCCCAGCTGAATGAACCCGCGCTGCGCGGCCACGGCGAGAGCATGCGTCCGGGTGTCGACGCCCAGCTTGTTGAAGATGGAGGTCAGGTGGTATCGGACCGTGCTCTCCGCGATGATCAGCTCTTTAGCGATCTGCTTGTTCGAGAGCCCTTCGGCGACGAGCTGCAGAACCTCATGCTCCCGCTGACTCAGAGGCCCGGCGTGAGACCTCTCTCGGTCCGGTTCCTGCACCGCCCCGACTTGCTGCACCTCGTCCAGCACTTCTTCGATCAGCGCGGCCACCTGCGAAAACGAGAGTCGCCGTCCCGTCCGCGCTGCAGCGTCGAGCTCGACGCGTTCCTGCCGGGCCTGGAGGGCATCCACGGCCGGAGCCACGAAGACCCGGCGTATGAGGCTGGCGACCAGTCCCAACGCCTGGAAGATCGACTCGGAGGCCCCGACCAGACGGCCCAGGCGCTCCGGATCACCGCGATCCCGCGCCAGCCAGGCGGCGCCAGCGGCAGCCAGAAACAGGATGCGGCCACTCTGCGCCTGCACGCTCACCGCATGGAGCTCGCGCTCCAGCGCGAGGGCCCGAGCGCTGTCTCCCCGCGTGGCCATAAGGTTCACCAAGAAGAGGAGAGCGACCCCCTTTCCCCAGTCGTCTCCCGCATCGATCGCGCGGCTCAGGACCTCGCCCATGAGCTCCACGGCCTCCTCGTGCTGTCCCTGCAGAAACGTGATGACCCCGAGCGGCAGGAGCGCCTGGACGATTCCCCAGTCATGCCCGGCCTCCTTCCAGCACGTTTGCGCTTCGTGCAGGACACGTTTTCCCCCATCCCACTCGCCCGTCATCAAGCTCAGGACACCCACGAACGTGAGTGCCCGAGCCGTACTCACCGGGTCTCCAACTGCACGGGCGAGATCCATCCCGGCGTTGAGGGTCTCCCTGGCGTTCGCGGCCTGATCGACGCCGTTGGTCCCGGTCCGGTCCACGCTGAGCACGAGAATGGCACCCAGCCACGTCACTGCCCTCGCCCGGAGGGCGGGGGGAGCGGCGGATGCCCGGGCGAGGCCCGCTTCGAGCCACCGGCGTCCTTCGGTCAGGTACCCGCGGATCTCCCAGAAGTGGGCCAGGGCCACGGCCAGACGCAAGGCTCCCTCGCCGTCGTCGTGGTCGAGCAACCACTCCATCGCGGCACGCAGATTGTCGCGAGTTCCTTCTAGCTGAACGAACCACATGCGTTGCCGCGGTCCGTTAAGATCCGGCTCGGCACGCTCGGCCAGCGTCACATAGTAGTGCGCGTGTGATCGTTTCGCCGCATCGAGCTCTCCCGCTTCTGCCAATCGTTCCAGCGCAAACTCCTGCACCGACTCCAGGAGGCGAAATCGGTAGCCTCCCTGTCCGTCGTCCTCGCGCTGCACCAGACTCTTGTCCACCAGCGAGCCCAGCGCTTCCAGCATGTCGAGCGTCTGCGGCGTCGCCCGCGCGGCAACTGCCTCCGCCGCCTCGATCGTAAACGCACCGAAAAAGACGCCGAGGGAGCGGAAGTGGGCCTGCTCGCCGGGAGAAAGGTGGTCGTAGCTCCAGGCAATGGCCGCCCGGAGCGTGTGCTGGCGCTGGGGCAGACCGGGTGCTTCCCAATGGAGCAGCGAAAGGCGGCGGCTCAGCCGTTCCAACAGCATTTGCGGGGAGAGCAGCTGGATGCGCGCCGCCGCAAGCTTGATGGCCAGCGGCAACCCGTCGAGGCGCACCACTAGCTCGGCGATCGCCTGGGCGTTGTCATCTGTCAGCCGAAACTGAGAATCGATCATCTGTGCCCGCCGCACAAAGAGAGCGACGGACGGGATCTCCGCGACCTCGTCGAGCGGCGGCAGGTGCTCGGGATCGGGAAGTGCCAGTGGAGGCACGTGGTAGAGCTGTTCCCACAGCAGATGCAAGGGCTCCCGACTCGTCACGAGCAACGTGAGTCCCGAGGCCCCCACAAGGAGCTCCTCAAGACCAACATCGGCGGGAAGAACCTGCTCGAGATTGTCGAGGATCAGGAGCATCTGGCGATCCGACAGGTAGGCCTGCAGCCAGCTCGCTATGTCGGGTCCACCCGTGTCGAGCAACCCAAGCTGTCGGGCGATGGCTGGCAGGACCTCGGCCGGGTTACGGACAGAGCTCAGGTCTATGAAGAGAACGCCCTGTGGGAAATGTGCGGCAACGCTCCGTCCTACCTCGAGGGCGAGTCGGGTCTTGCCGACTCCAGCCGGACCGGTGAGGGTGAGGAGACGGACATCGTCTGCCAGCAGGAGGGACGTAATCGCCGCCATGTCCTCTTCCCGATCGACGAGGCTCGTCCCTGTTGCGCCCAGCGGTCCCGACAGCGGCGCCGGCTGGGAACCCTGTCGCACTCCTAGCAAGCCAGGCTCATGAAGGCGCGGGGCGGGGTGATTCCCGGAGGCCATATTCGATCTCGCTTCGAGAACAATCTATGCCCCTGTCAGGCCCACGATCGTCGTCTCTCCGTCCTCCACTCGGTCGTGGGAAAGGCTGTGACAGGCAGTGTGGACAAGACGACGGCCATAGCGCTCCACTCCAGAAAGCACTGGCCCGAGACACCAACTATTTGGCTCCTAGTATAACCGCTTTCGCGATTGTCTACACTATCAGTGCGCCGGCCGGGAAGCAGGTCACGTGTATGCAGTCACGTCTGCTCGAGCGGCCATGCAGGGTCCGTGGCCGGTCCAACCCCAGGATGTTGTAGGCGGGCACGTCCGAGCGGCGCGAGTAGACTCTCGCGCGTCAGCCGGCGAGCGACGTCGACTCGCTGCGCGCCGGCCGCGTAGCGATAATCCGTTCGATAGCCTTGACCACCCGTGGATCGAACTGGGTACCGGCACACTCGCGCAGCTCTTGCAGGGCCCACCGCGGATCGCGCGCCGCCTGGTAGGGTCGGCCCTGCACCATGGCGACGTATGCGTCAACCACGGCGAGGATGCGCGCGCCGAGCGGAATCTCGTTGCCTTCCAGCCCGTCCGGATATCCCGCCCCATCCCAGCGCTCGTGGTGGGAGCGTACCATCGGCGCCAGTTGGGCCAGCCCGGCAAGGTGCGCCACGATGTCCGCCCCCACGATCGGATGCCGCCGCATCAGCATCCACTCGTCGTCATTCAGACGGTCCGGCTTCAGCAGGACGGCGTCCGGCACTGCGATCTTGCCGATATCGTGCACGGAGGCCGCCATTCCCACCATCCGCGCCTCTTCGGCCTCGCAGCCCAGAGCGGTCGCGGTGGCAATCGCCAGCTCGACCACAGCTTCGGTGTGCGCTGCCGAAAATTGCGCCTTGCCGGCGATCAACGCCCTCAGGCCCTCCACCGTCTCCAGGAGCGTCGAGGGCTCGGCGCGACCTGGCTCTACCATCGGCAGTCGGTGTCGCAGCGACTCGCTGGCCGCCCTGGTCTGGTTTCGTCCCATGCGCTTCGCCAGGTACATTGCCTGGTCTGCCGCTTCGATGAGGCGATCACGGCCGCCTCCGTCGTCTGGATAGACGGCGACACCGATCGAACATGTGACATGGCAGGCGGCGGACTGGAGGGCATGTCGGGCGACCGCCTCTCGCAAGCGTTCCGCGGCTACCAGGGCGTCGTCGCCCTCGATTTCCGGAAGGATCACCAGAAACTCCTCGCCACCCCACCGGCCGATGGTGTCGACGCTGCGGAGCGTGGCCCGCATTATGTGTGCCGCCTCACGCAGCACCGCATCACCCGTGATGTGGCCAAACGAGTCGTTGATGGTCTTGAAGTGATCTAGGTCGACTACCAGGATGGCGGAGACGCGGCCGTAACGGCGGCAGCGCTCGATCTCCTGGTCGAGCACGCTAACCAGCGCTCGGTGGTTGGGCAGCTCGGTGTGTGGGTCGGTGGTGGCCAGCGTCTGCAAGCGCTGGTTCGCCTGCGTGAGTGCCCGGTTTTTGTCGCCCACCTGGCGGTACGCGTCTCTCAGTCGATCGAACAGCTGATGGTTCTCCAGAACCGATACGGCCTGTCGAGCGATGACCATCAGGAGCTGGGCGGCGCCGAGAGAATAGACTCCGGGCTCGAGCACGCGATCTCCCTTGAAGTGTGCGATGTAAATCGAGAGGCCGGCAACCGCCGGAACCATTGCGTACGGCGTGAGTGATCCCCAGCTGGTCGGAGTGAGCTCCGCGTCCCCGTCCTCGTCCCCTGTTCCGCGCAGAGCGCCGGCGGACTGTTCGCGTGCCAGTGCCACGGCAGCCATGCCTCCCGCCAGCGACACCGTCATCTCCCCAAACGGCCAGCCAAGGTCACTGAGCCACCCGGTGGCGTAGGTGTTATGCAGCACCCCGATGTCGAAGATGCTGTCGGTCGTCACCACGCTCAGCAGCCCGAGAACGATTGCTGCCACCACCGGTCGCATCAGCGATCGCGGGGAGCGCCCCAGGAGCGCGAGTAGACACCCAATGAGAGCCAGATCCCACAGGGGATATGCGGTGTTGACGACTCTCGCCAGGACACTGGCCGCATCCTGCAGCATCGTCGGTCCAAGGATGAAATACCACGAGAAGGTGAGAAACCCGGCGAGCGCTATCAGGCCGTCCAGGAGCGCGCGGCCGCGGGAAGCCAACGAGAGCGGGCGGTGCGGAAGAAGCAGAATGCCGGCGGTGAGGAGGGGGTACTCCAGGAGAAAGAAGGCATCAGCCAGCGAGGGTGTGGGCGTGGGTTGATTGAGAACCACTTCATAGATCGTCCAGATGACCTGGCCGATGGCGAAACCCAGTGGACCCAGGCACAGCAGGAGCGGCGCCCAGTTGCGGACTCCACGCCGGCGGGTGGAGACAACACTGGTGAGCGAGAGGCCGACGACGACGAAGATGCCCGCGCACTGCGTGATGTCGTCCAGCGCCACGAAGAAGGCGTGGCTCCCCGGCTGAATGACCAGCAGACAGAGGAAGACGGCGTTGTAGACAACGGTGAAGAGCCCGGCGGCCCACAACGCAGTTGGAGGGTTGCCGAGCCTCGCCTGCAACGCCGTCCTCGATTCGTGCATGATTCCTCCCGGGAGTCCTCTTCCCCAGGGGACACTCTAGAACGGGAGCGGCTTCACTGCAACCGATCGAGGTTGCTGTTTCGTTACAAAGTTCGCAAACCGTCGCGATTCAGCGCACGTCGCGCTCGTACGCTGACCCGTCAAGTCCGACATGAGCTTTACGCAGAACCGGAAGGCGGCGTCTCCATGCCCTCTCCTGAGAGGGCGTTCGGCAAGTTCGCGCCAGGAGCAGCGGTGGGGGTGCGAGTTCCCACATGCCTGTAGGCGTTAGGATACGATTGGCTCATGGACCGCTACGTGATCCGGGGGGGCCAAGCGGGGTACGAGCGACTGCAGCTGCTCGCGCGCGTCCGATGGCCCGACACCAGCGCGCTTCTGCAACGTGCCGGGGTGGCTGCGGGGATGCGCTGCATCGACCTCGGTTGTGGGGGTGGCGCGGTCACCCTTGAGATCGCCACAATGATCGCCCCTGATGGGCACGTCAGGGGCATCGATATGGATGACGTCAAGCTAGATCTGGCCCGAGCGGCCGCGGCCACTCGGGGCATTGAGAACGTCGAGTTCCGCGCGTTGAACCTCAACGAATGGCATGAGACCGGTGCGTACGACCTTGTCTTCTGCCGCTTCGTGCTTCAGCATGTCCGTCATCCTGTCGAGATGCTTGGCCGGATGTGGGCTGCTGTGCGTCCGGGGGGAGTGATCATCGTCGAAGACCCTGACTTCGACGGCTGGTGCTGTCACCCGCCAAATGACGGCTTCGACTTCTTCCTCCGTGCGTATAGCCAGGCGATTGCCCACTGGGGCGGGGACCATGCAAGCGGGCGCAAGCTCTACAGCTACTTCCTGGAGGCCGGCATTGCTCATCCGGAGATGACCGTCCTCCAGCCGGTGTACATCGCGGATGTCGACGGGAAGACACTCCCGCTGTCGACGCTAGAGGCTTCCGGCGAGGCGATCCTCGACGCGGGCGTTGCATCCCGAAAGGAGCTCGACGACGCAGTGGTGCGTTTAAAAGAGTTCACAGACGATCCCCGCAGCCTGATTTCGGGACCGCGCATCTTCCAACTTTGGGCGAGGCGATAGCGCCCGGCGGCTTCCGTCGTCATCATGGTCTGGCTGTCGATGATCCCGGCGCTGGGCTCGGGATTCCGTCCTGCCTTCCGGCGCGCTCGTCGCCGCAGTGCGTCGTTGATCCGGATGAAGGAGCCATCGAGGGTCCAGGCATCGAAGTAATCCCGAACCGTGTTCGTGTTGGGAAAGTCCGTCGGCAAGAGCCGCCACTGGCAGCCCGTTTGTGTGAGATACAAGAGGACGTTGACCAACTCCCGTAGGTTGATCACGGTGGGGCGGCCCATGCGTCGTTCCCGCTCCACCAAGGGCCGGATCGGCCTCCGCTCTCCCCGTGTCAAATAGGTCGCGTACCGCCTCTGTGTTGCTGTCGCCAAGATCGCATTGCTCTTACTAGCTCAGTCGCCCCTTCTCGTCCATCATGAATCGTCAGACTTCCCAAGTGCCCTCTGAGAGTCTGGAATCACTACGAATGCGCGTGCTGTGGCGCGGGAGCGACATAGGAGGGAGCCGGCGCCACGAAACCGAAGTAGGCCGCCAGAATCGCCGTCACTGCGTGAACCCACGTGTCACCATCCAGAATGGGAGCCAGCCCCCATACCGTATTGGTCTGAGGCATGAACCCCATCACCGCCAGAATGCCGAACAGCGGGAAGAGCGCCCGGCAGTATGCGGCGGCGGCTTCCATGCGGCTCGAGACCGCCACCGCCACCAGGCCAATCACGATGTTGAAGATGTCTGCCACCGCGTTGACCGGGAAGATCCCAAACAGGTAACCATACGAGGCTGTCACGGTCAGATGCGGCGCCGAAGCGGGCGGGTGCGTGTACAGCGCCGGTATGAAGCTGATGATGCCGATCACGAGGTAGAAGAGACCGAGGACGAGCGTGAAGAGTCGTGTCTGCACCAGGCAGCTCCTTTCGCCATGAGCGATCCCCACATTCTATAAAGGTCCGGCGACATGCAGTGGTAGGTTCGGCGCTGCCTCGCCCGCCGTCCTGCCCTTGAAGACGAGGAGCCAGGGTCAATGTCGCGGGATGCAATCACCCCGTACTCAGCCGCCGCCGACATGCTCGCCGCGCTAAACGCCGGCAGCGTCACCTCACGCGATCTGGTCGACCTGTGCGTGGAGCGCATGCGGCGCTACAACGGCGAGCTGCACTGCATCGCCACGCCCAATTTCGACGGCGCAGCCGAGGCGGCCGAACATGCCGACCGCCGGCGTGCCCGCGGCGAGGCCGGCCGGCTGCTGGGGCTGCCCTTGACGGTGAAGGACTGCATCGCCGTTCGCGGACTCCCCGCAACCGGCGGCGTGCTCGAGCGCGCTCGCGCCATCTCGCCACGCGACGCGCCGCCGATTCACCGCGTGCGGGAGGCCGGCGCCGTCATCCTGGCTACCACCAACGTGCCGCCGTACGCCAGTGATTGGCAGTCGCACAACGACCTCTTCGGTCGTGCCGCGAACCCGTGGGACCTCGGCCGCACCCCGGGTGGCAGCACTGGCGGCGGTGCCGCCGCGGTTGCAGCCGGCCTCACTCCGCTGGAAATGGGCGGTGACTACATCGGGTCGATCCGCATTCCCTCCGCCTTCTGTGGCATTTTCGGACACAAGCCGAGCTATTCGGCAGTCCCCGGCACGGGTCACTTCCCGCTCGCTCCCCTGCCGAATCCGGTGCCGCCCTTCGCCGTCATCGGTCCTCTCGCCCGTTCGGCCCGTGACCTCGAGCTAGCGCTCGACGTCGCCGCCGGTCCCGACATCGGGGAAGAACCGGCCTGGAGGCTCACCATCCCGCGCGCCCGGCACGAAGTGCTTGCCGGCTACCGGGTCGCCATCCTCCCCTCGATTCCCTGGCTTCCGGTCGAGCGTTCCATCACCGGCGTTCTGGAAAGACTCGCCGAGCAGTTGCGGTCGGTCGGAGCGACGGTGGAACGCGCCCAACCGCTTCTGTTCGGCGATCTGCGTGACCACCACAAGCTCTATGTGCGCTTCATCGGGGCATCGACATCCGGACGGAGGCCCCCCGAGGTCCGGCAACAAGTTATCGAGGAACTCCGCGCGACCGGCGATGAGTTCCAGGTTGCCATGGCGTCCGGACTCGAAGCGATCGGCGGTGACATCGGAGCGTGCTTCTTGCTGCGTGAGGACTACCGGGCCGCGTACCGCGAGTTCTTTCGCGACTGGGACATCCTTCTCGCGCCCGTCTTCCCGGTCAACGCTTTCCCGCACACCACCTTGCCCGAGCAGGAGCGATTCTTCGACGTCGACGGTGTGGCAGTTCCTTACGACCGCGGCGGAGTGTATCCGGGCCTGGCGAATCTCAGCGGTCAGCCCGCCACCGCGTTTCCAGCCGGCCTCACCGGAGACGGACTCCCGATCGGCCTGCAGGCGATCGGTCCGTACCTAGAAGATCGCACGCCTATCCGGTTCGCCCAGCTCGTGACCGAGGCGTTCGGCGGTTTCGTCCCCCCGCCGGACTTCCCCTGACGCTGCTTCCTGGCGCCTGCGGACGGGGCTGGCATGCAATCTGCACCCCAATCCATCACCGAACATCCGGCGAGCGCAGCTACTGGAAAGGGAGGAACCGTGAGCGACGAACGCGAGGATCCTACGTGGCCGGCCGAGAGCGGCGATACCGACGAGGATGCGGAGAGCGGCTATGCGGTTCGAGGCTTCGATCCAGACGATCTGGGAAGTACGGCCGACGGTTTCGGGCTGACTTCGGGTGGCACCGGAACCGCAATTGACGAGAGCGTGCTGATTGGAGACGACTCCGCTCCCAGCAACCTCGGTATGGGCATGGACGAGACTACCGACATGGTGCCCGGCGCCATTGCACCGCCTCTCGATTCGGAGCGCGAGGGCATTTGATCGGATTCCGCGGCGCGGGACGGCCGCCGGCCCCACCCCGCCGGAGTCCTCTCAGGCCGAAGCGTGCTCTCCGCTCTCCGCGTATTTCTGGATTGCGTCGACCAGGGAGCGCCGGAACAGCACGTCGTCCAGCTGAGCAAGCTCGCGACGGTTCTCTTCCGTGATCTGGTCGAGGATTCGCTGGCCCTCCTCGGTGAGCGTCAGCAGCGCCCGCCGGCGGTCGTTAGGGTCTTCCTCCCGGATGAGCAATCCCCGTCTGACGCCTCGATCGATCAGGAGAGAGGCGGCATGGTGTCGAATCTGCAGTCCTTCCGCCACCTGTCCGATTGTCACTCCCGGGTACGAGCGATGCCCACGTACCACCAGGAGCATGAGATGCTGCTGTGGGGTGATGCCGTGGACCCGCGCTCGCTCCTCGGCGAACCGAAGAAATTTGCGGAGCGCGCAGCGGAAGTCCGCCTGGTCGAGATAGTCGCTATCCGCGAACTGACTGTGACGCGCTGGGCTGGGGTGCTGCTCTACCCGAGCCATACCGATGTCCTCCGCTTCCATTCGGCCCCAATGGCGTGAAGGCAACATAGCACGTTTGGCAACCAGCGGCAATCGCTCTCCTTAGAGCATCACCACGCGATTCTATCAGTCTTACCGTACCGTGTCCTGCGATGCTGTCGTCTCTGGCCTGAATCCTGCAGTCGCCTGAAGCTCACTGTTCATCCACAGGAGAGATGGATGGCGCTGGGCGTCCTCTTCATCGTCATAGCGATCGTCGTCGTCTTCTTGATGCTCGTGACCTTCCTCGGTGGTGTCGGCATGTTCCGGCGTGGTCCGAAACCGAGCGAGGGAGACGACCGAACCGGCTAGCATTCGCTCCAGACAGCGCACAGGCGGCCTAGAGGCTCAATCGACCGGCCAGAAGTCTGGTGTCCAGGTCGTCCGAACGTCGCTCGAGCCGTTCCCTGCCAGTTACTGACGTTTTGCACGAGCGAGAGAGTTCGTCGCTGTGGCATACTGTCGGGAATCAATCCCGAATCAGGAGACATCGACGCATGACGTACCGCCCGCGACTGGGCTCTGTGTTTCTTGCAGGGCTTGCCGTGCTTATAGGTAGTGCCCTTCCCGGCACGACTCTGGCCCAATCCGGCGGCGCTCGGTACGCCGGCTCCGCCCTTCCAGCAGGGAGAATCATCCCGCTGGCGGGATCAACCTTGCCGCACCTGGCCGCGGCGCGCCGCCTGCAGGATCTGAATCCGGCGGCCGTCCTCGGTGTGACGGTGAGCCTCCGGCTTCGGGACGATGCCGGTCTCCAGCGATTCCTGCGCTCCGTGTACGATCCGCGTTCGCCACAGTACCATCACTTCCTCACGCCGGCTCAATTCGCCGAGCGCTTTGCGCCGCTGCCCGCCGACCGCGCGCGGGTCGCCGCCTGGCTTCGCTCCCGCGGTCTGGGCGTCGAGCGTGAGTACGCCGACGGTCTCGGCATCACGGTACGTGGTACGGCGCGCCGGCTGGAAAGCGCCTTCGGCACGCAGCTTTCCACCTATCGGAAGGGCGCCGACGTGTTCTATGCCAACGGCGGCCCGGTTCGGCTGCCCTCTGAGATCGCCGCGCAGGTCGAGGCGGTAAGCGGTCTCGACAATGCCGACCGGCCCCGACCACTTGGCGTCCGGTCGCGCCAGATCGTGCCGCACAGCGATGCACCCCACGCCCCCACGCACGACTCGTCTCAGGGATACACGCCATCCGACCTCGCCGGCCTCTATGACGTTCAGCCCATCTACGACAAGGGCTGGAACGGCTCCAACCAGGTCATCGCCCTGGCGGAGTTCGGCGACTTTCAGTCCGGTAACATCGCCACCTACGACAGCCAGTTCCAGCTCTCGCCGCAGACGCAGCGGGTGCCCGTGAATGACGGCTCGCAGATCGGCGAGAAGATCAACGACAACCAGCCCGAAGTGGAGCTGGACATCGAGGTCGCCCACGCGATGGCGCCTGGCGCTCGGGTCGACGTGTACATCGCGCCATATCACAGCGCCGACTGGATCCCCATGCTGTTGCTCATGGCGAGCAACAATCCTCAGATCGTCAGCTCCAGCTACGGCCAGGCGGAGAGTTTCCGCGATCCCAATCTCGTCTGGGCGATGGATGCCCTGTTCCGCGAAATGGCCGCCCAGGGCATTACCGTGTTCTCGGCGGCCGGAGACCAGGGCGCCTATGACGCATCGGCCGTTTCCGGGGCGACGCAGCAACAGAAGCAGCAGCTCGTCGTGGATCATCCCGCCTCCGACCCCTGGGTTACCGCGGTCGGCGGCACCGCCCTGCTGCAAAACTCGGATGGTTCGTACGGCGGGGAATCCGCCTGGGGGAATCCGCAAGACTCACAGGGGCCTTCGGGCGGCGGCGGCGGATTGAGCGGCTTCTTCCCTCGGCCCGACTATCAGGTCGGACCTGGCGTGCAAAACCAGTATAGCGACGGCTCGCGGCAAGTTCCGGACGTCTCGGCGAATGCCGACCCGCGAACTGGCTACGCCGTGTACACCGTGGATAGCAACAAGCAGGCGGGCTGGCTGGTGTACGGGGGGACGAGCGCGGCGACCCCACTCTGGGCGGCCTACACCTCCCTGATTGACCAGTACATCAACAGCCGGGTCGGCTTCTTCAATCCAACTCTTTACGCGCTCGGCCAGAAGGAATCTCAGTTCCAGTACCCACCGTTCCACGATGTGACCCAGGGCAACAATCTGTACTACAGCGCGACTCCCGGCTGGGACTATGCTACGGGCTGGGGCTCATTTGACGGAGCGGCTCTCCTGGTCGACCTTCAGCAGATGGGACTGGTGCACTACTCGATTCCGCCGGTAGACATCCGCATGGTCGCGGGACTGGCGAAGGTCAGCAAGAACAAGGTCACGCCGCTGAAAACCGTCAAACGCGGCAGCACCATCTACTTCTACGTCGACATGGTGACCGAAGCCGTACCCGACAACAGCCCGGTACTCTGGAAGTTCACGCTCGTCCCGGCCTCCAGGAGCGGCGGCTACCAGTGGATCAAGCACACTACGCTTTCCAGTCGCGACGTCGGCCGGGAAAAGGTGCTGGTCTGGAAGATCAAGATCTCGTCGAAGGCGCGCCGCGGCGCGTACACCTTCACCGCCGGGCTGGCCGTCGACAATACGTCGGTCCAGGCATCATCGCGCGTCACGGTGAAGTAGCTCTGCACGGACAGGCGCCTGCTGCTGGCCTTATAGGTTGTAGACCGGCAGCAGGCGCTTCTCCATCTCGCCGTCGATACGCGCCTCGACTTCGATATAGGGCGCGACGCTCGACGATACGATCTTCGGGCGCAGCAGCTCGTCCAGCTGAAACAATCCGGCCGAGTTGTTGAGAATCGCCTCGATCCGGATCGGCTTCGCCTCGCCGCTCCGGATGACGATCCGCTCGACTGCCGCCGCCGAAAGCGAATGGATGTTGACTGCGCCGGCTTCAAACGGAATACGTGACCGGCCCTGCGTCATGTCGAGCGCATCCCCCACTTTCACCGCCCCCGCCTCGATCGTGTACGTACGTTCGTCTGACCGGTGGGCGATGACCGCGTGCATCGTCTCGCTCACCATGATGGTGAGCTCGGGCTCCTCGTAGATCCCGCTCAGCAGCGTCCGCGCGATCGGCTCGCCGAGGATCAGGCTGTAGGTTTCGTGCTCGTGCCGGTGAATCGACATGCCGATATCGTGCAACGCCGCCCCCAGTACCACGATCACCTCGGCATCTTCGGGAGTCAGGCGGTAGTCGCGAACGACCGACGGCTCGATACCGGCATGGATGAGCAGGCGCAGAAGCTTGAGCGCGATATTCGCCACGATCCGGATGTGGACCGGACCGTGATCGCTCATGCCGGATCGATCGACCGCGTTGATGTTGGCGCACCGCCACAGCTGATGGAGACGGATATCGGCGCTGACTCCTTCGGACAGCGCGCGCAGCTTGCCGTTGTGCCGGTTTGGGACGTGGAACAGCGTTCGTGGCTCCGCCACCTCCGTCTCTGCCGCGGTGTACGATAGCTGGTCGCCACGTGTGATAACTGGTTGCGTCTCTTCTGATGCTGCGTTTCGGGTGGCCATAGTTCATGGTAATCGGCAGTCGTCTTGCTGCCCTGTACTACCATTGATCTGACATTTCTCGGAGGTCGATTCTCGCCGGCATGCGACCGCGAATCCGCCTGGCCATTCTCGCTCTGCTAGCAGTCGCGGCCCTTCTCGCCGCGGCCACGCTGGCGCCTATGGCTGCGGGAAGCCGCGCCGCGGCCTCCGGCGAGGTCACCTCGCAGCCTCCGCGCTACGCAATTCGCCATGTTGTCATCATCATCAAGGAGAATCACAGCTTCGACAACCTATTCGGCCGCTTCCCCGGCGCCGACGGCGCGACGACCGCGACAATCTCCGACGGAAGCGTGGTTCCCCTCAACCGGACTCCCGATCACACCCTCCTCGATATCGGTCACTCCGGAGACGCGGCGAGCCTGGCGGTGGACGGCGGCCGCATGGATCACTTCAACCAGCTCGCGGGCGCCATCCAGGACAACGTCGATATCGCGGACTCGCAGTATCCCCGGAAAGACATACCCGACTACTGGACGTACGCACAGCACTTCACGCTGGAGGACCGTTTCTTCTCGACTATCATGGGCGCGAGCTTCGCCAATCACCTCGTTCTGGTCGCCGCCAGCTCTGCCAACACCTATGACAACCCGCGTGGCCAGACACGCCACGCCTGGGGCTGCGACGGCGGACCGTACTCGGTGGTCGACGCAATCGACCCGACGACGGGCCGTCACTACCAGACTCGGCCCTGCTTCGATCTGCCGACTCTGGCCGATACGATGCAGCAACGTCACGTCTCCTGGACGTACTACGCGCCCACCGCCTTCCAGTCGGGCTATGTCTGGTCGTCGTTCGACGCCATCCGGCACATCCGGTACTCGCCGCTATGGAACACGAACGTGCGGCCAACCACGCAGTTCACCAGTGACGTGGCCCGGGGAAAGCTGCCCGCGGTCAGCTGGCTGGTCACCAGCGAAGAGAACAGCGAGCATCCCCCCTTCTCGATGTGCGTCGGCGAGTCGTGGACTGTCCGGCAAATCAATGCGGTCATGCGCAGCAAGTACTGGAAGGACACGCTCATCGTCCTGACCTGGGATGACTTCGGCGGGTTCTACGACCATGTCTCGCCGCCCCCGCAGGACGCCCTCAGCCTCGGCCCGCGCGTGCCGACTATACTCATCTCGCCCTACGCGCGAGCCGGCTACGTCGATCATCACCAGCTCGAATTCGACTCAATCCTTCGCTTCATTGAGGACGACTTCCACCTGCGCTCCCTCACGGCGCGCGATCGGAACGCCGCTTCGATCATCTCCTCGCTCCGCTTCAACCAGGTCCCCCTGCGTCCCCTGTTGCTCCATCCCTCGCCCTGCCCGACCGGGGATCTGCATCTTCACAGCGCCTTGACCGGCAAGTACGTCAGGCTGACCACGACCAGGTACGATCGGGAGCTGCAGCTGCGCATCAAGGGAGGCGACATTGCAACCCTGCTCATTGGTCCATCCGTGCCCATGCTGGGAATGCACAGCAGCCGGGTTCGGACCGCGGATTTCCGACAGGGCGATCGGATGTCGGCTTCGGCCCACCCGGATCCTCAGCTCGCGCTCACCTACGAGGTGGGCGTCATTCACGACCTCGATCTCATCACCTTCAAGGGGAGCGGCATGGTCGTTCGCCCGATGCGGCAGGGCGGCACCTCGCTCGCGGCGCGCTTCGGAGGGCGCCTCACAACCGTCCAGATCGATCCGTCGACTCAGATCGTCCTTCCAGACGGAAAGCCGGGGTCCGCGTCCGACCTGACCGTCGGTGCCACGATCACCGTGCGAGGAATCGAGAATGTGCGACTCCACGAGGTGACGACGGCGCAATCCGTCCGGCTGAGCCCCGTGTTCCTGTCTCCCGGGTTCCACCCGCAGCTACCGGGGTAACTGCCTGCCGGTCTCTCTCCTGAGCGGAGACTCCGGTCGTCAGGCAGACGCGGTCTCCGCCGTCTTCCGATTCCGCTCGGCGATGATGCGTTCCAGTGTGGGGCCGAGATCCGGCTCCGCCGCCAGGAGGGCAGCGAAGCCGTCCTTGTCGAGCACATAGACCTCGACCGGCGTGCGTGCCTGAATCGTCGCAGTGCGCGGCACGTCATGCAGCAGCGCAATCTCGCCAAAGTGCTGGCCCTCTCCCAGTACCGCCAGCCGCCGCTTCACCCCTGTCTGGTCGGTGGCCGTGACCTCGACCTGTCCCTTCCGGATGATGTACAACGCGTCGCCTACGTCACCCTGCTCGATGATCGTACCGCCCGCCCGGTAGCGCTCCACGTATAGCTCACCGGCCAGTGAAGCCAGGAGCGGTTCCGGCAGCTGGCCGAAGATGGGAATGGATCGCAGTCGTGCCAGTCGTGCTTCACCCGGCGGCGCTCCTTCCTCGACAAGTGCCATCTGTTCCTGCCACAGCCCCGCGTACACCCCCTGCTTGATGAGCAGCTCGGCGTGAGTGCCTTCTTCCACGATTGCACCGTGATCGATCACGGCGATATGGTCGGCCCCCGCGATCGTCGCCAGACGGTGCGTTACGTTGATCGTCGTGCGGCCCGCCCCGATTCGGGCCAGGGTGGCCGAGATTGCCGCCTCAGTTCGAACGTCGAGCGCCGACGTTGCTTCGTCCAGCAGGAGAACGGCGGGATTGCGAATGATCGCCCGTGCGATCGCCACACGCTGCCGCTGCCCCCCGGAGAGCTCGCCGC
The DNA here is from genome assembly GCA_035295425.1 of Chloroflexota bacterium. Classification (GTDB taxonomy): domain Bacteria; phylum Chloroflexota; class UBA5177; order UBA5177; family UBA5177; genus DATGJB01. The sequence continues at coordinate 33,289 of DATGJB010000123.1, read as the reverse complement.
CACCTTCGCCGACAGCAGTGTTGTATCCTTCCGGCAGGCCTTCGATGGTTTCGTGAATCTCCGCTTCGCGCGCTGCCGCCTCAACCTCCGCATCGGATGCCCCCGGCTTGCCCAGCCGGATGTTCTCTCGAATCGAAATATTGAAAAGGAAGCTGTCCTGGAAGACGACGCCCATCTGGCCGCGCAGCGACTCGACGGTCGCGGCACGCGAGTCGATACCGTCGAACTCAACCACACCACTGTCCGGATCGTAGAAGCGCATGATCATGTTGAGGAGCGTGCTCTTCCCACATCCGCTTGGCCCGACGAGCGCCACCGTCGTTCCTGCCGGAATAGTCAGATTGATGTGGCTCAAGTTGAGCTCGGCTCCGGTGTAGCTGAAGCTGACGTCATCCAGCCGGATCGCACGATTGACACGTTGCAGCTGCCGCGCATCCGGTGCATCCATCACCCGGGGCTTAGCATCGAGGAGCTGCTGCACTCGCTCCATGCTTCCAGATGCCTGCTGCACCGTCTGGAGCACGCCCGAGAGGTTCTGCATCGGGCCGATGACCTGTGACATCAGCGCAAGAAAGGCCACGAGCGTGCCGGGTGTCAGCTGGCGCTGCACGACGAGGTAGCCGCCGATACCCATCACGCCCAGCTGCGTCAGTGAACCGATGGAGACCAGCGTGGCGCCGGAGACCCCGCTGATAAAAACCAGTCTCACGCCTGACTGGAAGAGCTGCTGGATGTTCTCCGCGTACCGGGTAATGACCCACCCTTCGAGTCCGAACCCCTTTATCACCGGCTGCGCCCGCAGATCCTCCTGTAGAGTGTTGACCGAGCGTGCGAGGATGCGCTGCCGGTGTACGCTCGCCGCCGCCGCGCGCGGCCCAAAGAACCGCCCCGAGAGCACCAGCAGCGGAACCGTGAAGAGCGACAACAGAGCCAGCCGCCAGTTCAGACTGAAGATTGTGATCAACGCAACGACAACGGTCAGTCCCATCCGTAGTCCCTGAGCCAGAATCACCGGCAGACCGGACTGTACCTGGTCCAGGTCGTCCGTCATGCGCGTGAGGATATCGCCCGTGTCCATGCGGTGGAAGAATCCGAGATCGAGCCGCTGTACGAGTGCGAACATGCGCATCCGAAGATCGGTGAGCACGTGTCCCGAAACAGTAGCCACGACGTAGCTGGCGCGCAGCTGCGCGAGGATGGCGATGACAAACGCACCTGCCAGGATCGCCACGATGACGCCCAGCGCATGGGCGTCGCGCGGGATCAAGGCCCTGTCCATGAGGATTCCCTGAGCGCGTGCGAAGCCGATGCTGAAGGCAACCGAGATCAGGATATACACCGTTGTCTCGGCAACCCGCAGCCGGTAGGGCCGCACGTATGGGGCCAGCAGCCGGACGAAGCGGATGACCCCGCCCCCCTCGGTGACTCCGAGCTCCTTTCGCCACTCCGACTCCAGCTCCCGCATCGTACGCCCGTAGGCGGTTTGCACCGCCTCCGGCCCATGGCCTGGTGCGAGCAGGGACAGGAACTGCTTGAATCGGGCGGCTCCATACCTGCGTATCAGAAAGTCGACAAAGCTGAACGCGGCAACCGGGTAAATCCTGGCCGTTGCCGGTCTCGATCCCCCGAACATCGCCATCAGGGGAGGTAGCTGGCCGGTCTGTTCCGCCGCCGTCAGGGAGGAGACCGAATCGGCGGCCGAAGCGCCCGGCAGCTGCCGGGTGATGCATGCCAGCAGACCGTCAAACAGGAAGGGAACCGGTGGGCGGTCGATGAGTCCGCGCAGCACGACACGAAGAGCCAGTGTTTCCAGATCCACACCAGGCGAGTCAGAGCGAAAAACAATGCGGATCTCTCGCGTCTGAGGCACGATCATTCCGGTCGCGGTGTGTCCGGGCCCGGCTGGATCGGGCAGGTGATCGAGCAGTGAGACCGCGATCATCTCCCCACTCTGCAGCTCCAGCAGGTCAGCAATGCCGTGCCAGAAACGCTCCAGCCGCGTCTCGATCACGTCCAACTGCCTCTCGCCGAAGGAGCCAGGCTCATAGGCGATGCGAAAGTGGCTCGTCTGCCGAACGCCCGCTGCCGTCTCCCTCTGCACCACGCTCTCCCCGCCGGGCTCGATGATAGTACTCGCTACCTGCAACTGTCCAGCAGCGGCGGCCGGACCGTGCGGTTCATCAGGGAGAATGGCTCTCCGCGAGAAATCGTGAAACAGTCACGCCGGGGAACAGATCTCTCATGAGGTCGCCACAGTGGCATTCGACCCATTGCGCAAGCAGGGCCGGCTCGATTCTCCGTAACAGGTCGTAGCGATAGCGCGCGCCGTTGAGGTGCGACATGTCGGGCAGTAGCGTTTCCGGCGGTACGCCAACGAATCCGGCCACTGCGGGCAGGCTCCGGCTGAGATCACGCGTACGAACGATAAGCGATCGGTCTCCGGGAAGATGCTGGAGCACGAATCGGTTGGTTGCCGACCAGTGCTCCAGCCCTCTCTCGACCATGTCCGGCAGTGCGGCCAGCAGCTCACCCTCGTCCCGAGCCAGGTTGCGGTGATAGCCGGGGCCCAGGAACCGGCGGAAGTAGCCCTCCATCCACGGTCCCATCATCGGCCCGGCGAACAGCACCATGTTGAGCAGCGAGTCCAGCCACGACAGGCAATCGCGGACGACGAAGAGGAGCTTGGCGTCCGGGAATTCCTGGGCGATGACGTCGACGAAGTAGCAGGTGCAGCTGGTCGAGTCCATGTCCAGCTGCGCCAGCTGGTCCCGCCGGCGCACGAAGGCGCGAAAACGAGCCTCGTCGCCGGTTCCCCGCTCGCGCTCCATTACGGCCCGCGCCGTCTCGGAGAAGAGAAACTCGTGCAGCGCGCGGTACGCCGCGAACATGCCCGCCACCGACCGCGTTCCGGTCTTCGCCAGCCCGACGTTGAAGGCGCGAAAGCGACGGTGCTCCGGCCGTGGCTTCATGCTTTCCGGGGGCAGTAGGACACGTGGCAGCGTGTTCACCGAATGCGCGCTCGGTGCACGAGCCGGCTCAGGCGCCCCACGGCGTGCCGGTTGCGAGATACGCCGGGATCGAGCCCCAGAGCGTCGTGTTCCAGGTCCAGCCGAAAGCCTGAACCTCTTCCTGCGGGAGCTCGGCGCGAATCTGCTCGAGCTGGGGACCAAAGCCGGCCTGCCAGATCGCCTGGTGGGGATTGTCGGCCAGCTCTCCACGGAAACTGTCGTCGGTCATGGCTCGATCGAACACCTCTCGAAGCAAGTTCCGGCGCAAATCCTTTACGCGGGGCGGGACCTCCGCGGCCGGCCCTCCGGCGGCGCCATCAGCCCGAGGGCCTCCCAGAACCGCCCTGGGATCATCCATGAGCTGCTGGCGAAACTCCGGGTCGTCGACGGCACGCTGCAAGACCTGTGAGATGCGTTTCTGTAACTGCTCCTGCCGCTCGCGAATCTGTGCTCGACGCTGTTCCTGGTCTTCCATGATCTGCTCCTTCAGCCTTCTGGTATCTGTCATTGTGGCGCCCGGCCGTCAGTCCGGCCAATTTGCTCGCAATTTCGCATGCAGCGGCACGCCTTAACCCGACAACTTACTGAGCCTGCCCCAATGCGGCGCTGCCCTCCCGTGTCGGTCCCGCTGCGCAATGCCGCGCGAGCAAGCTCTCCAGGCTTGCAGCTGGAAAGAGCTCCCGCATCAGCTCGACACAGTAGCGCTCGTACGTCTCGCGGACAACAGAACGGTCCACCATCTGGAGGCAGTGGTACTTCCCGTCGGCCTGATTCAGGTGGCTGAGGTTCGGCGTGAGCGTCTCGGGCGGCACGCCGACCAGGCGCGCTACCTCCGGAATGCTTCGCGAGAAATCGTCCGTCCGGAGGATGAGCGACCGGCCGGCCGGCAGGTGTTGGAGGACAAATCGGTTATGGTCGGCCCAGTACCGGAGTCCGTGATCGATCATGTCGGGTAGCCGCCGCCCCAGCTCCTCCTCGTGGTCCGCCAGATCGGGAAGGTATCCGGGACCCAGGAACCAGCCGATGTAGCTCACCATCCATGAATCCATGGCACCGCCGATGTGGAGAACCATGTTCATGAACGAGTCGAGCCACGAGAAGCAGTCACGCACCACGAACACGAACCTGGCGTCCGGGAACTCCTCAGCCAGGACGTCGACGTAGTAGCAGTTGAAGCTCGAAGAGTCCATGTCCAGCTGCGTCAGTCCGTCGCGCCAGCGGATGAACGCTCGGAACTGCTGCTCGCTCAGCGCCCCACTCCGCCGGTCCGCAACCGCCTGCACTGTCTCCGGAAAAAGGAGCTCGTGTAGCGACCGGTACCTGCCGAAGATGCCAGCCATTGAGCGCGTGCCCGTCTTGGCGAGACCCACGTTGTACGCGCGGAAGCTCCGCGTGGCGGGCCGGTGGACCGCGGAATCGGGCGTCTCCTCGTCGGCAACAGCCGTCAACGTCATTCAGTCTCTCCTGACTCCGCTATCCCCGGGTCACCGTCCAGTTCCCGGTCGACGCGCAGTCCCCACCGTACCGGCCTGTCTACACCCGCGGCATCGCAACGCGCAGCTGTTCGATTCACGCACCAATGCCGGCGTGCCTGGTCACCCCGCGGCCACCGACAGGACCATCGGGCTCGAATCAAAGTACAACACGGCTCGCGACGGATCGCTGTTAAACCTCTTACACGCACCAGTCGCGGGCTTGCGCCACGAGCTCTCGGAGAACATCGAGTCGCTGCACGGCGGTCCAGGGATCGCTTGCATGACTGTTCACGATTTAATAGCAGCCCGGCCGGTAGCATGTTGATAATGTCCTCACCGGTCGACAGCGGCAGCAGGACCGGCTGGGTCACCCTGGACTTCGGCGGCAGCATGACGTGAGTGAGAGCATCGCAGCGGGACGCTTGACCGACGACGCGGGGAAGGCGTACGTTACCGGGACGCATCGCACGACTTCCCCGGATGAAACCGTGCGGAGGATCCGAGAGCTCCTGTCTGCCATGGGGATAACGCGCGTCGCGAACGTCACTGGCCTGGACAGAATCGGCATCCCGGTGGTCATGGTGACACGCCCAAACTCCCGCTCCCTGTCGGTCTCGCAGGGGAAGGGCGTGGATCTGGCCGCTGCCCGGGCTTCGGGCATCATGGAATCCATCGAAATGTTCCATGGCGAGTGCGTCGACCTGCCGCTCCGACGGACATCGTGGGAGGAGCTGCAGCCGGCTGTTGACGTGTGGCGGCTTCCGAGGCCGCTGAAGAGCCCGTTTCACCCGCGCCGCCAGCTTCTGTGGGTGGAGGGTCACGACCTCAACCAGGATACCCCCAAGTGGGTTCCATTCGATTCCGTCGATACGAACTTCGATCCTGAGGTGCGGACCGCTCCGACCAGCTTCATCGCGTCGACGAACGGACTTGCTTCCGGGAACCACCTGGCGGAGGCGATCAGCCATGGGCTCTGTGAGGTTATCGAGCGCGACGCCGTCACATTGTTTGGCCTGTCGGGCGAGAACGCCAGAAGAGAACGGCGCCTGGATCTCACTACAGTGGACGACTTCCTGTGCCGCTCTCTTCTCGAAAAGTATGAGCGTGCCGGGGTGGGAGTCGCGATCTGGGAGATCACGACGGATGTCGGCGTCCCCACGTACCGCTGTGTGGTGAGCGAGCTCAATGTTAATCGAGTTCGGCCGCTCCCCTCCGCGGGTGGCTTCGGGTGCCACCCGACTCGGCGCATCGCGCTCTTGCGAGCGCTGACGGAGGCGGCACAGAGCCGATTGACCATGATTGCCGGTGCGCGCGACGACATGTTTCGAGAGTCGTACGAGCTTGCTTTTCAGGAGGAAGCGCTGCGACGGACTCAGCGGATAGTTACCTCGAATCCCGGCAGCCGCGATTTTCGCGGCGCGCCAAACTTCGAGAGCGAGAACCTGGGTGACGATGTGAGCTGGCTGCTGGAGCGGCTGCGCCGGGCCGGCTTTTCCGAGGCGGTGGCGGTCAACCTGAGCAAGCCGGATATTGGACTGCCGGTTGTGAAGGTGATCGTTCCCGGCCTTGAATTTGTGGATACGTCGAGCCACCGGGGAGCAAAGTACCAGTACGGCGACCGGGCGAAACGCGTCATGCAAGCGCGACGCGACGACGACGCCCTGCGAACGGTGATCGATCTGTACGATGCAGCTGCCGGGCAAGCGAACGGACGCGTACGCGACCGGGCGGATGCCGGATTCGGGGCCGCCGGGGCGACGAATGGCACAGCCCTCCCCGATCCGCTGCCGCCGGTGGAGGAAGCCTCCCTGCTCGTACGGACACAGCAGGATCGTCCCGTCGATGTATGCATCTTCGTCGGTCCGACTCTCACGGTGGCGGAAGCGCGCGAGCACCTCGACGCCGTGTATCTACCTCCCATATCGCAGGGGGATGTCTATCGCGTCATGGGTATGCGGCCGCGGGCGATAGGCATTATCGACGGATTCTTCGAGAGCGTCCCGGCCGTATGGCACAAGGAGATTCTCTGGGCGATGAGCCAGGGTATTCACGTTTTCGGGAGCTCAAGCATGGGGGCGCTGCGAGCCGCCGAGCTGGAACCATTCGGCATGGAAGGTGTCGGGAGTATCTTCGAGGCATACCGGGACGGAGTCCTGGAAGACGACGACGAGGTCGCCGTGCTTCATGGGCCCCGCCAGACCGGCTTCCACGCACTCTCGGATGCGATGGTCGACATCCGCTTCACTCTCCGCCGAGCTGTTCTGGATGGGGTAGTGTCGGCCGCAGACGGAGCCGCCCTGGAAGCGATCGCCAAGAATCTGCACTACACTGACCGATCGTTCGCGGAGATGCTCCGCGTCGCGCGTGAGGCCCCTGGAGCCTCTCCTTCCTTTGATCGGCTCGAGTCCTGGCTCCCTTGCGGTCGAGTGCAGCAGAAGAGGATCGATGCGATCGCACTGCTGAGAACGGTGAGGTCGAGACTCGAGGCGGGTCTCCAGCCGAAACAAGCGGCATTCCACTTTCAGCCCACCACGACCTCCGAACGAGCGCGCACGCATGCCGGATCCAGGGTCGAGCCCGGCAGGACCGGCGTCGACATCCGGACTGCTGCCGTTCTCGAAGAGCTCAAGCTCCTCCCGAAACGGTTCGAGCGGGTCAAGGCCGAGGCAATTTCCCGCCGGACCCTGCTGGCGGAGGCGGAACGTGGTGGGCTCCCGCTCGAACAGGCCGTACTCGATCGGGAGCTGGGGCTCCTGCAAACGACCCACGGTCTGCAGACTGAGCGCGAACTGGATGAGTGGCGGGAGCGGCAGGATCTTTCCGAGGAGCGTCTCCGGCAGGTCCTGGCCAACCAGGGCGCCGTGCGCCGGGCCGCGGTGGCACTCGAACACGGGCTTCTGGAGCCGATGGTCGAGACACTGCAGCTCTCCGGCGAGTATGCCATGCTCAAAAGGCGAGCGCAGGACAAGCAGGAGAAGCTCGACTCCGCCGGCCTATCCAGGATTGGCCCGGGGGCCGTGGGGACCTCGACCCCCGAGCTCCTCGAATGGTATTTCAAGGAGCGTCTGTCAGCGCCCGTGCCGCGCGACCTCGCGAGCTACGCCCGGCTCCTGGGATTCATGGAACCGAGGGAGCTGGTGACAGCCATATTGCGGGAGTACTGCTATGTGAAGGTGGTAAGCCCACCCACGGGCGCGTATCGTACGCACGTTACGGGCCAGGTCACGCAGGAGGTGAATTGACGCAGAGAGCATCCGGCAACCCGTATTGATACACATTGACGTCTGGCTTCGGAAGTCCGAGACGCGGGTTCAGATTCTGGCCGCGTTCGGCGAAGGGAGTACTTGGTGAATTCTGAGAACCAGCAACGACTGCGCGCGATGATAGAAGAGCGACGTCAGAGCACGGTCGCCACAATCGAACGGGCACTCAACGACTCGGCATTCCGGGAGCAGTTCATCGACCGGGCCCAGCCGGCAGCTTCCGGTCCCGATGGCGCGGCGACGGCAGTCGAGCTCCCGGAGGAAGTCGTGAAGGAGCGGCACGATCTGCTCAAAAGCGTGCTCGACCGAGCGCAATCGGACGGCGCCTTCCGGCAACGACTTCTATCTGAGCCGCATAAGGCACTGGAGGAAGCGGGGTTCGGCCCCCAGATCGAGCGGATTCGCGCCCAGCTTCCGCCGGAAGAGGTCCGCGGCTACGGTACCGCCACCTGGGGTACACCCTCCGGTGGTCTGACCACGACGTTCCTCTACACGGGTTTCACCTCGGGCATCTCATAGAGAGGAACGGCACCCGTAGTGCCAGACGATCCGATTCAGCCGGGGCGTGCGGAGCGTGCGGCTCCGCGCGCCCAATGGCCCCGACCGCGCCACCGCACGTTTCACGCCTACAACGTGAGCCTTGCCAAATGTGGCACACGCTCGATGGCAGGCATCTTCGCCAACTATCGATCTCTTCACGAGTATCTGTTGCCGTCGACCGTACGAAAGGTCGCTCGATGGCAGCGCGGAGAAATGTCCGACTCCGAATTCCGCGAGTTCATCCGTTGGCGCGATGCGTACAACAGCCTGGACATCGACTCGTCGAGCTTCAATTGCTACTACGTCAACGTACTGGTCGAGGAGTTCCCCGACGCTCGATTCGTCTTCGTCATGCGAGACTGCTTCTCGTGGCTCGACTCTCTCCTCAACATGGTGTTCTTCGGAGCATCCCTGCGCCCCGAGTACATGCTGGAAGACTACATGCAGAAGCTCCTCGGGCCGGCATTCGGCGTCGAGCTCGCGCAGGACGAGAACGAGATGCAGGCTCGCCTGCCCGCGATGGTCGAGCATGCGATGGAGTACTGGGCGACGCACAACGACTTTGTGCTGCGGCATCTACCCCCCGACCGGTCGCTCGTCCTCAAGCTCGACGACCTGGCGGGCAGCCGTCCCGCACTGGCGTCGCTGGTCGGCATCCCCGCCGACACACTGGTCGTGGGTATGGACCGGCTCAACCCGGCACGCGACAAGCTTCACCTGCTCGACACGGTGAGCCCCACCGTGGTGCTGGATGCTTTCCATCGACACTGCCGTCCGCTCATGACCACCCATTTTCCTGAAGCAACGTTTGAGAAGTTCCTGGAGAGAGACCACGCCGGCGTCGTTGGCGCAGCGTTCGGCGGTAGCGGCGCTCAATGACCAGGGAGTGGCTGAGGTCCCCGGACCGGCGCGCCGGATGTCTGCGATCCTGAATGCATACGTACCGGATCGGTCAATCGACGGTTGAACCGGCCCGCACGGCTATGCGCTCTGATCCGCCAGGGCGCCTGGCTCGTGGACCACGATGCGATACCGCTGGTCCACCGAGATGACACCGTGCCGCTTGAGAGATCCGAGTGCCTGGTTGACCCGTACGCGAGACGCGCCGACGAGATCGGCCAGATCGTGCTGGGTGAGGCGGATCGGGATCAACGTCCCATCTGTCACGGGCTCGCCGTACTCGTGTGCCAGCACCTGGATCTGCCGCGCCACGCGGCCATAGACGTCCAGCGTGCCGAGCGCCAGGATCTGCTCGTTCGCCAGCCGTAGCCGTCTGGACAGAATCGTCGCCAGATTCACTGCCACGCCCGGGATGTCGCGTATGCAGGCCCGAAACGCGGCCGCGTCGATCGACAGCACCTCGGTGTCCTCGAGTGTGATCACGGTAGCGGAGCGCCCAAGCAGGTCGACCAGACTCATGTCGCCGACGATCTCTCCCGGGCCGAGAATCGCGAGTATGACGCTCGTTCCATCCTCGCGGTCCATGTACACCTTGACCGTGCCCGAGATGACGATGTAGGCCGCGGTACCGACCTCGCAGGCGGTGACGATATGCACCCCCGCGCCGTAGTGGCGCCGGTGGAGGCGTTCCCTTACCCAACCGAGCCGGTCTTCACTGACTCCGGCAAAGAGCGGGATAGCACGCAGATCGCGGGCCTGCAGTGTGACACTCACGGCGATGCGGCGCCCGCAGTCGCCGGTTGCTCACCACTCTGAGTCGCTCCAGTAGCATGCATCGAGTTTGCCGCGAGCGCGCGAAGCACTGTCTTGACCTGAAACACCGAGATGTCGGGGTGCTTCGACACGATTCGCGTGACCACACCCGTGATGTGCGGCGCGGCGAAGCTGTTGCCGGTTACAGTCAGCCAGCCGCCGTTCAGCCAGGGAGCACGCACGCCGATACCCTGCGCTCCGAACTCCACCGGCGGCTCGGGATTGTAGTAGAAGATGTCGGGTTCGCTTCGGTCATGCGCCGCCACCGAGATGACGGAGCCATAGACGGACGGAAAGCTGGGGATCGGCACGTTGTTGGCGGCACAGACCAACATGACACTCTTGAAATAGGCGAGATCGGCCAGCTCGTGGAGCACGCCGAAGAAGTCCTTCCTGGTCGTGCCGAGGCTCAGGTTGCAGACCTGCATGCCGTTCTCGATCGCCCAGCGCAAGCCGGCGGAGAAGATGCTCCCTTTCCCCCCGAGGGTAGACCCGAGCACGCGTACGCTGTAGAGCTCGCACTCCGGCGCCGTTTGACGGATGATCCCGGCGCAGGCGGTCCCGTGTCCAAACAGGTCCCCATGCGGACTGGTGTCGAACTGGAGCTTCCCGCCGGCATCCTCGGAGATCGCCACGTAGCCGGCTACGGCGGCGCCCGGCACGCCCGGGTGACCGCTCTCGATGCCACTATCGATGACCGCGACTTTCACACCCGCTCCAGTGCTTCCACCCCACGCCCAGTCCGTGGTGATGTCATCCGGCAGCACCACGGGGACTTGCCGCAGCGCATCAGGTGTGAACGCACTGCTGTATGCCGGCCGGCGCTGAATCACCGGCCTTCACCCGCGGTACGGGCGTGCGCGGTTGCGTCGAGGTACTGCACGAACCCCTGTAACAGCGTTTGCACGGCCCGAGATGCTGCCGGGCCCCGGCTGACGATATCGTGCACCAGCCGAGCGACTTCCAGCGCCTCGCCGTAGGCGTCTACAGCGCCGTGTTGCGAATGCGTCAGCGACTCGGCGGCATCGAGCAGCTCGCGCCGCCGCTCGGGCGACGCAGTGCTCGACTGCACCACGCGCTCGATGACTGCTGCGCCGCGCTGTTGGGCGCTTGACTGTGCAATCGCGACGCCTGCAAGCTCGGCGAACCTACCGAGCAGCTCCATGTCCCGGGGGGTGAACGTCGCTGCTCCTTCCTTGTCCAGCAGCTCGAGGACCCCCGTCACCCGGTCGCCGTAGTAGAGCGGAACGCACAGCAGGCTGCTTGGGTGGTACCCGATCTTGCCCGCAATGTCCGAGGCCTGGCGTGGATCGCTTTCCGCATCCGACACGGCGATCGGTTGCCCGGTCAGCGCCACCAACCCGGCGATCCCGTGTCCGACGGGGACCCGGAACTTCTCGACCTCTTCCGCCTTGCCTCCAAGCGCTACCTCGAAGACCAGCTCATGGCTCGACTCGTCAAGTAGAAGGAGCGATCCGGCCCGCGCTGAGATGACCTGCGCCGCCGTCTCGACAATGATCTCGAGGAGACGATCGTGGGTGACGGGCGCGGCCACCGTGTTCGCCACCGACGCCAGCGTCAGCGCGGCACGCAGCTCCCGGGCAAACTGATCGTCGGCCACACGCCGCCGAAGCTGCTCGATCTCGCGCTCCTGACGCTCGACGATCCCCTGCGCTTTCGTTTGGGTGTCGCCGCGGCCCTCGCCGTCCTCGTCCAAGCCACCATCACCTTCGCCGCTCGCGTCGCAGCGCCCCGCTACACATTCTGCGAGGACATTCGTCCCCTGTCAATACGGATGGCGCAACGGCTCGGATGCGGCTCGCGGCTACGAAGCCGCGCGACTGCTCAAGGGGCCATGCCGGTCGCGGCCCGCTGCCGCCGCCATTCCTGCCGCGCCATCATCGTCGATCCGACCACGACCGCCAGGGCCACGCCGACGATGATCCACTCCAGCGCTCCGCTGCTGTGGTCCGGATCGACGCCGAACACCGTTTCGATCCAGGTCCGCCAGACGAGCGTGATGACGAGCAGCGCCGCGGCAGCCGTGCCCGCCACGGCCTCGAGCCAGAAACGCAGTGAAAGATGTTGTTTCATGTCGTGCCCCTCCTACTCTCTCTGTACCACACGTCTGCTCGTCCGGCGAAAGGGGTCACGCGGCACTTGCTTTTTAGGAAATCCGTTCTACGATGCAGGAAACTCTTGAGACTACGGTGCCATGCCAGCAGACAAACCGAGAACACCATCAAGGCAAAAGAAGCGCCAGTCCTTCTACAGCCAGTGGCTCGACCCCGATCTCGCCGCGGCTCTCGAGGGCGCGTCGGGTGGCCTCGATCTCGCCGATGAGATCAAGCTGATTCGCCTTGTCGCCGGCTGGCTGGGCTCAAATCTGCCGGCGAACCATCCACATGTCGTCCGGACCATCGGCGTGCTGTGTCGGGCAGTTGCCCTCCAGGCCAGAGCCGCCGGGAACACGTCGGAGCTCGAGGAGGTGCTGCGGGCCGCCGCCGAACGCATTCTCGCCGAACAGGAGCAGGCGCTATGAAGCAACGCCAACCACGCTGGATCCGGCGCGGCCGGAAGCAGGCGTCCGATCGCCACACCACCGACCCACGCGAGACTCGACTCACCGAAGCCACCCAGGAAGACTGGTTCTGGGGCCGTATCAATACCTCCGGCTCCGAAGAGGACTACTACTGGCGTCGCCTCTCCGACAACTGGGCCCACAAGGATGTCCTGCCCGCCACCTACCTCGACATCCACAACCAGTGCTTCGAGGCCTACAACGCCAACCCCATGGCCAACGCCATCATCGAGATGGGCACCAACTTCGTCCTCGGCGATGGCCTCCAGATCGACGCCCGCCACAAAAAGGTCCAGGCCCTCCTCGACGACTTCTGGACCGATCCCGACAATCACATGCACCTGCGCCAGTACGACCTCGCCACCGAGCTCGCCCTCTACGGCGAGCTCTTCATTCGCTTCTTTGTCAATCCCTTCAACGGGCACGTCAAGATCGCCCAGATCGACCCCATCCTCATCGACGAGATCGTCTGCGACCCCGACAACATCGAACGCCAGCTCCGCTGCCACCGCCGCGCCACTTCCGTCACCGGCACCACCGACACCGTCCCCTCCCCCACCGACCCCGGCATGCGCGGCCAGTGGTTCGACATGCCGGCCGAGGTCATGCACTTCGCCGTCAACAAGGTCACCAATGCCAAACGCGGCAAGTCCGACCTCGCCACCCTCCTCCCCTGGCTCCGCCGCTACAAGGACTGGCTCATCGATCGCGTCCGCGTCAACAAGTACAAGTCCGCCTTCCTCTGGGATGTCCAGCTCACCGGCGCCGACCGCAAAACCATCGAGGGCAAGATGATGGAGTACGCCCGCCCGCCCGAGCCTGGTTCCGTCCTCGTCCACAACGAGTCCGAACAGTGGCAGGCTGTCCAGCCCATGATCTCCGCCGACGACGTCTCCGCCGACGGCAAGGCCATCAAGATCATGATCGCCATGGGCGCCGGCCTCCCCGAGCACCTGCTCTCCGAGGGCGGAGACGTCAATCGCGCCACCGCCGCCGAGATGGGTCTCCCCGTCATCAAGAAGTACCAGCGCCGCCAGGACTACCTCGGCCACATCCTCCGCTCCATCCTCGATCGCCTGATCGCCGAGGCCCAGCACGCCGGCACCCTGCCCCGCACCATCGACACCGACTACACCATCCGCTTCCCCGCGCTCGAGCCGGACGATGCTCAGGCACAGGGGACCGCCAGCTTTCGTATGGCCCAGGCACTCGCCATCGGCCTCCAGAACGGCATCGTGTCACGCGAGACTGCCTCGCGCATCTTCTTCGACTACGCCAGGGAAGAGGTCGACGCCAACGCCGAGCGGGAGCGCCTGGTCAAGGAGGGCCGCATCACTCCCGACGGCTCCGGTCTCGCGCCCACCGCGTAGCTCGCTGTCACCCATGACGCGAGGCCGAGAACGATACGGCGGGGCCACACGTGCAATCCCCCTTAACCGGCGCCGACCGGATACGGCGCACGCACTCGCCACGAGCATCCCGACGACGCTCGAACGATGAACCAGAACTCGCCGGGTTGCCGGATCGTCTGATCGACGGTCGCTCCGGCCGGCCCCTGGCCCTGGCTCCAGCCAAGGTCGAGCGGCACCGGCTGATAGTACGCTTTCGGATACATCCGCTCCAGCGTCACGTCGAACGACCAGCCTGCGGCGTGCCGGCAGTCGAAGCTGAAAGCGAAACGCCACGGTGCAGACCGCACGCTGAAGTGGCTGGTCCACGTCCCCCCGGCGTCGCCATTCCCACCACCGCTTGCATCGAGCGTTCCGGCAGGCGTTGAACCGAGCGGACCGGTACACGACGCGAGCAACAGCAAGAGGGGCAGGAGAACGAAAACGGGGCGTCTCATGGCATGCTAGGGAAAATTGTAGGCAGTCGCAGGCGCCCGGCGTTCATCATCGAGCCGGCGGATGGCCTTGCAAGGGAGAGAGTCGGAGCCGATGACGAAATATGGAGTCGACGAAGCAATCGTATATGCGTCGACCAAGGACGGCCTTCAGCACGCGGGGTTGATCATTCGGCCGGACGAGAATCGCTTTCCGTCAGCCGCGGTTCTCTGGATCCACGGCAGCGGGATGTCCTTCGGGTCACAGCCCTATGTTGACCTGGGACGCGACGTCGCCGCCCGCGGCCTGACGTTCCTCACCGGAAACACTCGCGGCCACGATGGGCTCGCCCTCATGTCGCGCGGCGACGAGATTGTCGCCGGAGGGTCCGCATGGGAGCTGTACGAGGAAGCGCCGCTCGATATCAGCGCGTGGCTCGACGCGCTCCGGGCGCTCGGCGTCGACCGCGTCGCACTGGCCGGCCACAGCCTGGGCGGCGCGAAGGTGGTTCACTTCCAGGCGCAGCAGCCTGACCCGCGCGTCGCCGGCATCATCCTGGCCTCGCCACCGGTCGAGATCCCTGAGTTCCCGGAGAGGGTTGCGCTGGCTCGCCAGATGGTCGACACCGGGCGTGGGGAAGAGCTGTTACCACACGCCGCCGGCACGCCTCCCTGGAACGTCGTCTCCGCCAGGACCGTCGTTTCCCGCGAGCTGGTGATCAGGCCCGCCTTTGCACGTGTCCCGGGTGAGCCGTCGATTCAAAACGTCCGCTGTCCCATCCTGGCCTTCTACGGTACCAGCGAGGTGGCAACCACCGAAGCGCTCGACACGATCCGGCGCAATGCGGTCAACGCCGAGTGTCAGACCGAAACCATCCAGAACGCCGACCACGACTATACCGGGCGGACCCGTGAGGTGGCCCGCACCATAGTCGGCTGGCTGCGCAACCTGTTACCGCAGGCGACGTAGCCGCCCAGCCCACGCGAGCCACTACGATCCCGGTTCTACCAGAGCGTAGGCAACCGCGGACCCCAGATCCATCGCCTCTCTTTCCGTCCAGGCCCGTGAGCAACGCTCTACGCCGAGCGCGGCGCGCTGGCGCTCGCAGATTTCTTCGTCCGGGATCGCCTCATCGCCACCGGCCTCCGGCTTCGTCCGCGGCCGCTCTGCCAGCTCGGCCACCATCAGCCGGACAGCGCGGACCGGGCAAACTTCCCAGTAGGTTATGGCCGTGGCACCTGGTTCGCCCATCAGGCGCACGTGGCGCCTGCGCGAGCCGTCGAAACTGGAAACAGGAGCCACCGGCAACGGGCGCTGCCGGTGGCTCCTGCTTCCCCAGTCGAGGAAGCTTCTACTTCGCGACCTTCCACGTGCCGGAAGAGGAGCACGCCCACAGTGTGGCCACTCCCTTCGCGACGTTGTACTGAACCACAATCCGCCCAACGAACGTCGACGTGTTACAGTCTCCGGTTGGTGGCGTTGCAGCGGTACTCGTCACTTCGGGCAGCTGGACGTAGCTGCCGAAGCTGGAACTTGGTTGCCCCACCTGCAGCAGACTCTGCGGCGCCGTGGTGCCGATCCCAACGCTCACTGCATTCGAACCGGTCCCGCCCAGCACCAGGGCGTTGCTCTCGCCGACCAGCGCATTGGCGCCAAGAGCAGTGGCATTGGTGAGCTGCGTGCTGGTACCAGGACCAGAGTCGAAGCCGATGAAGGTGTTGCCGGAACCACTGGTGTTGGCATTGGCGGAATTCGCGGTGAGTCCGGCATTGACGCCCAGGGCCGTATTGTTGGAGCCGGTATCGTCGGACCAGAGGGCCTGGAAGCCGGCGACCGTGTTCCCCGATCCATTACAAGTCACGCAGCCATTGCCGAAGAGCGCCTCAAAGCCACTGGCCGTGTTGTCGTTCCCGGTGGGGAAGGCGTTGAGTGCGCCCGCACCAAGCGCAGCGTTGTCGGTGCCCGTGGTGTTGCCTCGCAGCGCTGCGTCTCCGAAGGCCGCATTCTCACTCGCCGTGCTGTTGTTCTGGAGGGAGTTCAGCCCCACTGCCGTGTTGTTGTTCCCGCTCGTGTTGTGGAAGAGGGCGCCATTGCCCTCAGCCGTGTTGCCGGAGCCGGTGGTGTTGGCCGTTAGGGCCACTCGTCCGATGCCGGTGTTGTCCGAGCCGGTAGTGTTGCCAAGGAGCGCTTCCCAGCCGACTGCGGTGCCACCCGATGCCGTGGTGTTGGCGTTCAACGCCTCGAAGCCGTCCGCCAAGTTGTCGCTACCCGTCGTATCGGCTTTCAAGGCCTGGCTCCCGTCGGCCGTGTTCTGCGAAGCGCTGGTGCTGTTGAGCAACACGTTGAATCCGGTCGCCGTGTTATCACTGGCTGTTTCCGAGAAGAGGGCATCCATCCCGGTGGCCGTATTGTCATTGCCGATGCTGTTGCTAAACAGGGCAAACAGGCCGGTTCCGGTGTTGTCTCCGCCCGTCGTATTCGTCGAGACCGCACCGTACCCGGTCGCAGTATTGAAGAACCCCGTCGTATTGGCGGTCAGAGCGAAGCCGCCGACTGCCGTGTTCTCGTCACCTGTCGTGTTGGCGTTCATAGCGTCGAAGCCGAATGCGCTGTTGTTCTGTCCTCCGTTCTCGCCGGCCAGTGCCCCCGTTCCATAACAGGTGTCGGAAGCAGCCGCTCCCGAACTTGGGCAGAAGGCATTCGACAGCGGGTGCGCCGCACGCGCGGGCGACGGCATCAGCACCAGGCCGAGCCCCAGAGCAAAGCTCGCCGCCACCGCCGCGCCTCGGTGGACGGTGCGCGCCCACCCCCTTCGATCCTGCCCCTCGCTCCGTGTTTCGTTGCTCGAGGTCATCGATCCGCTCCTTTCGGAATCCTGAGTCCGATGGGCCCTCCCGGTGAGCGCCCTTTGAGGTCCAGTCTGAACCGGGCCAGAATCCCTGAACATGAACTTTGGCACACGACTACCCACACGATTTGCTCTGGAAAGCGTGGCCCGCCCCTGCTACACTTGACGATAAGAGAAGCAGGGGACATCGCAGATGATGCAGGAAGGGACGATCTCCTTCGCAAGGCTGCTCAAACGGCATCGGATGCGTGCTGGCCTCACCCAGGAACAGCTGACCGAGCGGGCCGCTCTCAGCGCCCGCGCGATCAGTGATCTCGAGCGCGGATTGAAGGAACGCCCGCACGCCTACACCATCGGGAGGTTGGTGCAGGCCCTCGGTCTGAGCGCGGCAGAGTCGACTCAGATGGAGGCAGCCGCGGGCCGCCGAAGGCTGGACGAGACAAGACGGTCGCTCGATTTGCTCCGGTTCTCGCCGGCATCGCTGGTGGGCCGCGATCGTGACGTTGAATCCCTCACCGAGCTCCTCACCGATTCTGCGGTGCGGCTCGTGACTCTGACCGGCACCGGCGGAGTGGGCAAGACTCGTCTCGGCCTGGAAGTGGCGGGGCGCCTGCAGGCCGAGTTCAAGGATGGTGTGGCGCTGGTCAATCTAGCGCCGATTGACGATCCGTCGCTCGTCGCCACGATGATCGCCGGCGCACTCGGCGTCTCCGAAGTGCCCAGGGAATCGCCGCTGGTGACACTCCAGAAACAGCTGGCGATGCGCGAGCAGTTACTCGTCCTGGACAATTTCGAGCAGGTTATCGAGGCGGCGATGGTGGTGGCCGATCTCCTGGCCGCCTGTCCGCGCCTCGTCCTGCTCGTGACCAGCCGTATTCCGTTGCATCTACGTGGGGAGCACGTTGTACCGGTTTCGCCACTTGCGGTCCCCGATCTGGACTTTTTACCCGATCTGGAGAGCGTCGAAGGGTATCCCTCCGTCGCGCTCTTCTGCGCACGCGCTAGAGAAACGAGATCTGACTTCGGCCTCACGGTGGATACTGCGCCGGCGGTAGCGGAGATCTGCGCGCGCCTGGACGGGTTGCCTCTGGCGATCGAGCTGGCCGCAGCTCGCGTGCGTCTCTTCTCCCCTGCCGCCCTCTTGGCGCGACTGACCGGCCGGTTGGGCTTGCTGACCCGCGGCGCGCGAGATCTACCCGAGCGCCAACAGAGCCTTCGCGCCACGATCGACTGGAGTTACAGTCTGTTGAGCGAATCGCAGCAACTCCTGTTCGATCGTCTAGCCATCTTTGTCGGCGGGCGAACGGTGGAAGCCGTCGAGGCCGTCTGCAATCTGAACGGCGGCATTGACGTGCTCGCTGAAATGGAGGCGCTGCTGGAGCAGGGGTTGCTCAACCAAACGGAGATCGAGGGTGAGATGCGCTTTGAGCTCCTGGAGACGCTCCAGGAGTACGCACGAGAACGCATGGAGGCACGGGGCGAGCGACAAGCGCTGGCTCGTGCCCACGCTGCCTTCTTTCTCGCGCTGGCCGAGCAGGCGGAGCCCGAGCTGATCGGACCGGGTCAGGGAGCCTGGGCCCGGCGCATGGAACGAGAGCATGAAAATCTTCGGGCCGCCCTGCGGTGGAGCATTCGAGAGGGTGGCGACGGTCTACTCGGTGCAAGGCTCGCGGGCACACTGACGCGCTTCTGGGTGTTCCACGGCCACCACCAGGAGGGGCGAGCCTGGCTAGAGGAAGCACTGGCGCTGCCGCTACCTGATGATCGCGAGACATTGACCGCCCGAGCACGTGCCTTAAACGGCGCCGGGCTCCTGGCCCAGCGACAGGGAGACTACGACCGCGCAATCGCATTTCATGAGCGGTGTCTCAGCCTGAGGCAGCATCTGGGAGACAAACGGGGAGTGTCCTACTCGCTAAACAACCTGGGAAACATTGCCCAAATCCAGTGCGACTACCGACGTGCTCAGTCGTTGCATGAGGAGAGTCTGGCGCTCAAGCGGGAACTGGGAGACAAGTGGGATGTCGCATCATCTTTAAACAATCTCGGTGTCGTGGCCATCGATGAGGCGGACTTCGAGCGCGCGGCGTCGCTCTTTCACGAATCCCTCGACCTTTACCGAGAGCTGCGTGACGCGCAGAGCATCGCCATGTCACTGCACAACCTGGGAGAAGTCGCTCTCCGGCAGGGTGCCCCACAGAGAGCTGTGCGGCTTTACGAAGAGAGCCTGGCGCTGAAGCGGGAGCTTGGGGACAAGTGGGCGGTGACCATCTCGCTGAACACGCTGGGGGCGGCGAAGCTAGAGATGAACGACTACGAGGGCGCGGCTGCTCTGTATGCGGAAGCGCTCCTCTTGTCGCGTGAGATGGGAGATCGATTCCGCATCGCGGACTCGCTCGAGCGACTGGCGACGATTGCAATCGGACGACAGCAGCCCAGGCGAGCGGTGCGTTTGCTCGGCGCCGCTTCATCGCTGCGCGAGGCCATCGGCGCGCCGCTACAACCTTTCAAGCACGACGATGTCGAGAGGTGCATGGCGGCGGGTCGGAAGATGCTCGGAGCCGAGGCGTTCCGCGCGGCCTGGACCGCGGGCAGTGCGCTTTCCACCGACCAGGCGGTGGCCGAGGCCACCGGACGCATGGCCACGGGTCGGGCCGCTACCGCCGATCGAAACAGCAACGTGACGCCGGCATAAGCCCGCGGCGTCGGCCGATAGTGCGCGCATCGCCGGCCAGCACCACTGCGCGAAGGGGAGGACCCCAACTGGCGACGGCCCACCTCCCAGTGTTCGCCGAACAGTCCCACGGAGTCAGCTTGCCACCCTCGTGCTGCTGCACAAAACGACCCGTCCTGGTCGCGGCGTTGCAGTCACCGGCGGGAGGGCTCGCCGCACTGGTGATCTCGGGGACGCGCAGACGGCTACCGTGGGTGCCGCTCGGTGCACCAATGTGCAACACCGTACTGTAGGGTTTCACCGTACGTGGAAATCGCTGCCGCCGCGTTGAGGGTCGACGCCCCCGAGCGTGCAGGCTCCCAGGATAGTGCAGAGCGTGCCATTGCCGCCGATGTTGAGGTCGGCTCTCGCCTGCAGGCTGGTGTGTTTCTCGATGTAGTTGGCCGGTCCCGCCGGGATGGAGGTCGCCCCGCTAACGGTACGGCGGGGCACGGCATGGCGACACGATCCACTGTTTGCTTTTGGCGCTGCTGGTTACATTGAGCGCATTTCGGCTATTGGCGGCTCCAAGACATCCTGCAAGCCGTAGATGTCGGCATACGCCGCATCGTAGAAGTAGTACTCCAAGGGAATCCCATCAGGATCGTAGAAAGTGACGAATCGCGACCCCTCGGTAGCGCCGTCGCTCGGACGCTTGTGTGGAACATCGTTTCGGTCCAGCCACTCCGCCGCGGCATCTACTTCGGCCGCGCTCCCCAGGCCGAAGGCCAGGTGATGAAGACCGGCGCGATCTATCTCATACGGGTGCTTCGGGGGCGTGCCATCGGTGCGGTTGATGGTCGGATAGAGTGCCATGACCCACCGTCCGCATGTCAGGATCGCCTGTGTTGGCACCACGCGGTGTGGCGTGAACCCGAGCACGTCCACGTAGAAGCGCAATGACCGCTCCAGGTTTGTAACTCTCAGCCCCAGATGGCTCTCGCCAATGATTCGGGGAAATGCCCCTTCCATCGGCGCACGGGGCGCCTCGACGCTTCCAACGAAAATGATCGTCTGGCCCGTCGCCGGGCGTCCTTCACGCATACGCCTCCTCCGATCGCTATTGCGTTCGACTGCACAGCCTAAGAATGAAGAAATTCCGCCCGACGGACAAGGGCCACATTTATCGACGGGTTCACGCCGTTGTCGCCATCGGCTGGCAGGGCCAGGACGCCGTGGCTCTGCCAGCAAAGGCGACAAGCGTGTTCTTGAATCCTGCCAGTCAGGGCAGATTGGCGTACGCTTGTTCCGCCCGTTCTGCGTGCGGACGCGCGCCCAGCCGTCGGAAGATGACCAGAGCCTCCTCGAGCCGCCTTCGGGCCGCGTTCGCCGCTCCCCGATGCGACAGCATGATACCTTGCTCGTACAGTGCTGCGCCCTCTCCCCATGGGAAGGGCATATTCTGAGCAAGCGAGACGGCCTGCTCGAAGGCCTGCGTGGCTTCTTCCCACCTACCCCGCACGGTCAGCACCGCGCCTTGAACGCGGAGGAGACCGACCAGGCCCAGGCGATCTTCTTGCTTCTGCGCGGCGGGTATCTCTCGCTCGAGAGTCGACAGCGCGTGGGCGACATCTCCTGTTGCCAGGTATGCCTCCGCCAGCACCGCCATCTCCATCGACAGACCGGCCGGAAGTCCAGGGCCCTGAAGCAGCGGCTCGAGGAGCGCAAGGGCCGCATCCGGTCGCCGTTGCAGCAGATGACATTCGGCGAGGAAGCTCGCGGTCAGCGGGACGTACTGTGGGTCGTGACCGCGCCTGGCAAGCGCCAGCGCTTCGTTGAGCTCGCCGACCGCAATCTCCAGCTTTCCCATGTGCGCATGAATGCGTCCCAGGACACCGAGCGCGACGATCGCGCCCCAACTCGAGGGGAAAGAGCGCCCAAACGCGCATGCCTCCTCCGCCAGCACTGCACTCGCGGGCCAGTCTCCCATGTACCAGGTGATGACTGCCATCTTCCCGAGAATGAAGGCGAGTTGATCCGGATCCCCGAGCCGTCGGGCCGCGGCCACCGCGCGCTCGAGATGACGGCGGGTGGTCGAGAAGTCACCCCAGAAGAGATACTTATCGCCCAGATTGTTCAGAGCCCGAACGAGCGTTTCCAGGTCTCCTATTCTCTCGGCGATGGGGATGATCCGTAGCAAGATGTCGCGAGACTCAACCGCCCGGCCGAGGAGGGTGAAAGCCACGGCTCGGCGTCCCTCTGCCTGCACCAGAGTGCGTTCGTCGCCGACCATCCGCGCCAGCGCCGCTGCACGCTCCGCTGACTGGAGCAAGTCCTCCACGCGCCCCGTGACGAAGTACAGCTGCGCGAGGGCTGCGTGGAGCGCCGCCAGTCCCTGTGACGGCGGAGCGTCGGCCAGGCGATCTCTGGTTGGCTCGAGCTCCGCGATTCCCTCGTGAGGAGTCACCCGGACCGCGTGGACCCAGCCGATGCGGGCGGCGATTCTGGCCTCCGCCCCTGCATCAGACGCGGCCCGAGACAACTGTGCTGCCTGCTCCAGCATGGAGAGAGCTGCGTCATACCGGCCGGTAACGCGGAGGACCTGGCCCAGTTTCTCGGCGGCCTCACGTTGGCGCTCACGGTCTTGAGTCTCGCGGGCCAGCTCGAGAGCTGTTCGGTACTGTGATTCAGCCTCGCTGTGGGCAAAGACTCGCTCCGCCTCATCACCAGCCGACAGCGCGTAGGGCAGGGCCCTTCCTGGATCGTCTCCCTGCAGGTAGTGCCAGGCAAGCTCCGCGACTCGGTGTTCGCGCTTTCCAGGCGGCAGCTGTTCGATCGCCTCGCCCGCTGCCAGATGGAGCCTCCGCTTTCGACGTGCTGTGATCTCGCCATAAAGCGATTGCTGGGTGAGCGCGTGATCGAAGACATATCGGTCACCATCCATATCCTGAATCAGCGCGGATGCCATTGCCTCCTCCAGCGCCCGCTCCAGGTCCGTCTCCTCACGATTGCCCATCGCCTGGAGCTCATCGAACATGAAGCTCTGGCCGAGCACGCTTGCGTCGCGAAGTATCTCTTGTGTTTCCTCGGAAAGCTTGGAGAGCCGCTGTCCCACTGCGGAGCGGATACTCTCCGGAACAGTGAGCTCGGAGATAGCTTTGCGGTCCCAGCGACCGTCTTTGCGGAACACGTCGCCGCGAGCAATCAGATCACGCAGGACCTGCTGGACAAAGAATGGGTTGCCGTCGGTGCGCTCATGGACAAGATCAAGAAACTCCTGCGTGACGCCCTCCGGATTACTCAGGATCGACTCGATTAACGCTCGGGTGCCCTCGACCGGCAGACGCCGCACGGCCATCCGCAGCGCCAGTCCCTCTCGCTCCAGCTCGCGAAGCGCGCCCTCGAGCGGATGCCCTCTGCCCACCTCAACATCCCGATAGGCGCCGAGAAGCAGCAGTGGGATGTGTCGGGTGTGCCGGGCCAGGTGGAGCAGCAGCTTGAGCGAGGTCGCGTCCGCCCACTGGATGTCGTCGAGCAGGATGGCGACGGGAGACAACCGGGTGACCGCCTCGACAAACGCCGCCACCGCCCGGAGGACGCGCTGTTCCGCGTCCGGTCCTGCCGGCACATCCGGTTCGCCCACTTCGTCCAGAAGCAGGGCCCCCAGATACGGCCATTGGTTCGCTGCCTGCTGCCGGATCTCAGGTGGCGACATGCGGAAGAGAGCGGACAGGACATCGAGAAACGGATAGTAGGCGACGGATTGTTCCGGTTCGTAGCAGCGCCCTGCCGCTACGAGGAAGCCGCGATCGCGTGCCACGACGGTCACCTCCTGGCCCAGCCGGGTCTTCCCCACGCCCGGCTCTCCTGCCAGCAGCACGAGCCGTCCGGCTCCTGTCTCCACTTCGGCAATAGCGTCAACAAGTACACCAAGATTGGCGTCGCGCCCCACGAGCGGGCCTGAGGGCAGCGATCCCAGGTAACCACCGAGCGGAAGTATCGTTCCGGCGGTCGGGGCCTGGGGTTCCAGATTCGGAGAGTCACTGTCCTGGCCGTTTCCACTCGTCTCCGGCTGAACGCTGTATACGCCGATCGGCTGGATGAAACCCTTGAGGGTCGTACTGCCGCGGTCGACGTAGACCAATCCCTCTACCTTGCGAGCCAGGTGGATCACGCCCTCCGAGGCAAGCACCTCGCCCGAGCCTGCCAACGAGCAGAGGCGGGCGGCGAGATTCAGGGCAGCTCCCCGGAAACCGCCGTCGACCGGAACGGCCTCTCCCGCGTCCAGACCGATCCCCGCCTTGAGGTGAAGGGAAGTGTCCTCGACCATTGCAGCCCCCAGGTTCCTCTGGAGTTCCGCTGCCGCCCGGAGTGCCTGACGTGGGGAGGCGAACACGGCGAGCGCCTCATCTCCACGCAACTCCAGGACCTCGCCACCGCGGGCGGCGACCGACTCACGTGCGATGGCCGCAAAGCGGGCGGCGAGGCCGGCGGCTGCCTCGTCACCGTGCTCGATCGTGAAGCGAGTATAGCCGCGCAGGTCGGCGATCAGGAAGGTGCGGACAGCCGACTCCGCGTCGGGTTGCATTCCTGTCTGAACTGGAGTTGCGTCCGCCACAGTCGCTCTCCGTCGCCCACCATCGGGCACTCCGAGTCAGGGTACTCGCCCCGAGCAGCATGGTCAAACTGTGGAGCGTCCACCGATTGGGAGGCGGCAAGGACCGAGCTCGAGCCCTGCTGGCTGACCGACACGACGATCCACTGGGACACGTGAACCCCATCTCGCGTGCCGAGTGGCTGCAGGCCCAGATGGTAGGTGAGGCGCAGGCGCTTCGTTGGGAGGCTACTCACCAGACGGCCACCGCGGTAGATCCGCTCGCCCTGGCTGGCATTGGCAATCTCCGAGGCCCGGTCGCTGGCGGCCTGAACAAAAATGGGCGCCAGGTCACCGGGCACGTTCGCCCACTCGCCGGCGCGGAGCTGAGCGAGGCTGTGGCGAATGGCTGCCAGCGCTGGGCCGGTTGCGGCTGTCGGCAGGCACGCCCCATCCGCCAATCGATACGCTTGCTGCCGCACGGCCCGATAGAAGTCCACGGTTTGCCGGACCGACTGTGTGGTCAGCGTCTTGGGAAGCGGTGGTGTCGCGGCGAGCGGCGCCACCGGACATGAACCGGCGGAGCGAGCGAGTGCAACAGCCGGCCGGCCCGCCGGTTGTTTCGCGGCCCACTCGACGTCGCGCACGACGAGCGCGCGCCGGCCGGTCGCGGTGTCGAGCCGCCATGCCGCCGCCCGGGTCACGGTTCCCCGGCCATTTGTGTCGACCTGGCTGTAGAGGAGGGACGCGCCCGACCAAGCCTGCGCCGGCGGCGCGACCGTGAACGGCTGGTGTGATACCGTGTTGTACATCAGCGCGTTGCCCCCATGGATGATCTGCGACGGTCCGATCAGGCGGCCGGAGCTGAGCCGGGCCGTCTGGAGCGTCGCGCCTCCCCGGAAGCCGGTCTCCTCGAGCAACGCCATATGCCGGCCGGCAAGATCGGGCGTCATGCCCACGATCTGCGCGCCCGCCAGGCCGAACTCTGCAGCGAGAGCGGGACGTCCCGGGGCGGAGAGCCGGTTCGGGTCGAGCCGCACGATCGTGCTCGCCGTGCGGCTGAAGAGGTTAGTCACCGCGAGCACCAACGAGTGTCCCGACGTCCAGGCGAGCACCAGGCTCGTGAGCGGACCTGCCGCGACGCCGATGTCACGGCGGTGGGCGGCGAGCGCGCACCTGGCAGCCTGGACCGCGCAAACCGCGACCTCGATGCCGGCCTTGCTCGGCCACGCTGCAGCCACGCGAGCTCCGTCAGGACTCCAGGCGACGGACGGATACCCGTACTGGACCGGAATCATGGCGGCCGACCAAGGAAGCGCAAGCCGTCTCGTGCTGCGCGGATGGAAACCCACCACGTCAAGTGCTACAACACCGCCCGGTTCGGTCATCAGGGCGAGTCGCTCGCTGTCCGGCGCAATCTGCGCCGCGATCACGCCGTCGGCAATTTTCAGGCGCCGTGGCGAGTCGACCCGCTGCACGTACACCGGCTCGGCGAAGGTCGCCTGCCCGGAGGCCAGGGCGAAGGCAAGGGCATTACTTCCCACCCAGCTAAGGGGCAGCTTGAGATTCGCCATAACCTGCGGTTCGTCGCGCGCGTCGACGGTGACGCGGATCCGGGCCGTCCCGTCAGCCGGGAGGACCACGAGATCAGGCTCGGCCAGGGTGCTGGCCTGCGGCTGCAAGATCGCCAGCCCCGCGGGTAGGGCAGGCTGTTGCCCCGACACCGTACCGCCTCGCCAGACAAGTATTCCAACAACGCCAACCACTGCAATCAGTCGACCGATTCTCATCCCTTCTCCCTGCTTCCGTTGTTCGCGCCGGCACGCTGTTCCCGCCCCGCTCGCGCTCATCTCACTGGCGATTTTGCACGAGAGAACAGACCAGATGATATCGCTGGACAATGAGCCGGTGATGGTGTACGGTGAGTGCTGACGGAGCGGGCGGTGAAACCGCGTCTGAGAGGGGAGAGACTTGACGGCGTCTACTGGCATGCCTCCATCCGGTGGACGGGAGTCACTCTGGCTCCCACCGTCACCGGCCGGTCTGCGGACCTATCTTGGTCTCCTGGGCGCGCTTGTGGTATCGGCGTGGGCCGGCGATCTTCTCCGACCTGCAGTGGTCGTTCCCGCCGTCGCTGCGCTTGCCACCGTGCTCGCTGTCGCGGGCGCGAGTGGACTGGCCCTTGCCTGGTACGGCGCCGACGAGGTGGCCGGTCGAGCGCGCGAGATCGATGCCCGGCGGCGGGAGCAGAAACACGCTCTGATACTCGCCACGCGGCGTCGCACCGAGATCGAGATGGAGAACGAACATGCGACCGTGGCCTACCGCCAGGAGCTGAGCCGGATCGACGCAGAGCGGAACGACCTCCCTACCGCCCAGAAGCGCGCTGAGGCTGAGGCCCGCGAGGATTTTCGCCGGCGGATGTTCGAGGAGCTGGATGCGGAAGAGACGGCGAGCTACGCCGCGGAGGGCCGGGAGCAAACTGAGCGGTTGCACGCCCTGCAGCGACCCCACATCCAGGCTGCCATGCAACGTCCGTTGGCGGAGGAACATATCGAGGGGATCGAGCCAATCCTCAAGCAACGGCTCATCGAAGCAGGGATCGTGACACCAGCCGGCATCACGCCCCGCGCCGTATCGCTGGTCACGGGCTTCGGACCGCATGAGGTTTCAACGCTCGTGCACTGGCGCGACGGCGTCGAAGCAGCGGCCCGGCGCAGTATGCCGGCCGCACTCCCGGACGCGGATCGCCGGCAGATTGGCGTCAAATATGAGGCTCAACGCGACCAGATTCGGGCAACACGGGAACGAGCGGAGCACCAATTGACGGTTCGCCTCGCCGAAATCGCGGAGTGGCACGCTCGCCGTCCGTCCGGTCTGGACGCCGAGCGCCTCGCCGCGGAGCGCGCACACACAGACCGTAAACCCTTCCTCGAGGAGAAGCTTGCCGGCGCTCGGTCGGACGAACAGAGCGAAGAACAGGCGCTCAGGACGATCGAGGAGGAATACACGCCCTACCGGGCCGTCTCGTTCCGGCGCTACCTCCAGTCCATTCTTCTGGGTTCGAGCGACGGGCTGAACGCCGCCCGCGAGCGCCGGCGTGCGCTCGCCACACAGCTCGCCGAGCTGACTCAGTTTGCCGGCAGCGGGGAGCCCGGCGTACCGGCCGGCGACTCTGCCGTGGCGTCCCACGCCGAACGGGCCGGTGTTGCACTGGACATCGCCGCCGGACTGCTCGAATCGCCATCCTCCCCTCTCGCTCCACACGTCGCAGAAAGCTACCTGGACATCGCGGCGGCCGAGACCCTGGCTATCCGCGTGGCCATCGAGGCTCGCCGCGCACTCGTCCCCGTCTGATACACCCACCTGGCCGGAGTGCGCTGCCCGAGCTGGGTGAACGCACTCGCGGCCGTCACGTGAACCGTCACCGGCCTGGTAGTCTTCGCCAGTCCCGCCCCGCGATGACTGTTCCGCCCGCCCGTGAAAGCGTGCGTGTCGCCGCGGAGTCACTCCTCCCACTGTCGATTCAGGCTCGCCTCGTACCAGGCGAACGCGCCTACAATAGGCACCTGTAACCAGGCGAGTAGGCGGCGCGTTGTACACGCAGAATGAGGACCTCGAGCTCCTGGAAGACGGCGTGACCGATCTCGCGCTCGCGGCCCAGCGTGAAGGCGGGGCGCCGCTGTCGACTGCGCTCGCCGACGAGCATGTGTGGGTTGAGAGCGCGCGCGGCGGTGACATCGATGCTTTCGATCGGATCATGGAACGCTACGAAGACCGCCTGCTCCGCTTCCTCGTCGGACTCGTCGGCGACGTCGAGCTGGCCCGCGAGCTGTGTCAGGACACATTTCTCGCCGCCTACCAGGCGCTACCGAAACTCCGTGGCGAGCTTCGCCTCTCCGCCTGGTTGCATACCATCGCCCTCAATCGGGCGCGCAGCCACCACCGAAAGTGGCATAACCGCCGCACCGTCCCGCTCCAGGACGATATTCTGCCTGCCCGCGGCGGGGACATGCAGGAGATCGCGGTAACCCAGGACAGCGTACGGCGCACCCTTGAACTGCTACCCAAACACTATAAGGAAGCGCTTCTCCTGCAAACCGCCGGAATGAGCTGCCGCGAGATCGCGCGCGCCGTCGGCAGCAGCGAGGGGGCGGTGAAAGTCAGGCTGCTGCGCGCGCGCGACGCCTTCAGGCGCCTCTACGAAGCGGAGGTGAGTGAATCATGTCGGAGCTAGGCTGCAAGACGGCCCGACGCTGGCTGCAGTGCGTGCGCGAGCTGTCACCGCTGGACACCCGGCGGCTCGACCGTCACCTCCTCCAGTGCCGGTCGTGCGCG
The DNA here is from genome assembly GCA_035295425.1 of Chloroflexota bacterium. GTDB lineage: Bacteria > Chloroflexota > UBA5177 > UBA5177 > UBA5177 > DATGJB01. The sequence goes on along the minus strand of DATGJB010000123.1, from coordinate 4,453 downwards.
GAGCTGCACCGCTCGAACCTTGAGATCGAGCGGCTCATCACGGATGCGCTCAGCATTGCCGCCGCGGGCCAGTCGGTGCGTACCGAAACCATGCGAGTACTGGAGGGGTTCTCTGAGCAGGACACGGCGGCCCGCGTCCCAGAGCAGCGGGAACAGGGGCGTGTGCGGCCAGAGCCGATTCTCCGGAACCGGAACGCCGTGGCCGCCGATCTCCCTCCTGGGCGTGCGTGGAAACACCGTGCCAGGCAATGGGCGTCGGTGCGCCGCTCACTTACCCTGCCGCGTCCGCGCCGGGCCTGGCTGGTCGCCCCGCTCGCCGTGGCCGTCCTGGCCGCCGCCGCTCTCGTGCCCGGGATTTCATCCCGGCTGGGCAGTCCGGCTGTGCCCGCAGGCGCCGCCTGGCATGTCCTGCGTGCCAACGTCTCCTTCCCGGTGGCCGTCGATCCGACCCGGGCTGACCACCTTCTGGCCGGCGCCGCGGGGCGTGTCTACCAGTCGTGGAACGGCGGCCGGTCCTGGCAGCCGCTCGCTCCCATTCCACCGGGGGTCATTCGGGCGCTCGCCATTGATGTCTCCGCCCCGTCGCACTACCTGGTCGCCGTCAAGAATTCGGTCTATCTGTCGTCCGATGCCGGCAAGCGGTGGGTTGTCACCGCCAGCGGTCTACCCGGCGCCGAGAACATGTTTCTGCTCCAGCAGCCGGGCGCGCCGAGCGTCTTCTATCTCGGCCCGAGCGTGCTCTGGCGGAGCGAGAATCATGGCTACACCTGGCGCCCAGCCGGTCAAAACATCTTTGCGCCGAACGGCATCCAGTCGCTGGCGGTCACATCGTCGGGCGACCTTTACACCGCCGTCTGGGGCGGTGGTGTGGCCGTATCCCGCAACGGAGGACGAACCTGGCGCCGCCTGATCGCGGGCCTCGATCTGCGCACGTTTGATGTCGCGGCCGACGCCCACGCCCTCTGGGCCGCCACGGCGAGCGGGATCTACGAGTCGCGCGACCGCGGCCGTCGCTGGGTCCGCAGCGGCCCTCAGGTGCCCTTCGCCGCTACCAGTATTCTGGACACCGGCAGCTACCTCCTGGCGGGCGGCGAGGGCGCCATCTTCCGCTCGTCCGACGCCGGCAAGACCTGGCGCGTCGTGACCAGCGGCCTGCCGCTGTCGCCGTACGTTTACAACCTGGAAGCCGATCCGCATCGACCGGACCGCGTCTACGCATCTCTCGACACTGACGGCATCTTCCGTTCCGACGACGGCGGCGTGCACTGGACCGCCGTCGACGCCGGTCTCCCGCTGAATGCCGGGACCCAAACCGCGCGCACCGTTCTATTCCGCCGGCACGGGATCCTCTGGATCACCGACGCCCTCGGTACCGATCCGGAGTCGCTCACCGTCGACAATCGAGTAAAGATCGCCGCGACTTCGCCGGACGGCGCAGCAGTCGCGTACGTCACGGGCGATTCCAGCTCGTGGGCCGCCCGCATGGTCGGCGCCGGCGGCTCGGCCGCCACGGCCGTCGCGTCCGGTTCCGGAACGCCTCCGGCACGGATGCTGTGGGCGCCGGGATCCTCCGCCGTGGTACTCTCCACGGGCACCCGGATCTTCCTTCTGGATCTCCGTAGCGGACGGCGTGTGTGGACCGCTCCCGCCGGCGAGGCACTGCTCGGATGGAGTGACGACGGCAAGAGCTTGCTCTTCTGGCGTCCGGCGCGAAGTCAGGTTGTGAGCCGCTCCCCTCTGAACGGCGATATCCGCCGCATCATGGCAGGTATCTACCCGTCACTTCCGGTCCCGGCGCCGGATGGAATGCACCTCGCGCTCATCGACTCCGGCCATCTCTATACCGGCAGCTGGAATCGGGCACTGCGGCCGGCCGCCTCACTCCCTGCCGGCTGCACCCTTGGGAGCTGGTCTCCCGACAGCTCTCGGCTCCTCGTCCGCTGTGGTTCGATCGTCCAGGAGCGCGGTCGTGGCGGCCGTGTCCTGGCGAGCGCGCGGCTGATGTGGAGCGTCTTCTGGGCGCCCGGAGGTAGCAGCGCGCAACCCAGCGCCGCCGGGCTCCTGTACTTCCACCACGGTCTCCGACTCTGGTCACCGCATCGTGGGTCACGGCTCATCGTGTCCAGCGCTGCATCGGTGCAACCACACGCATAGCGATCGATGGGGGAGGACCGCCGACGCAGCTGTCGCCGGGACTGAATGAATCGGCAGGACGTGACCGAGCGGAGCAGCTCACCGTCCGCGCCGGCTGAGCTCCCTCTCCGCACAGCGCCCGAGCCCCGCCGGTACCTGCTTCACCGTCACCTCGCCGGCCCGCTCCGCGGCGGCAGTGGTAGGGAGGCATACGCCGAGCACTCTGCGGAAGCTTGAGTACGATGGGACAGGGCTGAGGAGGGCGGCGCATTGGCACACGAGGAAATCTCCCGGGAAGACGTCCTCGAGTACCACCGCGGAGAGCGCCCGGGAAAGCTCCAGATCGAGGTCACCAAGCCTCTGCTGAGCCAGCGCGACCTCTCTCTGGCTTACAGTCCCGGCGTCGGCCACGCCGTGACGGCGGTGGCCGAGAATCCACTCCTGGCGTACGACCTCACCGCCAAGGGCAACCTGGTCGCCGTCGTCACCAACGGCACCGCGATTCTCGGTCTCGGCAACCTCGGCCCGGTGCCGGCCAAGCCGGTCATGGAAGGCAAGGCGGCGCTGTTCAAGCAGCTCGCCGACGTCGACGTGTTCGATCTCGAGCTGGACTGTCGTTCAACCGACGAGCTGGTTGCAACTATCCGCGCCCTGGCGCCCGGCTTCGGTGGGATCAACCTCGAGGATATCGCCGCTCCGGCCTGCTTCGAGGTTGAGAGCCGGTTGCGCGACGAGCTGGCTATCCCCGTATTTCACGACGATCAGCACGGCACGGCGATCATCACGGGCGCCGCGCTGGTCAATGCGCTCGAGCTCGCCGGCAAGCATATCGCCGCCGTCAAAGTGGTCGTCATCGGGGCCGGCGCCGCCGGGGTCGCCTGCGCCCGCATGTACGTGAAGCTCGGGGTGCGGCGCGAGCACATCACGATGTTCGATCGTCTGGGGATGGTGTACGAGGGACGTACCGAGGAGATGGACCCCTACAAGGGCGCCTTCGCCCGACCCGGGCCGCCGCTTTCCCTCGGCGAAGCACTGGGCGGCGCCGACGTGCTCCTTGAGGTCTCCGCTGCCAACGTGGTCACGCCGGAGATGCTCCGTGGGATGGCCCCCAATCCAATCCTCTTCCTGCTCGCCAATCCCGATCCGGAGATACGGTACGAGCTCGCGCTCTCGGCCAGGCCGGACGCAATCGTGGCCACGGGTCGTTCCGACTACCCGAATCAGGTGAATAACGTACTGGTCTTTCCCTATCTCTTCCGCGGCGCGCTCGACGTCCGGGCCACCGCGGTCACCGCCGAGATGGAGCAGGCCGCGGTGCGGGCCCTCGCCGCCCTGGCGCGAGAGGTCGTGCCGGAACGCGTCCTGGCGGCGTACGGACTTTCGCGGCTGAAATTCGGGCGCGAGTACATCATTCCCAAGCCAAACGACTACCGGGCCCTGGAATGGGTCGCCTCAGCCGTCGCCGAAGCGGCCCGGTCGGCCGGCGTGGCCAGGGCGCATATCGACCTCGACGGGTACCGCGAGCGCCTGCGGGCCATGCAGCGCCGCGGCTGGCGGGTTGTCCATGCCGCGATCGAGAAGGCGCGGCACGACCCCAGGCGAATCGTGTTCCCGGAAGGGGAGAATCCTCGAATTATCCGGGCCGCCCGGTTGATGGAAGCCGAGAACGTGGCCCGGCCCGTTCTTCTGGGCCGCCCCGCGGTGGTCGCCGGCGCCATTGCCGCGCTTGGCCTCGATTACCACCCCAGCGTGATAGATCCTGAAGAGTCGCCGCAGCTTGATGCCTACGCCGCCGACATCTACGCCCTGTGCAAGCGCAAGGGCCTGACTCTCGCCCGCGCCGAGAAGCTGGTGCGGCAGCCCAACGTCTTCGGGCTGATGATGGTCCGGAGTGGCGAAGCCGACGGCTTCCTGTCCGGACTGACGTACGACTACCCCGAGGTGCTGCGCCCCATCCTTCAGCTGATCCCCCTGCGCCCGGGAACAGGGACCGTGGCCGGCGTGTTCATCGTCATCTCCGGGAGCCAGGTCCACTTCATCGCCGATGGCCTCGTCAATATTGACCCCGGTCCGGAGGAGCTGGCGCAGATCGCGATCCTCGTCGCCGACTTCGTGGCCGACTTCGACATTCAGCCGCGCATCGCGCTCGTCTCCTTCTCCAACTTCGGCTCGGTCAGAAGTCTGCAAACCGAGAAGGTCAGGCGGGCCGTCCAGATCGTCAGGGAGCGGCGTCCCGACCTCGAGGTGGATGGCGAGATGCAGGCCGACACCGCACTCTCGCCGGACATCGTCGAGAGCCGCTACCCGTTCAGCCGGATCC
>DATGJB010000122.1:0-7976 GCA_035295425.1 Chloroflexota bacterium | reverse complement strand
CGGCCCACGATCGTGGTGTTCGAGGACGTCCACTGGGCGGACGAGGCCACCCTCGACTTCCTGCGATTCGCCGGCCACCGGATCGGCGAGACAACCACCCTGCTGGTTGCGACGTACCGAGACGACGAGGTAGGTGCCATCCACCCTTTGCGGGTGCTGCTGGGCGATCTGGCTACCTGCCCTGACGTGCGCCGGCTCGCCGTGCCGGCGCTGTCGGAGGCGGCGGTGCGGACGCTCGCCGCGGGGAGCGAGGTGGACCCGGTATTGTTACACCGCCGAACGGGCGGCAACCCGTTTTTCGTGACGGAGATCCTCGCCAGCGAAACGACGGACCTCCCGGCCACCGTCCTGGACGCGGTCCTCGCGCGCGCCTCCCGGTTGTCGAAACCGGCGCGGGAGGTGTTGGAGGCTTGCGCGGTGGTTGGATCCCGGATCGAAGCGTGGCTGCTGGATCGGATGGCGTCGCCGGCCGTGGGGGCTGTCGGCGAATGCCTGTCGCGGGGCATGCTGCATGCGGAGGGTCAGAAGCTGGGCTTCCGCCACGAGCTGGCGCGCGACGCTATCCTACACTCGCTCTCCCCCCAGAAAGCTCACCAGCTCCATTCGCTTATCCTGGCGGCGCTACGCGCGTCACCGGTGGCCGAGAGCGATCCGGCCCGACTGGCCCACCACGCCGAAGCGATCGGCGATGCTTCCGCCGTCTTGGAGTACGCACCGGAAGCGGCGCAGCGCGCGGCGGCCCTTGGCGCTCACCGGGAGGCCGCCGCCCAGTACGGACGGGCGCTCCGGTTCGGGGAAGGGCTGCCCTTGGCCGAGCGGGCCCAACTCCTTGAGCGCTGCTCGTACGAGTGCCACCTCGCAGGGCAGCAGCACGGGGCGATCGAGGCGCAGGAACGCACGGTGATGTGCTACAGCAGGCTCGGCGACCACCGGAAGCACGGAGACGCGCTCCGCTGGCTCTCCCGGCTGCTGTGGTTTGCCGGTCCCATCGCGCGTGCGAATGAACTCGGTCTCGAGGCAGTGACGCTGCTTGAGCGGCTCGCGCCGGGGCGCGAGCTTGCGCTCGCGTACGCCAACATGGCGCACCTTCGCCTGAATACAGAGGACGGCGACGGCGCGGTGGCCTGGGCCAATCGTGGGCTCGATCTCGCGGAGCGCCTTGGCGATGTCGAGACCCGCGCCTACGCCTTGGGCACAATCGGCGTCATCGATTTCCGCCACGGCGATCCCTCAAGGCTCGAGCAAAGCCTCGGGCTCGCGCAACAGGCGGGACTCGAGTACCACGTCGCCCGCGCGTATGCGAGCCTCGCGATGACCGCGGTTGACATCCGTTCGCACGCGAACGCCGCGCGATACATTGATGAGGGGATCCGATACGCGAGCGAGCGCGACCTCGAAGCGTGGCGACTCCGCCTGCTTGCGATCCGCGCTTCCTTAGTGCTCGACGAAGGCCGCTGGAGTGAGGCGGCCGACTGCGCTCTCGCCGTCCTCCGCCAGAGCAAAGCGAGTCTTCTTCCGGGCCTTCCGCTCATGGTGCTGGGACTCGTGCGGGCGCGGCGCGGAGAACCAGAGGTGTGGCGCGTGCTTGACGAGCTGCGCACGCTCGAGACCGGCAGGGGGGAATTCCAGGGCCTCTGGCCGCTCGCGGCTGCGAGGGCTGAAGCGGCGTGGCTGGCGGGTCGTCCGCACGTGATCGGCGAGGAGACCGGGCGCGCATTCACTCTGGCTCTGACTGCCCGGGAGCCGTGGCCGATCGGTGAGCTGGCGTACTGGCGATGGCGGGCCGGCATTCACGAGGACATCCCAACTCACGCCGCTGAGCCTTACGCGCTCCAGATCGCGGGCGAGTGGCAGCGGGCCGCGGAGCTCTGGACCGACATCGGCTGCCCCTATCAAGCCGCCTTGGCCCTGGCGGAATCGGACGACCCGAGCGCACTGCGGCGGGCGCTCGAGGTATTGGAACGTCTGAGCGCTCGTCCGATGGCGGCGACGATAACCAGAAGACTGCGACGGATGGGGATACGGGACATCCCGCGTGGACCGCGCCGCGCGACGCGCGCAAGCCCGGCGGGACTGACGGAGCGGGAAACCGAGGTGCTGCATCTGCTCGCCGAAGGCCTGCCCAACGCGGACATCGCTTGCCGGCTCTACCTATCACCCAAAACCGTTCAGCACCATGTGTCCTCGGTCTTGTCGAAGCTTGGAGCGCACAGGCGAGGTGAGGCCGTCACGCAGGCATTGCGGCGAGGCCTTATCGCGCCGTCAGCGGGAAGCCGCCACTAACAGCGCACGCGGACGGTGTTGGACGTCGCTCCAGGCCGGATCCCGGCGTACGCTGGTTCGGGCATCGGATACTCTGCGGGGCCCCCGTGATGGCCGACGAAAGCTGCGGCTCCGTTCTCCACCTGACTACCTGCTGCCCCGGGTCACCGCCGGGATGTCATGGTCTCGCGCATCCAGCCGACGACTGCGGCAGCGGAGCCGAGCAGCAGGACCGCGAGGCCCAGGAAGGTCGCGCGGGGCGTGAACAAGGCGGCCCCGATGCCCACCACGACACCACCCAGCGCGTAGCCCCCGTCCCGCCAGAGCCGGTACACGCCGAGCGCCGTCCCCCGCCACGCGGGATGGGCGACATCGCTGACCGCGGCCAACAGCACCGGGTAAACGAGGGCCGTGCCCAGCCCCGCCAGCACCGCGGCCATGACCCAGGCGGCGAGGCCATCCGCCGCTGCCGCCGTGCCCAGCCCGAGCGCGTTAAGGACCAACCCCGCGACGATCAGCGCCTTGCGGCCTGTGTGGTCGCTGAGGGCCCCCGTGCCCAACTGTGCAACTCCCCAGGTCATGGCGTACACGCCCGCCACGGTGCCGATGACGCCCGGGCTCCAGGACTGCGATGCCATCGCAACAGGCAACAGGCCCCAGATGGCTGTGTCGCTGAACTTGTTCAGCATCCCCGCCTGGCTGCACGCCCGGAGCGTCCGGTCAGTCCAGGAGACGCGGCCGAAGACCTCGCCCAGGGCCGGCGCTTTGGGACCCGTGCCGGCCCGGGATGCTGCCGCCTCCACGCGGGTGAAGGGCAACGTCTCCCGGATCAGCAGCAGCGGGATCAGTAGACCCACCACCGACACCGCCGCGGCGAGGAGAAACGGCACAGGCCGCAGTCCGAACTGCGCCGCGAGCCAGCCGGTGGCCGCGCTGGCGAGGCCCACGCCCACGTACCCCGAGAACTCGTTGATCCCGAGCGCCAGCCCGCGCTGCCGAGGGCCCACCAGGTCGATCTTGCTCGTGACGGTCATCGTCCAGGCGAATCCCTGGTTGACGCCGAGGAGGAGGTTCGCGGCCACCACCCAGCCCCAGCTGGGCGCCAGGAGCAACAGCCATGGGGCGGGGAGGCCGAAGAGCCAGCCGATGAGAAGGATCGGTCGGCGACCGGCCCGGTCGGCCAGGCGGCCGGCGAGCAAGTTGAGAGGTCCCTTGACGACCCCGAAGGCGGCAATGAAGGAGAGCAACACCGCCAGGGAGGTCACGTGGAAGCTGGTGGTGCCGAGCAGGGGGACGACCGCGCGCTCGCTGCCGATCAACATGCCGACGAAGACGTTGTCGACGGCCAGCAGCGTGAACTGCACGAGGTTTGGGCGAAGCCCCAATACGGGCGTCGTCGGCATCGGCATTGAGGCATGCCCCGACACCGGGGCGCGCGCTGGGCGTTGTCGTTCCGGGTCAGGTGTCACCTAGTCCCCCTCCCGCAGCCCAGTCCGAGGTGCTCTGGCATCCCCGGTCGGCGGCCCTGCTCCCCGACAGCTCGCCCTGCTCTCACCCGACCGCGCACCGGTTGGCCCCGGCCTCCAGTACGGTCGGGTCTTCCTCCGGCCACCGGCCCGTCTCGTTCAACGCAACAATGCGGTGATGATTGGGGGGCGTGGGCGGAATACGGGCCAGCACCGTGTCCACGAATGCCGCTTCGCTCAACTGCAGCAAGGACACCCTGGCTCGCACCTCGGCGAGCGACGCCGCCCACGGCACGCCGTCAAACGCCAGAGGCCCGCTGGCGTGTCCCGGGAGCACCTGGGTGTCCTCCGCCAGCAAGGCGAGCCGCCGAAGCGATTGATAGAGGGCACGGCCGCGCTCTTCCGCCTCGCCCGAGCGCGCCTCCAGGTCTGGACGCCCCACCCCGTCCAGGAACAGCGTATCGTCGGTGAATACGACCCCTGCCGGTAGGCGGTAAGTGCAACTCTCCCACGTGTGCCCCGGCGTGTGCATGACATCCAGCGCCGTCCCACCCACCGGGATGCGATCACCGTCCCGTAGCGGCTCAAAGGCAAAGTGCACGCGCTCCTGCGCAGGAAGGTAGTGCGGAACCCCAAGTTCCCCAACCAGGAGGCGCGAGCGCGACACGTGATCTGCGTGGACGTGCGTGTCCACGACCCCGGTGATCTTGCGGCCGCTCGCGGCGGCGATGTCTCGATAGACGTCCGGGCCGAGGACCGGGTCGATGACCACCGCCTCGTCTTGCGACGCGACGAGGTACGAGAGGCATCCCTTACCCGTCCGGCGGACCTGGATCACGTCTACCCCGTCGGTCAGCCGAAGTTCCGCACGGTTCCAAGCGAGGCTCCACGCCTGCATCCCACCGTCGAGAGACTCGGCCACTATCCCCTTCGACCGCAGGTAACTCGCCGCACGCTGGCTGGTCTTGCCCACTTCACACACCACCACGATCGGTTTGTCGGCCGGGAGATCCAGCGCCGCGAGCGGCGCGTAATCCCCGCGCTTAACGGCATGGTACGCGTCCGCCCACAGGCTTCCTGGTATCGCCCAGTCCGCGCGCGACTCAGCGACGCGGATGTCGAGGATCAGCACCGGCTGGTGATGCTCCAGCCGCTCCCGCAACGCCCGCACATTCATATGCCGCACCCTCCCCCTATCGGGTTGCTGAATGGTGAAGCGCCTGCCAGTCGGGAAACCCCAGCCGGAGCCGTTGCGCCCGAAACCCCTTGCGCCGCAGTAGGGCCACCGCTTCGTCCGAAAACACGCAGTACGGACCGCGGCAGTACACTATGAGCTCACGGTTCTTGGGCAACGTCTTGAGGGCCCGTGTCAGCTCGGCGAGGAGAATCGGGCGCGCTCCCGGGAGATGCCCGGCGCGATACTCTTCCTCCGGGCGTGCGTCGAGGAGGATGATGTCCCCCGCCTTGACGCGCCGGAGCAGTTCGGTGACGTTGAGCACTTGAAGCTCGTGCCGATCGCCGAGATGTCGCTTGACCGCCGCCGGCACCTCGGCCAGGCGCGTCTCGCCCAACTCGCGCATCGTCTGCCATAGCCGGTAGACATCCCCGGCGGCCAGCCGGTAGTACGCTCGAGTGCCCTGGCGCCGGACCTCCACCAGACGGGCACGCAGCAGCACCTGCAGGTGTTGTGAGGCGTTGGCGATCGTCAGCTCCATTTCGCGGGCAAGTTCCTCGACGGGCCATTCACGCTGCGCCAGCAGGTCGACCATCTCCAGGCGCTTCGCACTCGCCAGCGCCTGGCCGATGCGGGCAAACTCCGCGTACAGCTCGTCCTTGAATCTCCGGTGGTTGAGGTTCCTCAAGTTATCCATTTATCAATCATTATCTTGAAGGTGCATGCCAGCTGTCAATGGCGCTGGCTCTGAGAACCCTGTCTTGCTCGTTCCTGATGACGGGCTTCAGGCGAGAGTCAAGGGCTGGTAGGTCGAGATTGTCCGAAACGTCCTCCAGGTGGCCCTGGACGGGCTCTCGGCCGTTCTCTGGTCTTATGGTGTTGGCAACTGAACAGCTTGGTAGGCGGACCTTGTTGCCTGCGCCGGAGACGGCGTGGGCGATTGTATTTTAATGGCCATGCCTAGCACTAACAACGCAGCGCCATTGAACGGAGGGCATAACAATGAAGAATGACGACAAATCCTGCTGGACACCGCGTTTCATTGAAGCGTTACAGCATCGCGGTTGTCGAATTGATGAACAAGTCATCATAGAAGCAGTCAAAGCGGCCGATATATTGCCCTGGGAAATGGTGCTGTATGAAGCCTGTGCCCATGACACCACTCAGGAAATCCCAGGAAAAAATGATGACGATGTGGTCGCTTCACTGGGTGAACCAGCATGAAACGATATTTCCGATCATATCGCCATTGTGCAGAAAATAACGAAGAGTAAACTAGTGAACGATATCTCCGATCATATCGCACGGATGCGCAAATTGACTGGGCTAATTCTGCGGGAGGGCGGTTCCACGGTGAGCGTACACTCTTCCCATGTGGAGCGCCCCGAACCACTGCTGTCCGTCGCTCAAACTGCCAAGCTCTTGCGCAGGTCTAGGCAATTCGTCTACGACCACATAAACCAAATCCCCGGTGTGGTTCGTCTTCCTGGGGCCAACCTGTTGATCGGGCGGGATACCGGCGCAGGTTATGAATTCGGGCCACCACAGACCGCAGCGGCATTTAGAAATCTGGCACTCGTACCTGATGACATGGCGGCCCTGGATCGGGTCAAGCGTCAACAGCGCAAGAACCGGATGAAGCTTGGGGCCGGATACACGAACCTGGATCTTGTGTTTTGCCAACCGACCGGCTTCCCACTTCATAGCCATAACCTGACGCAGCGCGATTTCAAGGCCACGATTGACGATGTTCAAAAGACGGACAATACATTCCCAGGCATATGCTTTCACAAATTGCGCCACGTCGCCCGTTCACTGCTAGAGCTTGGCGGCGTGTCACTCAAGGTAGCGATGGAGCGCCACGGGCACACCTCGGAGAGTCAGTCATTCCACTACACGCACACTTCGCCTGATCAACACCAACAGGCGGCCTTGCGGGTCCAGGATTTATTGCAAGGTGCCGGTGGCTAAGAAGGCGAAGCAACCGCTAGAATCTCACCACAACGCATAGAATCGCTCAGGAGGGTATCCAGACCCAGGGGTGCCTCTCCTCCCTTTCCACCGGTCTATCTCAAATAATGGTGGGATAATGGTTTTTTCGAATTTCCAGATTGGTGGATTCGAAGAAACGTCGTATTTTACTTGGTCGGGCCGGGCGGATTTGAACCGCCGACCACCTGAACCCCATCTATACGCCGGGCATTTCATCGAACACGCCGCAAACGCAGGTAGCACACGGAAACCCCTCCCCTGCTTGGGTTTGCGGCGGTCGCGTCGCTCAGGCCCGGTTCGGACTGTTCGACGTTATTTCGGAATATTTCGGTTCGTTCCGTCACCAGGGCGGCACCAAATAGGGTTGCATAGTCGTACGGTCAGATAGTCAGGAGGTGGCGCACATGACGAAGGCGACCGCGCACAAGAAAGTTCACCCCTCCCCCGCTCCCTCCGCACCCGTGGCGCCGGAGGCGGCGACTACGACGACGGAGGCGGTGCTCGCGGCGACGACTGCGGCGCGCGTGATCCGCGACTTCTGGTTCAAGCACCGCGGGAACGACACCGTGCACACTCCGTACAAGGCGGGCGCCATCGTAGTCGGAGACGAGGCCAGCGAGCTGCTCGACAGCGGGTGTCCGCACGTCTGCGCGCTCGGCGCCGAGACGGGCTTTCAGTTATGCCACAGCATCGACTGCGGGGCGCGCGTATCCAACGCTGCCATTCGTGCGGGCGAGTGCGTCTGCGCCGAGGCCCACCAGGCGGTCACGGCCCTGCGGTGCATGTACGGTGTCTCGCACGTCGCCGTGAGGCCCGGCGAACTCATCGAGTTAGTCTACGCCAACCACATCGCGCGGTTTTTGATCGAGGATGCCGCGCCCGGCAGCGTGTGCGAGAGCGGCATGGCCGTCTACAAGGCAGCATGTCCGAAGTGCGGTAGTGCGGGACTGTTCGCGGTGCCGAGGATCGCGCGAGGGGTCGCGCGCTTAAGCCGCATCGGAGGTGAGCGAAAGTGACGAACGAGCCGTTGTCGGTCCAGAACAGGCGGGAAATGTCGCGCGTCCTTCGCGCCGCGGCAGGCG
>DATGJB010000121.1:0-3332 GCA_035295425.1 Chloroflexota bacterium | reverse complement strand
CAACGCCGGCATGCCCGATCCACCACCACGATTCCCTCGATTGGGACACCGTGCGTTCATGACGGGTTTCTCGCGGCTTGCGCCGCATCCGACATGTCGCCCTGCGGGGCGATCCGGACAGGGCCGTCCGGGGCTTCAGTGCCTGGCGGCATTGCCGTCCGGAGATTCGACGGCTACGGGCATGCCGGTGCGGCGCACGAACGCTTGGTATGAAGCCTCGGCGCACGGTTGCCACGACACCATGTCCCCCTATGGCGCCAGGATCACAATGCCCTGAAGCCTCGGTCCGCTGTGACCCGGGTACCCTCTGGGTGTGGGCCGCAGCCCGGCATGTCGGATATCACGCACACCACCGTCAAACCGACTCCAACGCCGACATGCCGGACCCACCACCACGATTCCCGCGGTGAGGACAAGATGCGTTCATGGCGCGTTTCCCGCGGCTTGCGCCGCATCCGACATGTCGCCCTGCGGGACGACCCGGACACGGCGGTCCGGGGCTTCAGAAAAGGGGACGCACATCGGCACGTGCTATGACGCCTCGTCCTTGGCGGACCGAGGCGTCACGGAAGCCAGCGTTGGATGGCTGTGCCCCATGCGCCGCGGGAATCGGGGCCGGACAGGGGGCGCCCGGCGGGTGGGGGCACCGGGGGCACCGGCGGAGACGGATGGACGGAGCTGCGGCTCCTACCGTCTGCGAATGAAGGCGGGGACGTCGTAGTCGTCGTCCGAGTCGCCCTCGGCAGGGTGGAAGTACGACGCTTCGCGGCGCACCTCTTCCCGGCGGGCGACCGGCTGATCGGCTCGCGTCTCGCTGCTGCGCTCCTCGTACTGCGGTCTGGTGAGGCGCGTGTCCCGCACCGTCTGGCGAACCCCTCCAGGGCGCACCGTGCTGGCCCGACCTTCGAAGCCGGTGGCGATGACGGTGATCTGGATCTCGTCCTGCAGTCGCTCGTCGATGACGGCGCCGAAGATGATGTTGGCGTCCTGGTCGGCCGCTTCCTGGATGACCTTCGCGGCCTGGTTGACCTCGTACAGCGTGTAATCGCTTCCCGCGATGTTGAAGAGCACGCCCTTCGCGCCCGAGATCGATACCTCGAGCAGCGGGCTCGAGATCGCTGCCTGCGCCGCCTCGACGGCGCGATTCTCTCCGGCGGCGCGACCGATGGCCATGAGCGCGGAGCCGGCGTGCGACATGATTGCCTTGACGTCGGCAAAGTCGAGATTGATCATGCCGGGCTTGGTGATGGTGTCGGAAATGCCCTGAATGCCCTGATGCAGCACTTCGTCGGCAAGCGCGAAGGCGTCGGTCATCGACATCTTCTGGTCGGCGATGCTCAACAGCCGGTCATTGGGAATCGTAATGAGCGCGTCGACTCGCTCCTTTAGCGATGCCACTCCCTCTTCCGCCGAGGTGCGTCGCCGGGCTCCCTCGAAGGCGAATGGCTTGGTGACCACGCCGACCGTCAGCGCGCCGACATCCTGAGCGATCTGGGCGACTATGGGCGCCGCCCCGGTGCCGGTGCCGCCGCCCATTCCAGCGGTAATGAAGACCATATCGGCGTCGCGGAGCGCTTCGTAGAGCTCCTCGCTGTTCTCCTCGGCCGCCTTCTGGCCGATGGACGGATTGCCGCCTGCCCCGAGACCCCTGGTCAGCTTCTCCCCGATCTGGATCCTGGTGGGAGCCTGAGCTGCCTGCAGCGCCTGGCTGTCGGTGTTGATCGAGATGAACTCGACGCCCTGTACCTGAGCGCGGATCATGCGGTTGACCGCATTGGTTCCACCGCCGCCGACGCCGACGACCTTGATGGTGGCCTCTGGTAAGCCGTCGCCCATAACGCCCCCTCCTCGCCTATCTGGGTCCCGGAACGGTCGCATGTTGTCCAAAATCTTCTCCTCGCTGGGTATGCCGCCTGCCCGGTCTCCCTGTGACCGAATCGCGGCTGAAGGTTGACGATATCAGGTGAATCCGGCCCTCCCCGGACCGGTTGGTTGACTTGGCGCGAGGCTCATGTCAGGAAGCCCCTGATCCATCCTTTGAGGCGGCTGACTCCCCTCCACTCGGGAAACAGCGCCACGGGTGCGCCGACGTCCTCTGTATGGTACGCTGCCCACAGCAACAAGCCGACTGTCGTTGCATATGCTGGCCGCATAATAGTGTCTGTGAGACCGATCGCGCCAGTCGGAGCTTTCACGCGTGCCGGTAAGCCCAGCACATCTCTACCGAGGATCTCGATGTTGGCCAGCTCGGCGCTTCCCCCGACCAGGACGACGCCGGCCGGTAGCTGCCCGTCGAATCCGGCTCGCGCGATTTCCGATCGGATCAGGCTGAGGATCTCGTGGGCGCGAGACTCGATGATGTCGGCGACCAGCCGCCGGGATACGAGCTCCCCGCCGGGACGGTCGTAGGTTTCGACCTCGACCGACTCCGCTGCGTCCACCTCGGATGTCACCGCGCTGCCGTGCGTGATTTTCACCTTCTCGGCAATGGCAAACGGCGCGCGGAGACCGAGCGCAAGATCGTTGGTGATGTGGTTTCCGGCGACACCGATGGCGCTGGTATGCGATATTCCGCCATCGCAGAAGATGGCGATGTCGGTCGTTCCGCCGCCGATGTCGGCTACCGCGACGCCGCTATCCTTCTCCCACGGGCTGAGCACGGCCTCACTGGACGCCAGCGGCTGCAGGATGAGGTCGTCGATCTCAAGCCCGGCCCGATTGACGCAACGCACCAGGTTGTGAATGGCGGTAGTGCCGCCGGTGACGATGTGCATTTCTGCCTCGAGACGCCTGCCTGCCATGCCCACCGGGTCGCGAACCCCGTCCATGCCGTCCAGGGTGTAGCCCCGCGGCAGCACGTGGATGATCTCGCGATCGTTACTGATCGCCTGAACCCGCGCCACTTCCATGGCGCGTTCCACATCCAGCGACGTGATCTCGGCAGCATTGGGCGATACCGCGACGACGCCGCGCCGGTTGGTGCCCGAGATGTGCGCCCCGGTCACGCCCACGTATGCCGACTCGATCGCGTAGCCGGAAAGCCGCTCGCATTTCTGCACAGAGCGCTGGATGGCGCGCGCCGCCTGGTCGATGTCGACCACCACGCCGCGCTTCATTCCCTCCGAACGAGCGGTGCCGACGCCGACGATGTTGATTTGCCGGTCCTGATCGACTTCGGCGACGAGCGTGCAGATCTTGGTCGTCCCGATGTCGAGAGCGACGATTATCTGGCTTCTATGCATGGCGGCCGGCTGGCTCGGTTCTTGAAAGTGGCTACAGTATACTGCACGGTTCGGAGGCGGTCACCCGGCTTCGACGGCGGCCGACGAGAG
>DATGJB010000120.1:0-10847 GCA_035295425.1 Chloroflexota bacterium | reverse complement strand
AACGGGTGACGGAGAGCATCCGCCGCTATCACCGCGGCGGAGCGGTCCAGGGACGATTTTCTCCGTTCGAGACGGTGCGCAGCTACTATGCACGGGCCCGTCACGAGTGCGTGGCGTTTCCTGGCGGGCTGGGTCTCGCTCTGGCCCTTCTGGAGCGCGTCGAGGCACTGCTGCCCCGGGGCACTCCCATCGGCCCCTGCCACAACGACCTCCTGCCCGCGAACCTGATTGACGATGGCCGGCAGATCTGGATCATCGACTGGGAGTATGCCGGACTGGGCGATCCCTTCTTTGACCTCGGCAATCTCGCCGCCAATCTCGAACTGTCTGAGGAACAGGAGCGGGCGCTGCTGGAGACGTACTCCGGGGAGATTCGTGAGAACGACCTGCGGCATCTCCGGTTGATGCGATTGGCGTCGGACATGCGAGAGGCCCTTTGGGGCTTTCTGCAATCGGGGATCTCGACGCTCGACTTCGACTTCTTCGCCTACGGCTCGCAGCACCTGGATCGATTTCTCGGCGCCGCGTCGTATCTCGACAGCCTTCCCGATTCCCGTCCTCCAGCGTCCCAACCATGATCTCCTCCGGCGCGGCACCACTCTTCCGCAGGGCGGCACTGCCTCGCGAGCGGCGCCCGCCCGGCAGCGTGGACCTCCGCCACAGTGCCCACCTTCCGCCGTCTTCCCGTACTCTCACTCGTCCCCATACGATATCCAACGCGTTCTCGAGCTGCCGGTCGACCACCCCATGAACGGACGCAGCCAGACCGTCGTCGTCGGAGGCGGAATCGCGGGCGCGAGCATCGCCTACCACCTCGCCCTGCTGGGGCACCGTGATGTCCTGGTGCTGGATCAGGGTGAGCCGGCCGGAGGAACCACTTCACACGCTCCGGGACTTGTCGGTCAGTTGCGCTCGTCCGCCGGCCTCACCAGGCTTCTCATGTACAGTGCGTCGCTATACCGAAATCTAAGTTCGGAAGGCACTCCCGGTTTCACGCCGGTGGGAAGCCTGCGCCTGGCATCCTCGGCTGAGAGGCTCGCCGAGCTGCAGCGGCAGGCCGGTTTCTGCCGGTCGGTTGGCCTGGAGGCGCACCTATTGACCGGGAGCGAGGCGCTAAGGCTCTTCCCCCTCCTGGCGGGTGACGGGCTAGCCGGCGCCCTTTTCGTGCCCGGCGACGGGTCGGCGCGAGCCACCGTCCTGGCCCGGGTGTTGATCGATCGTTCCGAGCGGATGGGTGTCAGGTTCCTTCCGTACTCTCGCGTGACGGCAATCGAGAGAACCGGCGGGCGCGTTACCTCGGTGTGGACTCCCGGCGGTCCGATCGAGACCGAGGCTGTCGTGGTCGCCGCCGGCGTCTGGTCGCGAGAAATCGCGCTGCGCGCCGGGGTACGGCTTCCACTGGCTCCGGTGCAACATCAGTACGTCGCGACTCGCCCGATACCGGGCCTCCAGGGGAGCCACGTACCCAATGTGCGCGACCCCGACCGCCTGGTCTACGCGCGGCAGGATGGAGAGGCGCTCGTCGTCGGCGGCTACGAGCGCGACTGCAGGCTCTTCTCCCCCGAAGCGGGCGGGGGCCACCCACGCTCTACCGTACTCCCGTTTGATGCGGAGCGGTTCGCACCACTCTGGCACGCGGCGACCGAGTGCATCCCGGCGCTCGAGGCTGCCGGCGTCGATCGTGAGGTAAATGGGCTCGAGGCGTTCACACCAGATGGCGAGTTCCTTCTCGGGCCTTCGAGCGAAGTGTCGGGACTGTGGTTTGCCTGCGGGTTCTGCGCCCACGGCGTGTCCGGCGCAGGAGGCGTCGGCAAGACGATTGCCGAGTGGATGGCGCATGGAGCGCCCGAGCTTGACGTGTGGCATCTCGATATTCGCCGATTCGCGCCACAGTGCAGCAGCGCGCGATACGTACAGTCGCGGATTCGAGAGGTCTACGCCACGTACTACGAGATCGCTCACCCGCTGCGGGAGCGGCGTAGCGCCCGCGGTCTGCGCTGCAGCGCGCTGTACGAGACGCTCCAGCGGCAGGGCGCCGTGTTCGGTGAGAAGGCCGGCTGGGAGCGGCCAAACTGGTTTACGACGAACGAGGATGACCAGCCGCTCACGGTTGTCCCGCGCGGCTGGGGCGCACGGCACTGGTCCTCGGCGATTGCCTCCGAGCATCGGGCCACTCGCGAGCGGGCCGGACTGTTCGATGTCAGCTCGTTCAGCAAGCTGGAGATCGAGGGTGACGGCGCGCTCCCCTTCCTGCAGCGTCTTGCGGCCAATCAGCTGGACCGGCCGGTCGGTGCCGTCACCTACACACAGCTACTCAATCAGCGGGGTGGTATCGAGTGCGACCTCACCATTACCCGGCGTGCCGAGACTGGGTTCCTGCTGGTCACGGGCACGGCATTCGGTCCGCACGACTTCGGCTGGATCCGCGACCACGCGCCGCGTGACGGCTCGGTCACGGTGCGTGACGTCACCTCCAGCCTGTGCTGCGTCGGAGTGTGGGGGCCAAGGTCTCGCGACATCTTGCAGGAGGTCTGCGAAGCCCACTTCGACAACGAATCGTTCCCCTATCTCACCGCGCGCGAGATCGACTTTGGAGCGGTGCCGGTCCTGGCACTCCGCGTCACGTACGTCGGGGAGCTGGGGTGGGAGCTCTATGCGCCGGCGGAGTGCGGGCGGCAGCTATGGCAAACCCTCTGGGAAGCCGGGACGGCGCGCGGCGCGGTGCCGGCCGGTTACAGAGCGATCGACTCCCTCCGGCTGGAAAAGGGCTACCGATACTGGAGCGCCGACATCACGCCCGAGGACACGCCCCACGAGGCAGGCCTGGGGTTTGCCGTTTGCCTCCAGAAGGCTGACTTCAACGGGCGTGCGGCGATCCTCCGACGCAGGGCCGAGGGAGCTCGTCGCAAGCTCTGCTGCCTCGTGCTGGACGACCCCACCGCCTGGGTGCTGGGCGGCGAAGCCGTGGCGGTCGGCAACGGAGTGATCGGGCGCGTCACCAGCGGCGGCTACGGGTACACGGTTGAAAAGAGCATCGCGTACACGTACCTCCCGATCGAGCACAGCCGCCCGGGCTCCAGGGTCGATGTGCTCTGGTTCGGCGAGTCAATCCCTGCGACCGTCACACGCGAGCCGCTCTACGATCCGGCCAATGCCCGGATAATGGGTGTGAGCACAGCCCAGTCCACCGCGCCGGCGCACGGCCCCATCACCGACGGCGGGCTGTCGTAGGGATCCTCAACGGGCAGGCCGGTGACCGCGGTCGCCGGGCTGCGCGGAACCGCCACTTCGCGGCTGCTCCCGTGCGCCGTACGGTCCGCGCGCTATCTCAGTAGGGCGAGCCACCCGACCCGGTCGAAGGCGGCGTGACGGGCGCAGGGGCCACGCCGGTGATCCTCTGAAGCGTCACTGTACCGTCGCCCATCATGTCCAACGTCCCGGGCTTCTTCTGGCCGGCGACGGGGCTGACGGACTCGCCGGCGGCGATGACGTCCTTCACAGCCTGCGACATCGACTCACCCCGGAGCATCGACTGGAGCAGCGTGAGCGCCGTCCGGTCTCCATCACCTGAATAGATGTGGTGATGCCAGCCGATCAGGGTGCCGACACCTGCCTGCTTGAGGTAGTGCCAGAAGAGTGGCATGTCCGCCGTGTTGCACGCGTTGGTCAGCACCACGGTGTGCGCCGGAAACTGGCCGTCGTAGAAGTGGATGAAGCGGCCGTTGGCCGCGTCGAACCACCGCATCGCCCCATTGTGCAGGATGTGCATTTCGGCAAGGCTGTAGTTGTTCAAGTACTTCTGGTACTTCATATGGCGGGTGTCGGCAGTGGCGAGTGCCGCGTCGCCGTTCGGCAACGGTCCGACGTGCGTGGCGACGTAGATGAATGCGTAGCGCGAGAGCGTCTTCATTACCGGGACGGTCACCTGGGAGTCCTGGTACACCGTCACGGCGAAACCTGCCTGCGTCAGCAGGCTCGCTATCTGCTGATTGGTGGCTACATCACCCCAGTCAGTGGCGAACGGCGCCAGTACCAGCGCCCGCGGCGCCGTGCCGGCCCGGTTGCCGGCCGCGGTGGCGCCACCGGCGGCAGGCGGACCGAAGGTCAGTGCAGCTGCGAGAAGCAGCGCGAGGGAGACGAGAAAGCCCTGCCGCACGCCTCGACGTAGCGGCAGGGCCAGGATGCTCGGGGTCACGTGCTACTTGATCGAGATGACGCGAGCGTGCCCGTACTTGAGGAGCACCTTCAGCAGGTACCCATGGCCGTTGTTCTTCCAGGGAACTCGTGCCGAGTAATACGGGTTGTGGTGCGCACGAATCAGCGAGTGCGTGAGGAGCGTCTTGCCGGAATAGATCTGGAAGCCCTTGATGCCAAGGTTGTACGTCATGTGCCATCGGACGACTGCCGTCCGGCCTACATGCTGCAACGTCGCCTTATCGACGATTCTCGCCGGGACACCCGGTACCGCAGTGGTTGCCGTGGGCGTGGGCGGGATCGGAGTGTTGGTCGGAGTCGGCGTTGGTGGGCTTGGCGGCCCGCCGATCGGCGTGGGTATGAACGTCGGCGGTGGCGGCGGCGTACTCGCGGCCGCGAAGGTATGCGAGAGCGGTGAGCGCATTGCGCCCGCGATCATGATCAGACCGATCGTCAGGGGCAATGCCAAACCCAGTGTCAGACGCCTCTTCATGCAGCACTCCTTGCACGCAGTCGAATTTTTGGTTCCTCCATCTCGATGTTACAGGGGATGACCCTGTCACGCTAGTCCGACGGTAACAACGCAAAGCTTAGCAGAATGTAACGCTTCTGTGAAGTCTCAATGAAGATACGACCGCCATTCGGCCCGGTTTCTTCATCTCACCTTCATTTTAGCGCGTCTCGCCTGACACACGCAGGTGCATTTTGCGGGCGGACCGTCAGCGTCCGATGACTCGCCCCCTCTCGCCGGCCGCCGGCATGCCGGTGGGAAGGCGAATCGTGAACCGGCTTCCGTTCCCCTCCACGCTTTCTACGTCGATCGTTCCGCCATGCTGCGCGATGATCTGGCGCGCGCCCGCCAGGCCGATTCCTGCCCCGGAGGAAACGTCACGGACGTTTCTCGCCCGGTACGTCCACTCGAAGATATGCGGACGATCGGCTTCGGGCACCCCAATGCCCCGGTCCTGTACCGCCACGGTTGCCCAGCCGCTTCCCTCGCTGCCCGCCACAGTCACGTCGATGTCCGAGGTATCGGGACTGTACTTTATGGCGTTGTCGAGCAAGTTTCCGATGACACGTGCGAGCCGCGTCTCGTCCCAAAAGCCACGCAGCTCGCCCACGGGCGTGGCGAGAACCACGCGGCGCTCGCCGGCTGCCGGCTTGCACGCGTCCACGGCACGCCGCACGATGCGCACCAGATCACCCGGCCGCCAGTTCAACTGCAGCGGCCGCCCGGCCCGGAGCTGCGTGACGTCCAGCAGCTCGTCGATCAGGGTGGTGAGAGTACGTGCCCGCTCCTCTACCACAGCGAGTCCGCTCATCAGCTGCTCCGTCTGGAGCTGGTCTCGCGCGGCTCGCATCTGCAGGAGCTGCGCCTGGCCAAGGAGAGCCGTTATCGGGCTCCTCAGGTCGTGCGCGATCGCGGACAAGAATCCGTCGCGCTCGGCACGCGCCCGCTCCCGCTCCGCATCGGCCTCCCGGCGCATCCGAAAGAGGGTAAGTCGGGCGTCCACCTGGGCGAGGAGCTCGCCCGCCGCGAACGGCTTCACGAGGTAGGCATCGGCGCCGGCTCCCAGACCCTCAATTGTCGCCTCTTCACCGGCCCGCGCCGATAGCAGGATAACCGGCACCGTGGAGCGCTCCGCGGAACGCAGCATGCGCAGCAGTTGAAAGCCGTCCAGCCCGGGCATCATGACGTCGGCGAGTATCAGGTCGGGCGGTTGCCGTCGCACCGCCTCCAGCGCCGCTTCGCCATTGGCCACCAGCTCGACCTCGAAGCGCGGACCCAGAAGGTGGCCGATATAGGCCCGCATGTCGGCATTGTCGTCCGCAACCAGGATACGAGCCGGTGGCTCGGTGGCGCGGTCTTCCTGAGTCGAAGCGGCCGGAGGGGAGGGACGCACGACGACTTCATCGGGCAGCCAGCGCAGCGCCTCCTCGACGTACGGCGATTCTCCCAGGTCAGGTGAGGACGCCGCGGCGTCCGGACCGGCAGCGACCCAGCCGGTCGGCAGGTGGTCGGAGCCGCGGGGAATCAGCACCGTGAAGGTGCTCCCCTGGCCCACCACGCTGGACACCGAAACGGTACCGCCGTGCAGCCGCGTCAGCTCCTGCACCAGTGCCAGGCCAATGCCCGCGCCTTCATGGGTTCGAGCGCTTCGACTTTCGGCGCGGTGGAACCGTTCGAACACATGGGGCAGATCAGGCGTGGCAATCCCGACGCCGGTGTCTCGCACGATCAGCTCGACCTGGTCTCCCCGGCCGCGAAGCTCGACGTCGATGGCGCCCTCCAACGTGAACTTGAGGGCATTGGAGATCAGATTGAGCACGATGTTCTCCCACATCGATCGATCGACATAGATCGGCTCGTCCAGAGGGGGACAATCGACATTCAGCTCCAGACCCGCTCGCTCGACCGCGGAACGAAACAGGCTGGCCAGATCCGCGGTGTACGCAGCCAGGTCGACCGGCTCGAATCGAGCCTGGAGCCTCCCCGCCTCAATCCGCGAAAAATCGAGCAGCGAGTTCACCAGCTTGAGAAGACGCAGGCCGTTTCGGCGGGACACCTCGAGGAGCGACCGAGACCCTTCGGAAAGCGCCGGGTCATTCGCCAGCACCTCCGTCAGCGGCCCCAGAGCGAGCGTGAGAGGCGTACGAAACTCATGACTGATGTTGTTGAAAAACGTCGTCTTGGCGCGGTCCAGCTCGGCGAGCGCTTCAGCCCGGCGGCGCTCTTCCTCGTAGGCGCGGGCATCCGCGATCTGGGCTGCGATCTGCCCCGCGAGCAGGTCGAAGAAGCCGCGATACTCGACGTCCAGCGCACGGCGGGCGCTCACACCGGCGACCAGCAGCCCTGCAGGTCGATCGCCACCGGTTGCGGCAAGGGGCAGCACCAGGGCACACGCCGCCGGCACGGCTCCTCCCGCGGTCTCCGCAAACGGGCCGGCCACCACCTTGCCCACACCTCCGGCCGCCACGTCTGCTAGCGGCCACGGACAGCTTTCAGCGCTGGTGAGGTCCACTTCAGCTGGGCGCAGCGATATCCCGGGCGAGAGCCTGCTGGCGCCGGCCAGCACGGCCCGCTCTCCGGCAAGGAGATAGAGCAGCGCAAAGGGAACGTCATTCACCGCGACCGAACCGAGGACACCGGCGGCGATCGAGCACGCTTCCTCGGCGCTGCGGGCCTCGGCGCCCCGCGTTGCCAGCTCGCGCAAAGTCCTCAGCCGCCGCTCGCCGAGCACCCGGCCGGTTGTTTCGGTGACGGCGGTAAACACTCCGCCGATTCCGCCCGACTCGTCACGAATCGGACTGTACGAAAACGTGAAGTAGCACTCCTCGACGTACCCGCTCCGCTCCAGCGGAAGTAGCTGGTCTTCGGACCACGTGGCCTGTCCCCTCTGGACGACGCCTTCCAGCATGGGGCCGATGATGTCCCAGATCTCCGGCCAGCACTCCTTTCCCGGCTGGCCGAGCGCGCTTGGATGCTTTTTGGTGCCGAGCATGGGGCGGTAGGCGTCGTTGTAGAGCATCACCAGGTCAGTTCCCCACCAAAGCAGGATGGGGAACCGCGAATCCAGACAGATGCTCACCGCGGTGCGCAGGCTGCCCGGCCAGGCCTCGATCGGTCCCAGCGGTGTCTGCGACCAATCCTTGTGCCGCATCAGGCGCGCCATCTCGCCCCCTGACGAGAACAGGCGGTCCGCGAGATCGGCACGCGGCGCATCCGACGCTGCCGGCACCTGCCCGTCGCCGCCCGTGCCAGGTGACGCGTGGCTGATGGCTCGTCCTACCATTGAGCGATCAATCCTTTCCCAGTGTACCCGGGGACGATTTCGCCTGCCGCCGCGGAGCAGGCGTCAGTCACACTCGCGCGGAGGAATCGAGTCGAGCGATTTCCGCCGCTCTATCACCCCCGGAATGTCGGTTCCGGGGGCGAGGTGAGCGAGAAGTGCCGAGCTGATCACACCAAGCTCCGCCACCTGGCGGTCGGTAAGCTGGTCGAAGAGATGACGCCGCACGCTTTCCACGTGAGCGGGCGCGGCGCCTTCTAGCGCCGTCACTCCTTCCGCGGTCAGAACGGCGATCCACCCGCGGCGATCGGACCGGCACAGCTCGCGCCGCACCCATCCGGACTCCTCCAGGCGGGCGATCGCGTGCGAGAGGCGGCTTGGCGACACCTGGAGGATACGCGACAGATCCGCCATGCGCATGGCACGCTCGGTTGTCTCCGAGAGCGCGCTCAGGATCTCGTAGTAGGTCAGCGGGATACCGGCCTCGCGTTGCACATCCCGCTCGAAGCGCGCCCACAGCAGCCGTGTCGCCAGCAAGAACGCGAGCCAGGTCTTCTGCTCGTCCGCGCTGAGCCACCGCGGCTCGGCCACCCGTTTCCCCCTCGTCGCGTTGCTTGAACGCTCAAGTTAGTGTATCACCGTCGCCGGCCCCGTGCTGCCTAACTCCGGACCCGCGGGCAAGCGTGGTCAGCCCCAGCAGGGCGCGTTACCCCCAAACGGCCCGCACTTCCGAACGTGCGCGCCGTCGCGCTCGCGCCGCGGCCGCAAGAGCGGGTCTGGAGCTCGATAGTCTTCACGTCCGGTCGCCGGCCCGGCAGAGCCGCACCCTGCCGGGTGGGCCGGCTCCGCGTCGACTACGCCGAGGCAGTCGTCGTTCCCGTGAGGGGAACGGACCTTTCCCCTGGCTGGAGATTACGGTAGTGGCGGACCGCATCCAAGGCGCGGCGCACGTCCTCGCCGCTGAATGGCCGGATCAGCACGGCGGCCACACCCTCTTGCAGACGTTCCAGATGATTCAGGAGATCGAAGGTATGGTCGGAAGCGACAATGATCGGCACGTGGGCCAGGCGATCCTGTCTCTTCAGGCGGTCGATCAGCTCCCAGGACTCCTCGCGTTCGTGCGAAGCGACGTCGACCAGGATAAGGTCGGGAACCCCTGACGGCAATGACGAGAGAGATCGTTCGTCATCGAAGGAGCGAACTTCCCACCCGTCGCTGGTCAGCACTTCCTGTACCACCGGCACGGAGTTCGAGTTCCGGCCGAACATCGCGATCATCATCCTTGCATTCCTCCCGAGCGTCGAGTGGATGTCAGCTGCGAGGCGAGCAGATAGCCGCAACTCCCAATCTGCATCGCAGCGCGCGACGACACCATTTGTGGCTCCGGTCAGTTCAACGTTGCAGGTGCCACGACCAATCTTCGCATAGTTCACGACACTTTTCCAGTCACGCGTATTCCTACTCGCGTATACACCTGCAATGGGCTGTAACCGCAGCGTTCTCCACTTGATGATCACTATCACATACACGTTCTTGTATGTTGCTGGTAGGAGACGTTGCTTCCCACGAATGCAGCCTTCTCGTTTGCGCGCGTATCCGTGGCGCAAAGATTGAACCGGTGCGGATAGCGGGTGCTTCCATGCGGGGGAGACCCCGCGTCCGGTGGGGCGGCCGGGTGAGAGGACCGGAAATGTTCACATCAATCGCCGATTCCCCGCGCGAGTGAACATTCGGGACGTGACGGGGCGGTGGGAGCTGAGGAGAGGAGCAGCTGCCCACCGCCATAACCGTCACACCAACCGGGGAACGTTCGCGAGAGCCTCGGCCAGCACGCACCCACACTGTAGCGGGCCATGCCACGACCGCCTATCGGGTGTTCACCCTATATTTCATGTTCGAAACCCATACATTTTCGCGTGCTTGGGCTGTTGTGGGCCGGAAGCATCCACGTGGCACGGTTGTTGCCGAGAGATTCACCCGCTTACGTGATGATGGAAAGGTATCGAGATTGTGAACAGTTCGAAGGTAGTGTGGCTGGCTGAGAACGTCGTCGACCTGGCCGAGCGGCTCAAGGAGGACGTCTACTGCGATCAGCCGAAAAGAGAGCTGTTTCAAGATATGTTCACGCTGCGACGTTCGGTAGAACAGCTCGAACAGCAGGTACGAGATAGCGCGAGCGACACCATCGGCGACGCCTGCTGAGAGAAGCAGAAAGTTCGTCGCCGCGGGGACGCCGCGGCGACGAACATGGCGATGAGTCAGGATTGGCGAGGGACGCAGCGGCCACAGCCGGGCGGGGCTGCGCCGAGCCAGGCAACGTAGAACCTCATGGTGAATCTCCTTGAGCGTCGGTGGATCGTGTCTCCATTCGCCCGCTCAGGCCGCTTCCCGTTCGACGAGGTAGTGTCGCTCGCTTCCAGCGACCGGCCGCATGCTTCGACTGATCGCTCTGGTCCACGCCGAATCGTCCGCGACCGGGCCGGGAAGCAGAGCCGACACTGCGTCCGGAATCCGTTTCAAGTCGTCCACGATCTCCAGCGAGACGTACTCCCACGTGGCCTGATCGATACCGTCGATACATTTCCAAGTACCCATTGTGTGCGTTCCTTTCACGTTGATATCTCAGTATTGAGATACAGACGTGACGGGCAGATGGCGCGGGGATGACAGTTTGATGACGCGGTGGAGTGCCTGGAGATGGCCACCATCGTGCTCAGCACGGTCGATGTGAAGGGAGCATGCACGACCATCTCCAGGCAGAGTGCGGTGCGGTTAGGGAAGCGCCGCGGTGTGGGCGAGGCGGAGCCGATCCACCCGGTCGGAGGAGCTGAAGAGCCGGACCAGGAGGAGGCCGGTGATGAA
>DATGJB010000119.1:0-14127 GCA_035295425.1 Chloroflexota bacterium | reverse complement strand
GGTCCGCTCGACACCGTCTATCTGGGAGGCGGTACGCCCAGCTTGCTGGCGCCGGCCGACGTTGGGCGCCTGCTCGACACGGCCGGCCGCCACTTCGGGCTCTCCGCAGGCAGTGAGATCACCCTCGAAGCGCACCCGACGACGGTCACCATGCGGCGGCTGGAGGGATATCACGCGCGCGGTGTGACCCGCATAAGCTTCGGGGCCGAGAGCCTCCAGCCAACTGAGCTGGCCGCGCTCGGCCGCAACTACACCCCCAAACTGGCGCTACACGCGCTCGAGCTGGCCCGGCGCTGCGGCTACAGGTCGATAGCGGTCGACCTCATGTACGGTCTCCCTGGCCAGACACTGAACTCCTGGGAGGCGACGCTACGCGCCGCCCTTGGGGCACAGGTGCACCATCTGTCTCTCTACCCGCTCTCCGTTGAGCCGCGCACCGTGCTGGCCCGGGCCGAGCGCCAGGGACGCCTCGTTCTCCCGGAAGAGGAAGCGATAGTGGATATGTATCATTCCGCCTGCCGTTTGCTGCGAGACGCGGGGTTCGAGCACTACGAGTTATCGAACTGGGCACTTCCCGGGCACCGCTGCCGGCACAACCTGGCATGCTGGCGCGACGCTCAGTACTACGGAGTCGGGGTCGGCGCGCACGGCTACCTGCACCCGGTGCGGACCGAAAACATCTCCAATCTGAAGCGGTACCTGGAGGCGATCGAGGCCGGCGCCTCGGCAGTTGGCTCCCGGGAGGTTCTGGACGAGGATGCCTCCTTTACCGAACGCGTCCTGCTCGGCATGCGTCTTCTGGCGGACGGCCTGCCGCTCAACGACCTCGAGACGCGGCCCGGGCACTCCGATCCTGCGGGCCTCCAGAGCGAGATCACCGCGCTGGCGTCGTCTGGTCTGGTCAAAGTCGAGCGAGGGCGGATGTGGCTGAGTGAAGACGCCGTCCCGGTGGCGAACGACATCTGGGCGCGGCTGCTGCGGGCCGCCTGAAAGCCACCGGGCCCGTTATGTGAAGGAGTTATCCACAATTTGACTTCGGCGGTGGAAAACGCTAACGTTGAACCGCGTGCTGGCCCGTTCCATCGCACCGTTAGAACGGGGCCGGAAACCGTCGACAGACGGGCGGACTCCGTTTGCCATTTCTGACGGGAGGGGAAGTCATGTTGCGATTGAGTGCCGCAATCCTGTTTATGGCGGTCGCCGCGGTTGTACCGGCCGCCAGGGCCCAGACGGTTGCGTCGAGCTCGATCCGGCTGTCCCATTCGGTATGTCGTGCCGGGCAGGCGCAAACCGTATTCGTCGTGGCCCGGGACCTCAATGGCGATCCACTGCCGCACGCCGCGGTGAGCGTCACGGTGCGCATCGGCTCATCCTCGCATCGCTACAACGCTCCGACCACGAACGCACTCGGGCGTTCCTCTCTGACGTTTCGCGTGCCAGCTCGCCCCACGGCCCGTTATGCGGTGGTCGATGTCCTCGTCGACAACGGCTATCTATCGATTCCACTCTCTACCAGGTTTTCGATTGGATCGACCGCGCCGCCTCCGGCGCGCCGCACCAGCGCTCCGGCCCTCGAGGTGCTGCTTACCGTGCTCCCGCCTTCGGTCCGCGCCCCCGACCCCGCCTGGCTCTCGATCTACGCTCGCTCGAAGGCGGGGAGCGACGCGGCCGGGGCACCGGTCGACGCAGCGGTTCTATTCGCGGAAGGCACGGTGCATCTGACGGCCAAAACCGATGCGCACGGACTGGCGACGATCAAGGTCGACACGTCGCGTGTGAAGGCGAGCCAGCTCGCTCGCATCGGCGTTATCGTGCGCTGGCACGGCGCCGTCGGATCCACCGCAGGTCAGATCGCCTTGCAGGCGCGAAGACCAGCCGCGACATCAACCCCCTCGCCGACGCCAACACCCTCGCCCACGCCCACTCCGCTACCGACGGCGACACCAACCGACCAGCCGACCCCGACGCCGACGCTATCGCCCACCGCGACCGCGACGGGCGTGCTTCCCACGGCGACGCCCACGATGCCGGTCCTACCGACGCTCACCTCCACCCCGTTGCCACCCACCTCGACTCCGGTTCCGTCGACATCCACGCCTGAGCCGCCCACCGACACGCCGACCCCGCAGGACACGGACACGCCCACGCCAACCCCGGCTTGCCCGGGAAGTGAGATCGGCTGCATGCAAGCGATGTTGCGGCTCATCAACCAGTCACGCGCCCAGTACAGCACGCAGGGTTATCAGATCGGTCCGCTGGGCCTCAATATGTCGCAGAGCACGGGCGTCGGATCGTGCGTCGGCTCCAAGGGTCATTCGGTGGCCATGGCGGCCACCGGCCAGATCTGGCATCAGAACAGCCAGTACCCCGCCGCCTCGTTCCCGAACGACATCTGCGAGCAGACCTACTTTGAGGGGGAGAACGTGGGCCAGTGCGCGCAGGGCAATGAGTACCAGGACCTGCAGTGCATCCACGACCTGATGATGAACGAGCCGTGGCAGCCGGGATGCCAGGGCGACCACGCCTGCAATATCCTCAACAACCAGTTCACGTCGGTCGGCATCGGGATCTACGTCGACAGCTCGGGAAACACGTGGCTCACCGAGGACTTTATCGAGTAGCGTCGCGACCTTCCGTGGAGCGGTCGCAGAGCGACCGCAGATACTCCCAGGTATAAATGCCGTCGGCGTGCCCGCTCGCCCACACCGGGGTCAGCCCGTAGCCTCCCACGAGGTGGATGTCCGCGAGCGCCAGCTCGTCGGCCGGGAGCTCGGTCAGACCGTCCAGCCTCCCCGGCTGCCCCCACTCACCACGGCACAGGGCGCACGGACAGCCCCAGCGCAATGCCTCGGACGCGATCGCGCAGGTGTGGCCGTCGTCCCACACCACCGTGACGGTCTGGAGGCCACGATCGGCCTCGATGGATACCGGCAGCATGGGCTCAGACCGGCTCGAGAATGTCCACCACGAGCTGGGCCGCTGCTTCGTAGCGGCCGAAGGACGGCATGATGTAGACGCCCGCCGTGAGCGGGCCGCACTGCTCGATCATGTGGCGGGCCATCTCCAGTCCGACGCGCACGCCGTCCGGACCGGCCTCCTCCATTCGCCCTAGCGCCTCGCCGGTTAACTTCACCCCCGGGAGCTCATTGTGCAGGAAGAGCGCGTGCTGAAACGACTGCAGCGGCAGCACGCCCATGAGAATCGGGACGTCCACCGGCGACACCGCGTCGAGCACCCGCTGGAAGAGCGCTGAGTCGTAAACCGGCTGTGTCATGACGAAGTCGGCGCCCGCCACGAGCTTCTCACGAAACCGGCCGAGCTCGTACTCGAGGTCCTCGGCGGTCGGATTGAGCGCACAGCCGACCATGAAACGGGTCGGCGTGCCGATCGAGTTGCCCGCGATGTCCTTCCCTTCATTCAGCTGCTTGATGATCCTGATCAAGCCGATTGAGTCGACGTCGTACACCGCTTTTGAGTGCGCGTAGTCCCCCATGCTCGGCGGGTCCCCGGTAAGCGCGAGAACGTTACGGACCCCCAGAGCGTGTCCGCCGATCAGATCCGACTGTATTGCCATCAGGTTGCGGTCCCGGGTGGTGAAGTGCAGGATCGTCTCGACTCCGACCTGGCGCCTGATGAGAACGGCGGTTGCAAGTGCGCTCATGCGCACCCGTGACATCGCGCTGTCGAGGACGTTCACCGCGTCGACGCCGGCTTCCTTCAGAACCCTCGCGCCCTCGAGTGCTTTCGCAGGGTTCGCGCCGCGGGGAGGGCGGATCTCGACACTGACAACTCGCCGCGAACCAAGCTTGCCGGCAAGCAGGGAAGCGTCGGTGGGGGCCGGCTGCGGCGCCTCGACCTCCGCATCCGCCGTAACGACCTCGATCCTTGCGCCCGGCGCTGAAAGCTCCAGGGCGCCCTTCATCACCCGGATGTGGACCGGCGTGGTCCCACAGCATCCGCCGACGATAGACACGCCCAGATCCACCATGCGCCGTGCATGCTCCGCCATGTAGTGAGGCGAGGAGAGATACATCACACGCTCGCCCACCTGCGCCGGCCAGCCCGCATTGGGCATTGCCGATACCTTGCGGGCGCCGGCGGCCAGCAGACGCTCCGCCACCGCCAGGATCCCGTTGGGGCCAACACTGCAGTTCGCACCGATGACGTTCACGTCCGCAGTCGCCAGGGCCTGGGCCACCGTCTCAGGATCGTGCCCGGTGGGGGTACGCAGGTCCTCGCCAAAGGTCATGGCGGCCGCAATGGGCAGATCGGTCAGCTCCCGCGCCGCTCGGACCGCCTCGATCAATTCGTTCAGGTCGCCGAAGGTTTCGAGGAGCAGGAGATCTATCCCACCTTCCAGCAACGCGTCGATCTGCTCGCCGAAGACTTCGCGTGTGGCCCGGGCCGTCATGCTTCCGAACGGCTGGAGCGGCCGTCCCATCGGCCCCACCGATCCGGCGACGAATACCGGCTGGCCGGCCACCTCCCGGGCGTGGCGCGCCAGTCGGGCGCCCCGCTGATTGATCTCCCGCGTGCGGTCTTCCAGGCCGAAGGCGGCAAGCTTCATACGGTTGGCGCCGAACGTGTTGGTCTCGATGAGCTCCGCGCCAGCACTTATGTAATCGCGATGAATTTCCTCCACGACCGCGGGCCGCTCGAGATTCTGCAGGTCGAAGCAATCGTCCAGCGCAACGCCGCGGGCGTAGAGTTGCGTCCCCATCGCGCCGTCGGCAAGGATGGCCGGCCCTGCCTCCAGTCTGGTGACGAATGGGTGCTGCATATGTACCTCCGGGCCGGCTGCGGCGGCCGTGTCAACAGCGTGGTATCGGCGTCGCTGGCTCTCACCCGGCGCGGCCGGGGAAGCTCACGATTCTAGCCAACGACCCCCTCGCGCCGTCAGTGTCAAGAGAACAGGCGCCGCAGCCACGACTTGCGCGGAGCACTGTCGGTAAGCAGCTTGATCTCGGACTCGCGCTCCTCGAGCTTCCCCTGCAACCAGCCATTGCGATTGGACAGCGCGAGCGCACTCTCCCGAAGCATCTCGTTCTCGCTCTCGAGTCGGGCCACCCGTTCTTCTAGCGCGGCGGACCGACCCGCGCGCTCGGCCAGTGCGGTCAGCTGTGAGACGAGCTCCCCTGAGATGTCGGTCGCTGCCATCGGTTCGCGGTCAAGCTCGACGTGCGGCGCCGCCGGCGGCCCGTCGCCAGGCTCGGGCGCGGAGAGCCGGACGCTGGGATTGACGAAGTACTTTCCCTCGCGCATCCGAAACGCCAGCTTCCGCTGCTTGATGCGTCGCCGTATGGTGAGTTCGGAAACGCCGAGGCGCAATGACGCCTCGCGGATGGTCAACCATTCGTCATCGTGATTAGTCATGACTGGTCACCTGGCGGCTCGCAACACTGTAGCAGTCGGACAGTCACGCGCGTCAGCTTGCGGCCGGAGGTGAGCGCGGCCAGTCGCCGGATCTGACGGCGCGGTGCCGCTGCTAGGATGGTACATCGGCCGGCATACGTCAAGTGCATGGCCAGTCGCCAAATACCAGGTCGGAGACGCCGTGATCGATCTCGCAAAGCTCGATGCCGTGCTGGCACGGGTGACGAAGCCCGCCCGTTACACGGGTGGCGAGTGGAATTCGGTGCCTCCCGATGGCAAGACTCCCCGGCTGCGCGTCGTCCTCAGCTACCCGGATGCTTATGAGATCGGTGTCTCGAATCAGGGCATCCAGATTCTCTATTCGATTCTGAACCGCAATCCCGAGTGGAGCTGCGAGCGCGTCTATGCGCCCTGGCCCGATATGGAGAGCGAGCTGCGCCGGTCCGGACTGCCTCTGTTCAGCCTTGAAGGCAAGCGACCGGTACGCGAATTCGACGTCGTCGGCTTCTCACTCGGGTACGAGACGGTGTACACGAACGTCTTGACGATGCTCGATCTCGCCGAAATCCCCCTGCGCAGCGCCGATCGGACTGATAGCGACCCTCTGGTCGTTTCCGGCGGCCACAGCGCCTATAACCCGGAGCCGATGGCGCCGTTCTTCGACGCCGTCTGCATCGGGGAGGGTGAGGAAGCGCTGCCGGACCTGCTCCTGACCGTGTCTCGACACCGCGCGGCGCGTGGTGGCGGGACCTGCCGCACCGAGCTACTACGCGAGATTGCACGGATTCCCGGCTGGTACGTGCCGTCCCTGTATGACGTGGAGTACCACGTCGACGGGACGATCGCCGGCGTAACAGGCCCCGTGATACCGGTCGACAAGCGATACGTTCGAGCATTGGGACGGGAGTTGTATCCGATCGATCCAATCGTCCCGTCGATGCGTCCGATCCATGGTCGTGCTCAGATCGAGATCGTGCGGGGCTGCACCCGCGGCTGCCGGTTCTGCCAGGCAGGAATGGTGACGAGACCGGTTCGAGAGCGAAGTCCGGAGGACATCAAGGAATTGAGCGCGGCGGCGCTGCGGAGCACCGGGTACAGCGAGCTGTCGCTCCTGTCGCTGAGCAGTAGCGATCATAGCGGTATCGAGGAGATCGTGCGGGAGACGGCTCGCGAGTACTGCGCCGAAGGCATTGCGGTCGCCCTGCCCTCACTCCGAATCGAGTCGTTCTCGGTTGGTCTTGCCGACGCGATCAAAGAGGGGAGAAAGTCGGGGTTCACCTTCGCCCCCGAAGCCGCTACCGAGCGACTGCGCAAAGTAATCAACAAGGTGATCCCCGATGACCGCCTGCTGGCCACTGCCGACACGGTGTTCGCGCGCGGCTGGCGGACGATCAAGCTGTACTTCATGATCGGCCTGCCGACTGAGTCGGACGACGACGTCGTGGCGATCTGCCACCTCGCCAAACGCGTGCTGGAGATCGGCCGCCGTCACCATGGAAAGGGAGCGACGGTTCACGTCGGCGTCTCCACCTTCGTCCCGAAGGCGCACACGCCGTTCCAGTGGGCCGGGCAGGAGCGCCGTGAGGCGATTCTGCGTCACCAGGCCATCCTCCGCCGTGAGGGGCGCATGCAGGGACTCAAACTGAGCTGGAACGACTTCGACGCGAGTCAGATCGAGGCCCTGCTGTCACGCGGCGACCGCCGGATCGCGGCGGTGATCGAGCGAGCCTGGTCCCTTGGCGCCCGCTTCGACGGCTGGCGTGAGTGCTTTCGGTACGACGCCTGGACGCAGGCGCTGGCGGAGTGCGGTCTGGATCTCGAGTGGTACTGCCACCGGCCGCGCACCGCCGGCGAAATCCTCCCCTGGGACCACATCAACGCCGGGGTCAGCAAGCAGTATCTGTGGGATGAATGGACAAAGTCCCTCGCAGCGGACACCACGGATGATTGCCGCTACGGGCAGTGCGGCCGCTGCGGCACGGACCCGCGTGACTGCGGCGATGCCCACCGCATCCGGAAGACGATTCGTCTCGAGCTGAAACGCGAGCGTCAGGTAGCCGCTCTCTAGAAGGCCGTCAGCGCTGTGGCCCTCAGCGCCCCGCGGCGCTCGCGGAGGTCAGCGCCTCCTGGATCGGCGTGAGCTGTCCGGCTTCCGCGACGCGGGCGCGCTGCTGGCTCTGGCTCGACTGTTCGAGGGCATCGGTAAGCGCATGCCCTTCCATACCTCGCGGCGCCACGCCCATATCCGTCAGAACCGTGGGCGCCACATCCTCGAGTGCGGCCGGCGCACTGACCGTGACGCCACGAAGTATCCCCGGCCCCGATAGGACGAGGGGAATATGCTGGGATTCCCAGCTGTTGCCCCCGTGGTCCGCCTTCCAGCCGGTCGTGGGTGAGGTGAAGGTGGCCCCCTCGTGCCCGAAGACCACGACCGTGGGCTGGTGGCCGTTCAGGAGGGCGTCCAGCAGATACTGATTGGCGGTTTCCAGCGCCGGGGTAACGCTGCCGGGCACGGCCGAGATATAGTGCAGTCCCGCGCCGCTGCCCGCCAGGTAGTAGGCAGACTGAATACCGGACTCGTGCGCGTTCATGATGTTCTGCGCGACCGCCTGGGCCTTGGTCTGGTCGGCCAGCCAGATGTAGTCGGCGGAGCTGGACGCAATATCCGGCGCAGTGGTTCCGGCCGCGCTCACCGCATTGTCGACGACCGACGACGGAATGAAGTGAGAGACCGGCATCATGCCGTGATCGGCGGTAATGGCAAAGAGCGTCCGGCCGAGCACGCCGGCGCGGCGGTAGGCGCTCTCGATCAGACCCAGGTCCGTGTCGAATTGGGTCATGTCGGTGGCGACCTTGGACCGGCTCTCCAGGCCGCCGTCGACGTGGCCGAGCGGCCAATCGAATTCCGGATAGTTGATCAGGAGTATACGCGGATGCATCCGTGCCACCGCGGAGAGCGCCAGCTCGGTGGCAAGATGATTTTCGGC
The DNA here is from genome assembly GCA_035295425.1 of Chloroflexota bacterium. Classification (GTDB taxonomy): domain Bacteria; phylum Chloroflexota; class UBA5177; order UBA5177; family UBA5177; genus DATGJB01. Next base: position 5,767 of record DATGJB010000119.1, on the reverse strand, counting down.
GCCGTCCGGCAGGTGAATGGTCGGCGTGGTCAGGCCCGGCGCCGCCAATACGGACGCCGGCGGCACGTGGCCAGGCACGGAGGTTGGAACGTAGCGGCCGTTCGGATCGCCCTGGTAGTACATGATGGCGTCGGCCGCTGGTCCTCCCAGCGGAGCAGCCGCGTAGTACTTATGGCCCGACAGCGCGACCACGACGGCATGGGGATACTGCTTCTTGTAGAGCGAGCCGATGGTCGGGGCACCGGAGTTCTGAAGTATCTGTTCGACCGACGCCATCTGATCGGGCGAGAACAGACTGTAGCGAGCATTGGCGGTGGACCAATCGAATCCCAGGATCCCGTTGTGATCCGGTCTCGAGCCCGTTGAGATCGTGGCATGCCCCGCCGGTGTTTCGGCTTCGAGGATACCGTCAAACGCGTTGGTGTACTGTGTTCCGGCCGCCCTGAGCGCATCGAGGTGAGGCAGCTTACCGACCGTGAGGTCCGCCGGCTGCGCACCGTCGAGAACCATCAACACCAGGTATCTGGGAGGGAGGTTCTGTCCGGGATCGAGAGCCAGGACAGAGCGCTGATGCAGAACGAGGGCAGTGACACCAGCCGCCGCCGCCGCAAATGTCAGATACACGGCCGCGACGAGAACGGCGAGAACGCGCCGCGGCCGTCCGCTGCGCTTGCTCGCCCCGCGCCACCCGGAACCACGGCGCGTGTTCCCACGGCCAGAGTCGGACCAGTCGCTGATCACACGTCTATGCTAAGGGGCGAAGCCGGAAGGCTGCTAGCATTTCTGAACCGTCGATGAACCCGCTCGCATTTGCCACCACTCTGAAGGATTGTTTTCCGCATGACTCGTGCCCCAACAAATTCGACACGCGCCGCGCTGTGTCTCGCCTTGGTTTGCGCGGCGTTCGGATCGTTCACGTCCGCGACCGTTGCCCGGGCAGCGGGAGCGGCATCCCTGCTCGCTCGCGCTGAAAAGAACACGAATTCAGTGAGCACGCTTATCCACACCGACTTCAACGTCATAACAACGCCTACTCTCATCGTGCAGGTGCACGCCCGCGGCGCTGAAGACGAGGCGCGGAATCGCGAGCGCGACGTTGAGTCGGTCGTGGTAACGGCCCGCTCGGGCGGGAAGACGAAACACACTCTGCGTTACAGCGCCGAAATCATCTTCATGAACGGGACCGTCTACTACCGCACCTCGTACCACGCCCAGAAGTGGATATCCGCCAGGGGCACGCGTTTCGTCGATCCGTACACCGGGGGCTGGCAGCGCGCCCGCACCATGGTGACATTTCCCGCTACTGCCCACTTCCAGCCGGTGGGAACCAGCGGAGGCACAAGCGAGTTCCGTGCGTCGAGCTTCGCGGCGCAGGGTGGAACCGAAACCGCTTCACTCTGGGTCTCGGGAGGCGCCACGCCGTATGTGGTCCGCGAAGTCGTCGACTACCGCGCGTCCCGCGGAGGCGGCGAGGAGCATCAGGACACCCGGCTCGGCCCTTTCAACACCAGAATTCTTATCCTGGCTCCGACCAAGGGCGGCACGACCTAAGACGCCGCGGGCACGAATGTCCGTCAGTACGGCCGGCGTGCCCGAATAGCAATCTCGACCAGGACCGCTCCCACCACCGTCACACTGGCGACGGGCAGAATCCATCGGTGGGCGGCGAGCAGCGCCAGGTTCGCCACGATGACCGCCGCGAGGAGCAGGCCGTGACGAGTGCTGCGCCGCAGGACCGGCCAGCCCGTGACCCGGCCTTCGACCACGTAGGAAACGATTGCCCCCGACGCACTGAGAGCAATCGTGAGGGGCGTGAAGAACGCGAGGTACGACAGCAGGCGAGACGGCGCCAGGGAGACCAGCACTGCCAGCCAGGCAGCCCAGGCCACGAGTGCGATGAGTCCGAGGGCGAAGAGGTAGTGCCGATCGGGCGCGCGGCGGCGCGCCTCACGCCGCCGGCGCACGTCGCCGATGTAGACGATCCTGCCGGTTGGCAGGCCGCTCTGCTCTCGCTCCGGGTCCGGATGCATGTCCCTCGCTCGCTGCCTTGCCGCCTGACGTCGAGATAACTATAGCCCCCGGCGCCGGCCGGCTCAAGCGTCGACCGGTTCGGGAGCCATTGCTAAAATGTCCTGATTTTTCGCGAAGGATTGCCGACTGTGACTGAAAGACGGCCGATATTTCTGACCAATACGCTGGGCCGCAAACTCGAGGAATTTCGGCCGCTCGACCCGGCACGGGTCATGATGTACAACTGCGGGCCGACGGTGTACAGCTACGCCCATACCGGAAACTTCCGAGCCTACATCTTCGCCGATACGTTGCGGCGCGTGCTCGAGTACAACGGCTACGACGTCGTACAGGTCCGAAACATCACCGATGTCGGCCACCTGACGAATGAGACACTCAACACCGGCATCGACAAGATGGAGCGGTCGGCGCGCGAGCAGAATCGCACGCCGCAGGACATCGCCCGCCACTTCACCGACGCCTTCCTGGCGGACGCCCGCAAGCTGAACCTGCTCGAGCCGGCCTCCATGCCGCGGGCCACGGAGTACATCGAGGAGATGATCGAGCTGACCCAGCGGCTGATCGACTCGGGACATGCCTACGTCTCCGGCCGGGACGTGTACTACGATGTCTCCACCTACCCTACTTACGGAGCGCTTTCCGGCAACTCCGTCGACGACTTGATTGCCGGCGCCCGCGTCGAGGTAGGCGAGGGCAAGCGCTCTCCGGCCGATTTCGCGCTATGGAAAGGCACCGAGCCCGACAAGCTGATGCAGTGGCCGAGCCCGTGGGGAAACGGCGTGCCGGGATGGCACATCGAATGCTCTGCGATGTCGATGAAGCTGCTGGGAGAGCAGCTCGACATACACACCGGCGCCATCGACAACATCTTTCCTCATCACGAGGACGAGCGCGCCCAGAGTGAGGCCGCGACCGGTAAGCCATTCGTTCGCTACTGGCTGCACAACGCCTTCCTCGAAACGCCGAACGAGGAGCGGATGGCGAAGTCACTGGGCAACATCTTCACGGTTAGCGATCTCGAGCAGCGCGGGATCCACCCACTGGCGTACCGGTACTTCACGCATCAGGCGCACTACCGGACACCGCTCAAGTTCAGCTGGGAGGCGCTGGAGGGCGCGGCAACCGGCCTGGCGCGCCTCTGGGAAGCCACTGCCGAGCTCCTCCAGGAGTCCGCGCCATTCGAGCCGGGCGAGCAGTCCGAGGCACTGCGTGACTCCTTCCACGAAGCCATCAACCGGGACCTCGACATGCCGCGGGCAGTGGCCGTGGCGCTGTCGGTTGCCGGCTCGAAGCTTACACCTGGCCAGAAGCTCGACCTGCTACTAGACTTTGACCGCGTGCTCGGACTCGAGCTGCGCGCGATGGGTGAGGCGCTGTCCCGGACGGCGCCGGAGGAGCGAGAGCTGCTCGAACAGCGCCGCGCGGCGCGCAAGAATCGCGACTGGGCAGAGTCCGATCGACTGCGCACCGCTCTCGCCGAACGAGGACTCGAGGTCAAGGATACCGCGAGGGGTCAGCGCTGGATCAGGAGAGACGTCCTCCCCGAACCACAGGCCTCGCCAGCGTGAGCAAGCCGGCCAGGAGTGCGCCCACAACCATCCCGAGCAGCGCGCCGAGGGAGCCGCCGAGGGCGCTGAAGGCAGGATAGGCCAGCAGGTAGAGCACGCGGTCCAGCAATCCCTCGGGCCAGCTGCCGTACACGCCGAGATAGCCGACCGTCAGGGCAAGCGCGCAACCGGCGCCCCAGAGACCGAAACCCACGCCGCCGGCAAGCGTCGCGAAGGCGCCGAGGTAGGAGTCAGCTCGCTCCGCTCTGGCGAAGACGGCGCTTCCAACCAGGTAGCCGGTGATCGCGGCCAGCAGCACTGTGCCGGCGAGCACGAGCCGGGATTCTCCCGGCGGGAGGGCCTGGTCGGCTACCGACACGATCCACCAGTCGATACTTCCCGCCAGAGCGGCAATGAGAAGGGCGCCCAGTCGCGACATACGTTCATTTCCTCCTGAGATAGCGAACGAGGCACAGTATACGCCCCCCACGACCTCGCACGCACCTTCATTTCCGCATTCGGCAGAGCAGCCGGTTCGCGTCCCGACGGTCGCGCCGGCGCCTGCCCGACTCTCGCTGGTTGCGGAGACTCCTATGCCGCGGGAGCCCGTGAGCGCCCATCCCGGTTACAATCGGCCTGGGAGAAAACCACATATGAACAAACGCAAGAAAGTGGCCTGGCACAAGCACCTCAGGGCCGCGAAAAAGAAGGACGAAAAGCGCCGCGCCGAGGCGGTGGGTACCGGTCAGCGGCGGCCCTAGCGACAGGGCTTCAGGTGACGTAGGAAGCTGAGCGCGCCGGAGAGGGTCTTTACCGGCACCACGGTGACGCTGCCGCGATTGGCCCGGGCCGGCCCGAGGTTATCCGGGGTGGCGGGAACGAGAAAGTACCGGGCGCCGGCGTGCTGAGCGGCGATAATCTTCTGCTTCGCCCCGCCAATCGGACCAACGTTGCCGTTGCCGTCGATGGTCCCGGTACCCGCAACCTTGCACCCGTGTGTCAGGTCGGCCTTCTCGAGCCGCTGAACGATTCCAAGGGCGAACATCAGGCCGGCTGATGGACCGCCTATGCTTCCGGCGTTGATGGTGATACGGACCGGAAGCACCGGCTCGTCCATCAGCTGGACGCCGATCAGCGCCGTCTTGCCGCGCGGATCCGGCTGGCCGCCGGTCGAGGCGATCGTTCGCACCGTCACCGTCACGAGACGGTCTCGGCGCAACAGCCGGAGGTGAACCACCTCGCCGGGCCGGACGCGGTGGACCACCGGGCTGATCTGAAGCGCGCGCAGCGTACGTGTACCGTTCACGGCTTCCACGATGTCCCCCGGACGGAGCAGCTTCGAGGCGGGCGTGCCGGACAGGACGCACACGATTGTCGGACCGTTCGGCGAGAACCTCGGATGGAATCCGGGAACCTGCGACAGTGCCGCGACCTCGGCGTCCTGAATGCTGCTCTGCATCAGGCAGGCATTGAACTGCTGGTACTGGGTATCGTTCAACGTGCCGGCGACCTCTCGCGCCGGCAACAGCTCACCGTCGGACCGGAACCGCCCATAGAGCTCCTCGAGGTAGTGGTCGACCTTGTACAGCGTGACGTCCGTCATGTACAGATTGCCGCCCCCGGGCGGAGCACGGTGCCCCGCGATCGAAATCATGGGCGCAACCTGGCTTGCCTGTCCCGGCAGCAAGAGATAGTCGTTCGCCGGGATGAGCCAGAGGATGAGCGCGGCGATCGCCGCCAGCAGGAGAACGGCAGTCACAATAGACATGCCGAGATGACGCCCGCCGTCGGTCTGGCGATTCGCGCCGTCAACCGGCTCGGACACGCGGCGCCTCCTCGTCCACTCTGGTGAGCGGGGCGTGGCAGAGCTGGAGCCGCTGCCGCCCGGAAGAATCGAACAGAACGCTCACCATCGTTTCTCGCCCGGATCCATCGATCGCAACTACCGTTCCCTGACCCCAGCGAGTGTGGTGAACCCGGTCCCCTACTCGCGCTGATGCAAGCCGCGGCCGCCGGGCCACGATGGGCGAAACCTGAAGCTCCAGATTGCCGCGTCCGATCTCGCCGACGAAGCGGCTGGCTCCCCCAGCCACCAGACGCCCCCCAAGCCACCGCGTATGCGCATAGGAGAGCGACAGGGACGATCGGGCGCGGGTCATGCCCACGTAACACAGGCGACGCTCTTCCTC
>DATGJB010000118.1:0-60902 GCA_035295425.1 Chloroflexota bacterium | reverse complement strand
GCCGCATCGGTCTGGATCTCGTGATTCGTCCCCGGCGCATCGAGCTCCTCCACCTCCCCCGACTTGAGCACGGTGAGGTGGGGCGACTTGAGGACCACGTCGGTACGCTGATTCATATGGAGGACGGTACGGTCGGCGAAGGTGAGCGACGCCTTCTGCTGCGCCAGCGTCTGGAGATAATACGACGCAAAGAGCGACTGCCGCACCCTGCCAGGGCGCGGTCCGGCGTGTGGGGGCTGTACCGTCAGTCCGTGGTAGATATAGCGAATCGACGCTATAGACGGGGACCGGGCAGCGGTCGCGCCGATCTCCGGCAGGAGGGAGAGGGCGAGCGCGGCAATGGCGATCGCCGTCGCCAGGCGAGACGCCGGCAGCCGTCTGGCCGTTCGCCGAACAGACATGGCCATGGAACAGTCTCCGATGCCGGATTTAATCGGGGCGCTGTCTACATTAGTGCGTCGCTGTCAATCTGTCAATAGGCGCGAGCTGTCTTTCTCAACGGCCAGTGGTCTGAGAGTGGACGGTGGCGCGGATGTCCGGAGGAACTGTCGCGGCCGGGCCGGCCGCGATGCTTGACGAGTCGCCGGTACCCTCTACTGCTTGCCGGGATCGATGGTCACGATCAGCCAGATCCCTTGCGGACCGTGCTTGGCCGGCTGGGCGACGAACACCGTGTAGAACTTGCCGCTGTAGCTCACGATGAACTTGACGAGCGGCCTCCCGTCCTGGCCGGCGTAGGGGGTCGGTGTGGGCGAGGGATTGGGCGCAACGATCTCAAAGCTCGGCTGCGTGAAGCCGTATTGCGGCAGCGTCTTTTGCACTACCTGCCGTGGATCACGGTAGAAGGTGTAGCGGGCGTCTCCCCTGTCGGCGCCGGACTGGATGGTCGAGACGGCATTCTGGGTGTGGGTGATCTCGCACAACTGGAGTCCGGCTTGCGTAGGGCAGGCGGTTGCTCCCGGTACGGGTGTCGATACGCCTTTGCCCGGTAGTGGTGTTGAGGTCGACTGGGCCACAGCCGCCCGCTGCGGCGTCGCCGTCGCGGGACTCACGGCGGACTTGATGCGAGATCCAAAGACAAATACCGCAACCAGCGCGATGATCGCCAGCGCGAGTATGACCGGCAGCACCCAGCGCGAGCCGGTACCGGCGCCACGTCGAACCGTCATGACTTTCTCCCTCCTGAAGCACGCTCCGATGGGCGGTACGGCAAATTCCGTACCAGGTCAAGTAGCAGTGCGGCCGGCGAACGCACCCGTCGATCCCGTCTGGCCCGCGAGCGCTCCCCAACGTGTGTGTCCGGACCTATCGCTCCACGGGCGTAGTCGGGCGGGAGCTGCCGGGCGGCGGGGCCGCCCGGCGTGACTCACAGCTCGGAGCGCACGTACCGACCCCACAGGTGGTGAGCCATTCGCTCGCCGTTGACCTGCATGCCGTGGCGCGTGAAGTAGGCGCAGACGTTCGAGAGGTCACGCACCAACAGATCGAGCGCGTGGTGATTGAACCGTGGATCGACGGACTGCGGGAAGTCGATGATGGTGGGTCTTGCTCCCGAGTAGAGGATGTTGAACGGCGAGAGGTCGCCGTGGATGGTGTGCTGGCTGAGGAAGAGCTCGACGTTCGCCAGGATTCGATCGAACGCCGGCCGGACCTCTTCGCGACCGAGGCCGGCCTGATTGAGTGCCGCGGCGGGTCGCTCGCCCTCGCCGATGAAGCTCATGACGATGGCGTTCGGAGAGCGGGCGATCGGCGAAGGAACGTCGGCTCCGGCCGACGAGAGCCGCTGGAGCGTCTCCCACTCGTGGTTGAGCCACGCGCCTTGCTGGATCTCGCGCCCCTTCCGGCTCTTGTTCTTGACCGCACGATTCTCTCGGGCCTTGCCGAAGCTGCGGCCCTCCGAGTACATCGCGTCATTGCGGAAGGTGCGGTCCCGGCGCGAACGGTAAACCTTGGCCACCCCGATCTCGTGGCCGGTCGTGGGATTCAGCCGGCACGCGTAGACCGTTCCCTCTTTGCCGCTCTTGAGCTCGCCCAGCACCTCGACGATCGTTCCGTCGCCGTGGAGAGGATCGAGAGGGTCGGCGTCGAGGGCATCGTCCGGATCGGTATCGAGATCCTCTTCGTCTTCGATGCGGAGCTGCCTCATGGCGCGCCTCGCGTCTGGCAGCCGGTAGGCGGTTTGGGATCAAGGAGCCGGCGGACGCATGCCGCCGGCGGAATGGCGTATTGACGAGTCACTGCGGAGCTCCTGTCGTGCATGAACGGCGGCCGGCTCGCGAGCCGGGCCGCTTGCAATCGATGGAAACACTGGTTGATGGCCGCTGCTGATACGGGTGCTGACTTTCATGTGATCTACCTCCTTGCCCGTTTCCGCGGGTGCGGGGGAACAGATATCGCCGGGTGTGATGAGCCGAACTGCTGAAATGGGCGACACGGACGGCACGGCGATGCGCCGAAGGTCGGGATCGGCGGCTGCGTTCACCTGGACCGGGTGGCGTGTTCCAGCTCCCGACGGCACGCGCTGGTGGCGATGCCCCACGGACGCTGTCTGCCGGCTACGCCGGTCGGGAGCCGTTCTCCATACCGCCGGGCTTACGGGTGCCCGCCGGGGCTCGAGGCGGTCCTAGGTGCCGATGCGTCTCAGCGGAAGGCGTGTGGCCGAGGCATGGGCAGCATTCGCCGCAGCTGAATCCGTCTTTGCCATCGTCACACCACCCCCTTTGTGAACCCTGTAGGTTCGACTCCAGCGTACCAGCGACTGATGCGCATGTAAAGCACAGACCGATCGGCGCGCGGAGCGCACCCAACGTCGACGTCCTCTCGGCAAGTCTCCAGTTCGGTCATGTGACAGATTGCCGGGCCTCGCCGGCGGGAGGCCGCGCCAGACGATGCATAAGTAGCACTGATATACCGCATAGAAACTTCGAGTAGAAATTATGCATCAGGACTGATAGTTTCGAAGTATGTATTTCGTCTCCGGTGGAAGCCGGGGGCAAGCAGCGAAAGGACGGCAACGTGAGTACTCGGGCCAGCCTGATGGATCGGTTTGATGGCATCAAACGCCCTTATGGAAACAAGGATGTCGAGCGGCTGCGGGGATCAGTCCGCATCGAGCATACGCTGGCGCGACTGGGGGCGGAGCGCCTCTGGACGCTACTGAATTCCGGCGAGCACGTTGCAGCCCTGGGAGCGCTCACCGGCAACCAGGCGGTCCAGCAGGTGCGTGGCGGTTTGAAGGCGATTTATGTCAGCGGTTGGCAGGTTGCGGCCGACGCCAACCAGTCGGGGCAAATGTACCCCGACCAGAGCCTCTATCCGGTCAACAGCGTGCCGCAGGTGGTGCGAGCAATCAACCAGGCGTTGCAGCGCGCCGATCAGATCGACCACCTGGAGGGCCGCAGTGATATCTACTGGTTCGCCCCGATCGTGGCGGACGCCGAGGCCGGCTTCGGCGGCGCGCTCAACGTCTTCGAGCTTATGAAGTCGATGATCGCGGCCGGCGCGGCGGGCGTTCACTTCGAGGATCAGCTGGCATCGGAGAAGAAATGCGGCCACATGGGCGGAAAGGTGTTGATACCCACCTCGGCCGCGATCCGCAACCTTATCTCGGCCCGCCTGGCCGCCGACGTGTGCGATGTCCCGACCCTGATCGTCGCCCGCACCGACGCCAACAGCGCACATTTGATTACCAGTGACTCGGACCCTGCCGATCGCCATCTTCTCACCGGCGAGAGAACGGTGGAGGGCTTCTTCGGCACGCGCGGCGGGCTCGAGGCCGCGATAGCGCGGGGGCTGTCGTACGCCCCATACGCCGACCTCATTTGGTGCGAGACCGCCCATCCCGATCTCGACGAGGCGCAGCAGTTTGCCGATGCCATTCACGAGCGGTTCCCCGGCAAGCATCTGGCGTACAACTGTTCACCGTCTTTCAACTGGGCCAAGCACCTCGACGGGCGCACCATCCGCGTCTTCCAGCAGGAGCTGGCCCGGATGGGCTACACCTTCCAGTTCGTCACGCTGGCCGGCTTCCACACGCTCAACCACAGCATGTTCGACCTGGCGCGGCGCTACCGGGAGGACGGGATGGCCGCCTACTCGGAGCTGCAGAAGCGTGAGTTTGCCGACGAAGCGCTCGGATACACCGCCGTCAAGCACCAGCACGAAGTCGGCACCGGCTACTTCGACGAGGTCGCGCAGGTGGTCGCCGGTGGTCACGCCTCGACGACCGCCCTGCACGGATCGACGGAGGAAGAGCAGTTCGGCGAGCTGACCGCCTAGATGGTCACGACCATGCGCGATCGCCCCGATTACGCTAGCGCGCTGCCGGACGGAGTGGAGATTACGGCGCCGGTACCGCCAGACTACGCTTCAATCCTGTCACCGGAGGCGCTGGCCTTCGTGGCCGGCCTCTCGCGGCGATTCGAAGGTAGGCGCCAGGAGATTCTCGAGCGGCGAGCCGACGTACAGATCGAGATCAATGCCGGCCGGGTACCTGATTTCCTGGCTGAAACCGCCGGCATCCGCGAGAGCGAGTGGACAGTCGCGCCGGCGCCGGCGGACCTGCAGGACCGGCGGGTAGAGATCACCGGACCGACCGACCGGAAGATGATGATCAATGCGCTCAACTCCGGCGCGAGCGTCTTCATGGCCGACTTCGAGGATGCCAATGCGCCGACCTGGGACAACCTCGTGTCCGGTCAGATCAATCTGCGCGACGCGGTGGATCGGACGATTGCTTTCGAGTCGCCTGACGGACGCACCTACAGTCTTGACGAACGGACCGCGGTGCTCATGGTCCGGCCGCGGGGCTGGCATCTGGTGGAGAAGCACGTGCTGATCGATGGGCAGCCGGTTTCCGGCGGTCTCTTCGACTTCGGCCTGTACCTCTTCCACAACGCGCGTGTCCTCATGGAGCGCGGAACCGGGCCGTACTTCTACCTTCCCAAGCTCGAACACCATCTCGAGGCCCGGCTCTGGAACGACGTCTTCGTCCACTCGCAACGGGTGCTCGGCATGCCCGTCGGGACCATCAAAGCGACAGTTCTCATCGAGACAATCCTCGCTGCCTTCCAGATGGACGAGATCCTCTGGGAGCTCCGCGACCACTCGGCGGGCTTGAATTGCGGGCGCTGGGACTACATCTTCAGCATCATCAAGAAGTTTCGTGACGATCCCGGCTTCGTGCTCCCTGATCGCGGTCAGGTCACGATGACGACCCACATGATGCACTCGTACTCGCTTCTGTGCATCCGCACCTGTCACCACCGTGGCGCTCACGCGATCGGCGGCATGTCGGCATACATCCCGGTGCGCGCCGACGCGGCGGCAAACGCTGAAGCCCTCCGGCAGGTGACTGCCGACAAGCGGAGGGAGGCCGGCGACGGCCACGACGGCACCTGGGTCGCGCACCCCGGTCTCGTCCCGGTCGCAAAGGACGTTTTCGACGAGCTGATGCCCGGCCCGAACCAGCTTGACCGGCGGCGTGACGACGTTGCGGTGTCGGCGGCGGACTTGCTGACTCCGCCCACCGGAACGGTGACGGTGCCTGGTATCCGTCTCAATATCAGCGTAGGCATCCGGTACCTCGAGTCGTGGCTGCGCGGGATCGGCGCGGCGGCCATCAACAACCTGATGGAAGACGTGGCGACTTCCGAAATCTCGCGCGCTCAGATCTGGCAGTGGATCCGGTACGGGGTGACGCTCGAAGATGGGCGCCGGGTGACCCGGGAACTCGTCGAAGCCATGCTCGCGGAGGAGATCGACGCGATTCGAGCCGCCCTGGGCGAGGAGGCATATGCCGCTGGCCGGTTCGACCTGGCCGCCTCGCTCTTCGCCCGCGTCGCGCTTGGTCCCGAGTGGGAGGACTTCCTGACGCTCGTCGCGTACGACGAGCTACCCTAGCGGCGCTCGGTTCCCTCTCGCACCGGCCGGCACGGCAGGTAGGCCTTCTCCGTCCGCCCGCGCCGTGCGGAGTGGAGTCGCTGCCCGGTCCTCCCGGCACACCAACGCGCCTCGGCGTATCGCTTCCGACGGTTTCGCATTCTCGCCGGCAGCCGGCTCCAGCTGGCATGTAACTTGCCCTCTGATGGGTTGCGGTCAGTTCAGGACCGTAAGGAGGACACCACATGGGTGAGCTCAAAGATAAGGTCCAGGGCCAGGCCAAGGACGTGATGGGTAACGTCACGGGCGACGAGCAGCAGCAGACCGAGGGCAAGGCGCAGAAGGCCTGGGGCGATGTGCAGGGCACTGCCAACGATGTCAAAGACGCCGTCGGATCTGCGGTCGGCAACGCCACTTCCGGAGGCGACAACAGCGATTCGACGTCGCAGAACGTCGACAACACCCCGAACACGTAACGGGAAGGGCGCTCCGGGGCCGGGACGGTCATCCGTCCCGGCCCCGTTTGTCTGCTTCGGGAAGACGTCGGGGTCGTGCGGGAGCTTCCCTCGCCACCGGACCCGGGCTCGCCGGCCAGGGCCGATAGAATCGCACGGAACGAGCGCGGCGCCGCGAGTGCCGCGGACGAGGAGTGTCCTCCCTTGAGATTGCGTCGCCTCCTGCCGATCCTGATCGCGTGTCTTGCCTTTCTGGTTCCCGGCGTCGCCGCCCTGGCGGACTCGAATACGGCGGTTCTCGACGCGCTGGCCAGGGGCGACGTGTACATCTCGGACCAGGCATACGGTCACTTCGGCGTCAAAACGGGCGACCTCAACCGGCTGCAGGCGGCAGTGAATGCGGCCGGCGCCAGGCAGGTACCCGAGAAGATCGCCATTCTGGCGCACGTGCCCTCGAACATCCTCTCGCCGGCGCAGGCCGCGTCGCAGCTACGAAACTACGAGGATTTCGCCGGAAGCCTGATCGTCGTCTATCCGCGCGGCATCGGAATCAGCTCGGACACGCTCTCTGTCTCGCAGGAAACATCCATTGCCCTGCGAGCCCGACCCCGCTGCACGGCATATGGATTCACTTCCTGCGCCATATTCGCGGCGGGTCTGGCCGTGACCGAGACGCGGGCCGCGGAGGATACCGCGTTCCGAAACTCGCTCGTGACGTGGGGCATCATCGCCTTTATCGTGCTCGTCGTGGGCGGCGCTCTCCTTCTCGCCTATTTCCGCCGTCGTTCCGTGTTCGGCGGCCGCACCGACGAGCTGCGCGCGGCTGCCGGCCACACGCTTTCACTCGCCGACGAGGCAGTCAATGAGATCGAGGTTGCGGCCCCGCAAATGCCCCCGGATGTCAGGTCGGAGTACGATCGTGCGCTGGGCCTGCGCGACCGGGCCCGCACCGAGATCGAGCGAGCGTCGACTCAAGGAATGCTCATTCAGGCGAACGAGGATGCGGCCCAGGCAACGCTGGCACTGCGCGGTGTGATGCACCGGCTGGGTATCGAAGGCGCCCTCACCTCGCCGCTCGACGTCCCGGCTCGCCGTTGCTTCTATTGCGGGCGGGAAGACCGGCCGCCGTACATCACCCGCACGATCGACGATGGCCGCGGTAACACCATGGAGGTCGAGATTTGCTCGGTGTGCGCGCAGCAGCTGGCGCAGGGGCAAACGCCGCAGATCGCGACGGTAGGGTACAGCGGCGCGGCCGTTCCATGGTGGGCGGTGCCCAACAATCCGTGGTACTACGCCTACGGCGGCCCCTCCTGGCAGTACTGGCTTCCCTTCATCGTCGGAATCGATGTCGGCGGCTGGTTCGCCGGTCCCGGGCTGTTCATGGATCCTGGCGCCGGCTGGGTTGGCAATGACATGTCCGGCGCCGCCTCGGCGCCGACCGATGCAGGAGGCGCCGGCTTTGGCGGCTGGGGCGATGGTGGCGCCATGGACGCGGGCCCTCCAACCGACGCCGGCGGAGCCGATTTCGGCGGCGGCGACTGGGGCGGTGATGCTGGGGGCGGCGGCGATATGGGGGGCGGCTGGGGTTAGGATGCCACGAGGCGGAGTTGCGGGCCCGCCTCGAGCGACCACGACTCGATCACGAGGTTGCTCGTGCTGCTGTTGCCGCTGTCGCGCTGAGCGCGCCCGAGGTCCACAAACCAGCGTGCGTCGTGCGTCGTGATGAAGAGCTGACGATCCCCAAATCGCTGGAAAAGCAGGTCGGCCACGCGTTGCTTGTGCGCGGCATCGACCGACGTCACGACATCGTCGAGGACCAGGAGCGGCCAGTCGCCGTTGAACCGATTGGCGAAGGCCAGGAAGAGGCAGAGACCGAGCGAATCCAGGTGTCCTTCGCTGCTGAAGGCCCGTGGGTCCTCGAGGGCGCGCTCGTAAAACCCCATCTGGAGCTCTGAGCTGCCGCGCTTTCTGGGATCCATGGTGAGCTGTACGACTCCGTGTCCCTCCTCCGGGTGCAGGAAGTCGTAGTAGTCGGCCAGATCGGAGCGCAGCTCGTCGTAGACCGTCTGTATCTCCCGGTTCTTCACGCGGTTGAAGGTGCCGTAGGTGTCACGGGCCAGCTTCAACGACCGACGGCGGGCTCGCAGCTTGCGCTCGATACCGCGTCGCTCGTCAATCAACGCCTGGTGATCCTGGCGGCTGCGCTCTATCGCGGCGTGTGTCACGCGGACCTGCTCGATCACCGCCAGCGCCTGCTCGGCGGCGCGATGCCTGTCGGGATCCTCGGTTTCACGCTGGCCGCGGTCGCGGAGCGTGGTTGCCGTTGCCTCTGACCACGATTGCCACCGATCGAGCGCGCGGTCCAGCCGCTCCGCCATGTCCACGCTCTCCGCTACCGCCTCGGTTCGCACGCTTTCGCGCAGCATGGCAAGCGCGTCGAGCGGCGTCGATGGCGCAGTGATTCCGGTCCGCGCCAGCAGACCAAGCGCCTCTTGAGTGCGGGCCGCGGTCGCCTGCAGCGAGGAATCGAGGGCATCGCGGGCCTCGTCGAACTTCCGCTTGAAGAGGCTGGCCGCCTCCAGGTCGGTGATTCTCGCGGCAATGTGACGGAGCAGATCTTCGGCCTCGATGCGTTGCTCGCAGAGCGGACACCGGCTGGTGTTGATCTGCAGGATGTAGTCGCGGCCCCGCAGGAGGACCTGCAGTAAGTCGAGCGCCTGTGCCCCCAGCTTCACATCGTGACGGGCCCGGGCCAGCTCGAGATACTGCCGGATGGCCTCACGGAGTAGCCCCTGTTCGATGCCGCGAGACAGCGCATCCGCGGCGCGCTCGCGTGCTTCGGTCGCCGTGTCCACCTGCCGGGCGGACAGTCGCTCCAGCACGACGGTACGGGCCTGGCCGGTGTCGGCGAGCTCGCTCATCTCTATCTCGAACCCAAGGTCACTCAGGGCCTCGTTTGCCTGTGCGAGCAGCTCATCGGTCGTCGACTCGTCTTGTGGGAGCGCCCGCAGCGCATTCTCGATCTCAGCCCGCCTCGCCTCCAGGGTCGTGACGTCGCGTTCGATGGCATCGGCCGCGCGCTTGAAGGCAAGCTCGGTCCGATCGAGAGTCTCGGCTCCGATCAGCTCCGTCATGCTGCGGTAGCGGTTGGCCGGGGTCGCATGGATGAACTGCTGGAGCTGAGCGCGGCGCAGAATAAAGCTGAGACGTCCGCCTCGGGCCAGGTGCGTCTCGAGCGCCGCCGGTACGTCCACGACACCCGACAGGTGGCGCGTAATGGAGAGATCGGGATCGCAGTATGTCGCCGACACGCGAGCCTCGTTCCCGTCGTGGCGAACGTGGGGACCGTGCAGGCGCAGGCTGAGTCCCGCCACACCGCTCAGGGTGGAGACCGACCCGGTGTAGAGAAACTCAAGGGCGTCCACGAACGCGCTCTTCCCGGTGCCGTTTCCGCCACCCAGGACGACCGAGCCCCCGTCAAACGCCAGTGAGGCCCTGGTGATGCCGCGTAATGCGGTGACGTCCAGCTTCCGGAGACGCGTCACACCGACTCCTGGTTCCCCAGGCGGTCGAACAGCTCGACCAGCCGGTCCTCTCGCATCATCAGTCCCTCGCTCCGCAACCGCTGCAGAGCCGAGGCAAGCTCTTCTCCCTCCGGGCCAGTCACCCGGAGCTCATCCAGGAACCAGTCGTAGATGCGCTCCTCGACGGTCTTCTCCACGCCGACTACAAAGCCTTTCGCACAGCTGTATCCTCTCCTGGACGGGACGGCACTGGACCGGCCGGCGAGGACTCACGGGACACGCCAGGGAGCCTTCACCGTGCATGATGATACGCGGTGCGGACGGCGGATTCAATGATCAACGCGCGATGAGCAGGTAACCGGCGGCAGCTACCGCCCAGAGCGCATAGCTCGCGACGAGGCTGGGAACCACTGCCAATCTTCCGAGGAAGAGGTACATCGCAACAACGAATACCAATGTCACCGGAAAGGCCAGCAGCGCCGAGAGTGCGAGCTGGCGGGCCGCGGATGGTCCATGACTCATGCCCACGAAGAAGAAGCTTGTCGCGGTGATGACCGGTGTCATGACGAGCACCCCCGCCACGCGACTACCGCTCGGCAGCAGTAAGATCGCCGCGACGATGATCCCGGCGAGGCCACCCTTGGCTAGTGCCTCCAGTACGGTAGCCGCTGACTGCTGACTCATTTCCTCTCCGTACAGGTCGAACCGCGGACGGCTGCGCATTGCGCAGCCGTCCGTTTTCCAGGTCGGCCCCCCATCCTGGGCCCCTAGAAGCGAGCTAAAAGCGCTGAATCAGCGACGCGGGCTCGTGGTAGAGCGTGTGCAGCTTGCCGGAGGTGTCGAACTGCACGACGTCCCACGATCCGAAGACGTTGTGGTGATTGTTGAAGTCCATGGGTCCGGAAGCTCCGTCGAAGTTGATCTTCTTCCCATGGCGCAGCAGCGCGTAGCAGCCGGTGTACGTGGCGCAGCGCTGGCCGGGAGGATCGGATACCGCGCGAAGCTTGTTCACCCATACGGACGGGTTCGTCGAATGCGCCGCGTCCATCGCAAGCGCTGCGATGACTACCGCGTCGTACATGTTGGACGACAGATCGAGCGGCTGCCTGGTGTGGTAGACCTGCTGATAATCGACCGTGTAGTGCTTCCAGGCGGGGCCTGCCGGCGCAGAGCCGGCCATGCCCGACAGGTACTTCGAAGCGTAGCTGAGGCCCATGGCTTTGGCGATGGTTACATCGCCGGCATTGTCGGTTCCGATTACCGGGATCTTCATCAGGCCGAGCTCCTCCATGTTGTGGAAGAGCGTTCCGGCGGTCTGAGCATCGCTCTGCCAGAAGGCGACATCCGGCTTCTTGGCGAACGCCTGCTCGAGCTCGGTGCGGTACGAGCTTTGACCGGGCACGAGTGACACGTTGGCAACAACGTGGCCGCCGTGGCGCTGGTAGTCCGCGGAGAGCGGCGGCACGATCGTCTGCGAGTTAAACCCGTTGGTGAACAGCATGACGGCGTGCAGCAGCTTCTTGTGGATCGCGTACGCTGCCATGCCCTTTGCCATGGTCGAATCCGACGGCGTGACCCGATATACGTACTTGTAGCTCATGTTGTCGTAGGTCGGAGCGCCCGCCACCAGAAAGTCCACCAGGTGCGTGGGGTCGTACAGCCGGATGACCGAAGCGGCCGTGAGCACGGTCGGACCGAGCTCGAAAGCAGGCTTCTTCAATTCAAGTGCGTGCCAGGCGGGTACCGCATCTACCGCGTCCCCGGCGTCATCCTGCAGCTCAGCCTGCAGCTGCTGGCCCATGATGCCGCCGTGGTGGTTGACCTCCCACTCGCCTACGGTGGCGCCGTGGAGCAAGGCGCTTCCCACGAACGACACGTTGCCGGTCATGGGAAAGAGCTCTGCCATGAACACGGGCGCTCCGGCGCGCGGCGTGCTCGCCGCCGTCTGCTGGATCCCGAGATTTGTAAACACAAGCGCCAGGATCGCGACCAGCGTTGCCAGCCGGAATCCGCGTCGTCGATACATCTGCCTCAAAGCCACTGGTGCTTCCCTCCTGAAATAACTGGGGTTCCATTGAAAGCGCATTTGGTACGGTGGCCCGCGAAATCGTTGGGCTTTCGTTTCCCTCCTCTCTGCTCGTTCACAAGCCGACGGCGCCCTGCTGCGGCGCCTGTCCCAAAAAGATGGCGGCGAGATCCGCCCGCCGGATCTCGTCTGCCGGCCCCTGGGCAAAATTGCGGCCGGCGATCAGGATGTATGCCCAGTCGGCGTGATCGAGCGCCAGGTCGACGTTCTGTTCCACCACGACCACGCTCGTGCCGCTCGCTGCGATGGCTTGAACTCGATCCCAGATGCGGCCGACATACATTGGGGCGAGACCGGCGGTGGGCTCGTCCAGCAACAGGACCTGCGGGTCCAGCATCAGCGCCCGCGCCATGCCGAGCATATTGCGCTGCCCGCCGCTCAGGACGCCGGCCGGCCGTCGCGCTGCCGCCTGCAGATCGGGGAACATCGCGAGCACCTCGTTCATGCGCTCCTTGATTCCCCCTTTGCGGGTAAAGGCGCCCATCTCGAGGTTTTCGACAACCGACATCGACGGAAAGACATTGCCGACCTGCGGCACGTAGCCCATGCCCGCCCGCGCAACACGGTGGGACTCCCATCCCGTGACGTCGCGGTCACCGAGTAGCACGCTGCCACTCATCGGGCGCAGGATTCCCATGACCGCCTTGAGCAGGGTAGACTTGCCGGCGCCGTTAGGACCCACGATCGCGGTAACGGCTCCCGGTTGCGCGTCAAGGTCGATATCCGAGACGACCGGCAAACGACTGTAGCCGGCGCTCAAGGCGCGAACGGTGAGGGCGCTCACTCCGCCGGCCCCGCGCCGCTGCCAAGGTAGGCGCGCACGACTTCCGGATTCGCCCGGTGCTCCGACATCGCTCCTGCCGCCAGCGTCTTTCCCTCCGCCATCACGATCACCAGATCGCACAGCCGCTCGACCACGTGCAGATTGTGCTCGACGATCAGAAACGTGATTCCCTGGCGCCGGAGGTCGCGGATGTGCTCCTCCAGACGAGTCATGAGTGCCGGATTCACGCCGGCCATTGGCTCGTCCAGGATCAGCATGCGCGGCTCGGCCATCACCGCGCGGGCCAATTCCAGGAGTCGCTTCTGCCCCCCGCTGAGGTTCTCCGCCCATTCATCGCGGAGATCGTCGAGGCTGAAGATAGAGAGCAGGAGTCGAGCTTTCTCCACCAGCGCTCGCTCCTGTTTCTGGACCGAACGGCGCCGGAACAGCGCGCCAAACAGAGACTCGTCGATCTGACCGGTCGCCGCCACCAGGAGGTTTTCGAGCACGGTGAGCTTGGTGAACTCACGGGATAGCTGAAAGGTACGCAGCAACCCGGCGCGCGCTACACGATCCGGCGCCCAATGGCTGATATTCTGGCCGGCATACTCCACGGATCCGCCCTGGAGACGCATCATGCCCGTCACGAGGTTGACCAGCGTCGTCTTCCCGGCGCCATTCGGGCCGATCAGAGCGGTGATACTCCCTGCCGGAACCTGCAAGCTGCAACCGTTGACGGCCTGCACACCGCCGAAGGCGTGCCGGACGTCCTGGACGGAGAGGATCGCCTCAGGCGCTGTCACGCGCTGCCTCCCGGACTCGTTGAGCTCGTCGCGGTTTGAGCTCGTAGCGCCGGCGCCGCTCAGGAAGTACGCCCTGCGGACGGAAGTACATCACGATGATGATGAGAACGCCGATGGCGATATTCCGCAGCGCGCCCAGGAGCTCTGGATGATTCGGAACCTGCGGCAGCAGCCCGGTTCCCTCGATGATCACGATCCGCACCAGCAGGGCGCCGAGAATGGCGCCGAAAACGTTGCCACGTCCGCCGACCAGCAGCGCGGAGAAGACGATGACGGTCTCGACGATGGCCCACGCGCTCGGATTCATGGCGCCGATATACAGGATCGTCAGCGCCCCGGCGAGTCCGGCATACATGCAGCCCATCATCATGGCCTGGAGACGCAGCCGCATCGTTCGCTTGCCGAATGCCGCCGCCACGTCGGGATCGGAACGGATGGCGCGAAGAGCGCGCCCGAAGGGCGATCGCTCGATCCGGTAGGCCACGACGAAGAACAGGACGACGCAGATCGCGGCGATTGGGATGAACACGTAGACGTACGAATTCGGGTCCGCGTTGAAGTTCGTGGCGAGCGGCTGTGGCACGTTCAGAAGCCCCGTCGTGCCGTTGAAGAGCCCGGTGAAATTGGAGGCGAGGTTCCAGGAGATGCTCCACGTCGCCACCAATACGATGGCGAGATAGTCGCTCCGCAGCCGCCGCATCGCCAGGAGTCCGACGAGGGCCCCGAACAGCCCGGCAGCTACACCGCCCGCGATCAACGGCAGGGGAAACGGCCAGTTAAGCCCCAGGATGTAGGTCATCTGGGAGTCGAGCGTCGCGGGACCCAGAGCAACGACCCCGGCCACATACGCGCCGACTGCCATGAAGGTGATGTACGCGAAGTCGAGGATGCCGGTCATGCCGAACGAGATGTTCAGCCCCATCGTCAGCATGCAGTAGATGAGGAAGTACACCGCGAGATTCGCCAGGTAGTAGGCGAGAGGTGTGTCCATATCGCTACGCCTTTCCCAGGACCGACATCAGGCCCTGCGGCCGCGTCAGCAACACGAGGACGAGGAGCACGAAGGCCACGTCCAGCTTGTACTGCGACGGGATCCACACCGACGACAGCTCGACCGCCATGCCGATGATGAGGGCGCCCAGCATCGCTCCGTACGGCTTACCGATCCCTCCCAGAATGACGGCGGCGAAGATGACGAAGAGGAAGGTCACGCCGATGCTGGAATCAAACGTCGCCACGTTGAGCGCCAGCACCCCGCCCCCCAGTCCCGCGAGCACTCCCGAGAGGAGCCAGACCAATGCCGTCACCTGGCGGGCAGGGATACCGCTGACACTGGCCAGATTCTTGTCGTCGGACATGGCGCGCATTGCCTTGCCAAGCTTGGTTCGGGTGAGAACGAGATGGATAGCGACCATGACCGCGATGGAAAGGGCAATGATGCCGAGCTGGTCGGCCGTTAACAGGAGCGGACCGATCGAGATCGGATTCTCCAGGGGCACGTTGTACTGCTTGTAGTCGGCGCCCCAGACGGCGAGGATGGTGTTGGCAAGGATGAGCGACAGGCCGAATGTGACGACCAGGATAATCAGCAGCGGGCCGCCCTTGCGCACGAACGGCTCGAGAACTACCTGGCTGATGATCAGAGCCGCCACGCCGACTCCGAAGCTTCCCGCTATAAGGGCCAGCCAGAAGTTCCACCCGAATGCCGAATTCAGCGTCCACGTCAGGTAGGCGCCCAGTGTGAGAAAGTCGCCATAGGCGAAATTGACGTAGTTGGTCACGCCGAACTGCAGTGTCAGCCCGACTGACGCAATGGCTACCACCGACGCCGTTACCAGGCCGAACCCCACAGATAAGAAGAAGAGCTGCACTATTCCCCTCCACGCACTGCCGCTACCAGTGCCCGCAGATTCTCTTCCTGAACGCCGTGCGGAAGCGTGCATCCCGGCGCCACGACGATCCTGCGCTCGCCGGTCGCTGCGAGCACTGCTTCCACCTGCGCTGTCACGTCTGAGGAGCTTCCCGTCACCAGCGGATCGACGCGGCCGATGCCGCCGGTGAGACAGCGCGAGGTGAGCGCGAGGGCGTCGCGGAGAGACGGTTCTGTCTCGCGATCCTCCCACGACACCGCGTCCACCGGGTAGCGATTAGCCAGGTCGAAGTACGGGCCGCGCCCGTGAATGTGGAGCATGATGCCCCAGGCTCGCTCGCGCAGCGCCGTCAGAACGCGCAGGTCGTAGGGCACGCCCAGCGCCTCGTACACCGCTCGGTCCACGCTCTCGTTCGCATGTATGCAGAGAAAGAAGATGCCGTCGGCACCACTGTCGAGGCACGCAGCGCCGAAGGCAGCAACATCCGCCGCCATGCGCGCGAGGGCATCGTGAATCGCATCGCCGGACTCCAGAATCAGCGGCCCGAGCTTTCCTCCGGCGAGCTTGACTGCCATGGTCAACGGACTGAACACGGTTTGAAGGATCGGCACGTCCGGCCCGAGAGCCTCGCGGACGAGCGCCACGGCGCGAACCTGCTCCCCTAGCTGACCGGCCCGAGCCGTGACGGGAGGAAGGCGTCGCCAGTCTTCCGGACGCTTGATTGGACCCGACACGAACTCGGTGGACCCACTCCCGTCGGTCGCCAGCCGGGTTTCCATCCCGTAGTCCATGACCGAATACATCCCGGTTGGTACCAGGCGGATGAGATCGAGATCGAATGCGCCGGCGAGCTCAACCGTGGCAGCGGCGAGCGACTCGGCCCGCAAATCCCGGCCCGGCGAGTGCTGCCAGAAGGTGACCGGAGGATAGTCGACCGGTGCGCCGCGAAACGCCGCGGCCACGCGCTCCCGACGGGTCATGCCGGCGACGGCCGTATCACGCATGCTCCACCCTCACGCCTTCAGACTTGAGCCCGGCGCGCGTTCCAGCAGGGCCCCTGCCGGCTCCGTCCTCGTGGGCCGCGCCCGACGGGGTGGGGTATGTGTGCGGTACCTCGGCGATGTTCGCGAAGAGGATCGCGTCGCTGGAGAGGAGGCTCTCGATCACCATGCGTTCAGAGGCCAGCGTGTTGGCGGTTGCCAGAGCGCGGGCGCCCGCGGGATCGCCGCTCTCGATGGCGGCGATGAGCCCATGATGGTTGGTAGCGCTGACATCAACGCGGAGAATGGCGGCCAGCGAGAGGTGAAACAGCCGCTCCATCTGCTGCAGCACCTGCTCGAGCGCCGCTGCCAGCCTGCCATTTCCTCCAAGCCGCGCGATCGTGGCATGAAACTGTGAATTCACGCTCAGGAAGTCGCTGATGGTCTCGTGATCGTTGGGATCGTACCCGGCACTGCTTAGCGGTTCCAGTATCGCGAGGTGTTGGGACGACAGCTTGCGGCACGCCGCGAGCGCAACCGCTTCACCCTCCAGGATCACCCGTAGCGCGAAGAGATCTCGCACGTCTTTGATCGTGACGGGCGCGACTGCATAACCGGAACGAGCCTCGACATCGACCAGTCCATCGCGTTGCAGCCAAGAGAGCGCCTCACGAACGGGCGTCTTGCTCAGGCCGAGCTCGGCTGCCAGCTGCGCCTCGGTAAATGGCATACCGGGGGGCATCGCCAGGCAGATGATGCGGCGCTTGATCGCCCGGTACGCCTGGTCGCTAAGCGTGGGCCGGCGAGGAGGGTTGTTCATGGTTCTACTGCCGAGCGCAGGGCCTGCAGGTTCTCGCGGGAAACGCTGACAGGGATCGTGCAACCCGGTGCCACGACCAACCCACGGTCGCCGGCATCCGCGACGGCCTGGCCCACCTGTTCGGCCACATCTTCCGGCCTACCGGACGCCAGCGGGACGCGCCGTCCGACGCCGGCGACAAAGCTGCGCCTGGTCATGGTTCGCGCTTCCGCGATTCCGGGCGTGGTCTCACGATCTTCCCAGCTGAGAGCATCTACCGGGTATCGATCCGCGAGGTGCATGTACGGCTTGTCACCGTGGAGATGGAGCACGACTATCCAGGCAAGGGGCCGCAGCGCGGACAGCACCTGCAAGTCGTACGGCACACCGAGCCGCTCGTACTCGTCTCGATCGAACCCGCTGTTCGCCAGCTGGCTGGCAAAGAAGAAGCCGTCAGCCCCTGCCTCGATGCAGGCCTTACCGAACGCCGTGACATCCGCGGCGAGGCGAGCGAGCAGCGGCGGCAGACTCGGGGTCGTCATCAGTGCAGGCGTGAGCTTGCCACCGACCAGCTTCGCGGCCAGGCTGAGTGGACTGTAGATAGTCTGGATGATCGGGGTGTCATCCCCAAGCCCGGCGCGTACCCGGCGCACCGCTTCGATCTGGCGCGCGAGCTCGCCCTGATCGGGAGAGGCCGCCGGCACGCGGCTCCAGTCGTCCGGCCCGGAAACCGGCCCCGACACATATTCGGTGGTGCCGAGCCCGTCCGAAGAGAGCCGGATTGCCACGCCGTAATCCACTACTGGATACATGCCCGTTGGATGCAGCTTCACGATATCGAGGTCATAGGTTCGCTGGAGGTCCAGGGTGCAGGTCGCAAGGCCGTCCGGCGCCTGATCTTCCCCCGGGAAGTGCACCCAGAAGCTTACCGCGGGACGATCGACCGGCTGGCTCGCCAGCGCCGCGCGCACGCGATCCCGGTGGGAAAGGCGTGTCCCGCTTGCCCGGTGGACTGTCCCCGGTCGCGCGGTTTCCGTCATGCTATGGTCCTTTCTTGTCTGGTTTCTCCCCGAGTAGCCACCGTCACGAGGCTTCACCGCCGCCGTGACCGGCCGCATGGGCCAGCGGGAAAGGGAGGTTCGGGTAGACGGGCCAGTCGTACTCGTGCACGTATTCGCCGCTAGCCTCGTCCAGCCGGTACGAGAGGTGCGAACCGTGCCGGGAGATGGCTTCGACGGCGCCGACCAGAGCGTCGATGTCTTGCCGCGTGCTGCCGACTCCCACGCTCATGCGAACCGCGCCCGGTACGTCGCCGCGGTGGCCCGCCGCGATCTCCCGGCGCAGGGCGGCGGCACGGTCCACCGGATAGCGCAGGAGGCGTTGTAGGTAGGGATGGGCGCAGAAGCAGCCGTGACGGACGCCGATCCCGTATTCCGCGCTGAGAATCACCGCCAGCTCGCCGTGAGGCATGCCCGCGAGATTGAACGACACGATACCGAGGCGTTGCACGTCTTCGCCATCCCATAGGGCGTAGATCTCGATGCCGGGTATCGCTTGCAGAGCTTCGCGCGCGTAAGCACCGAGCGCCATCTCCTCGACTGCCAGGCGTTCCATGCCGTATTTCGCGAGCATCTCGCAGGCCACGCCCAGGGCGACGGCGCCAACCACGTTTGGCGACCCGGCCTCCTGCCGGTCCGGCAAGGAGGTCCAGAGCACGTCATCGAGCGTGACGAAGCTCACGGCTCCCCCGCCGTAAAGAAACGGGCGCGCTTCGGCAAGCCAATCGCTGCGTCCGACGAGAACACCGGCGCCGAATGGCGCGTACATCTTGTGACCCGAGAACGCCACGTAATCGGCGCCGAGCTTGCCGAGGTCGATGGGGAAGTGCGGTGCCAGCTGTGCCGCGTCGACCAGCACGCGCGCGCCGAAGCGATGTGCCAGGTCGACGATGTCGGCAATCGGCCAGACTTCACCGGTAACGTTGGATGCTCCTGTAACCGTTACTAACACCGGTCCGGCTGCCAGCCCCCGTAACGTATCCTCCAGCACCGTGAGAGCCGCCTCCGGGCTTGTCGGTGCGGGCAGGTACTGGATCGACCCTTCGCTTCGCCGCCAGGGGAGCAGATTGGCGTGGTGCTCGACCTCGAAGGCGATCACCGTCGTCCCGGCAGGAAGGGCCGAGGCGAGGAGATTGAGCGCGTCTGTCGTGTTCCGAGTGAAGATGGTGGTGTCGTCGGGACGCGCGCCGCAGAAGCGACTTACCGCCTGGCGAGCTGCCTCGTACGCTGCAGTCGACAGCTGCGACTTGTAGCCGGCGCCACGGTGCACGCTGCTGTACCAGGGAAGGAGCTGCTCGACCGCGTCCTTGACGGTGAGCAGAGGCGGGGTGCTGGCGGCGTAGTCCAGGTTGACGTAACGAACGACGTCACCGCGTGCGGTCGGAACCCGCACGTCCTGTCCCACGAGATCCAGCAGCTGACTCGTGCGCACCTGATACTCCCCCAGTCGCGCTTGGATATATCAGAGGATTCGTCCGAATACATCGAATGTATCACATGCATATGCCGAGTGACGTGAATGTACCGGGAGCAGTGTCATCTCCCGTGGACGCAACCGGCTGGCGCGCTGTTCCGCCGGCAACGTGAGAACGCGGAGCTTCTACTCCCAGCGAAAGGTCAGGGCAGCCACGACCGGCATGGCGATCGCCCAGGCGACGAGGAGCAACCCGCTACCCTGCGGAAGGTGCGACCCCGACTGAAGCACCGAGCGCAGGACATCGGCCAGCGCCGCCGCGGGAAGCACGCGGGCTACCGGAACAAGCCACGAGGGCAGATGGTCGAGCGGCGCAAAGAGGCCGCCGAGCAGGAGGAAGAGCAGAAAGAGACCGTTTGCGCCGGCCAGGGTCGCCTCCGCTCGCAGCGCGCCGGCGAGGGTCAGCCCGAGCCCGGCAAACGCCGCATTGCCGAGTACGAGTGCCAGCAGCACAAGGAGTAGCGAGCCGTGCGGCCTCCAGCCAAAGCCGGCGAAGGCGATCGCTATCAACATGGCCACCTGTACCGCCTCGATCATGGCGACGGACAGCAGCTTCGCCGCGATGAGCGCCCACCGCGGAAAGGGAGTCGATCCGTACCGCTTCAACACGCCGTAGTACCGCTCGTAGGCGGTGGCGATGCCGAGGCTGACCAGTCCGGTCGAGATTACCGCCAGGGCAAGCGTTCCCGGCACCAGGAAGTCGACCGCCTGTCGGGTCGATGGAAGGACGCGGGCGGATGCGAAAAAGATGAGCAGCGCCGCGGGGATGATGATGGTGACCAGCACGCTTTCGCCCCGGCGCATCGTGAGCCGCATCTCAGTGGCGGCCTGAGCCAGGATGGCGTGCCCGGTCTGCCCCGCCGTCACTCCACGAGATCCTTTCCCGTCAGGGCAATGAATGCGTCCTCGAGCGATCCCTCGCCGACCCGCAGCTCGGTCAGCGAAATCTGGCGGTCGCGCAGCAGCGTTGTGATCTCCACCAGCAGGCCTGGAACGTCGTCGGTCTGAAGGACGAAGGCGCCGGGTCCGGAACAGGCGACGCTGCGCGCCGACGGTAGCGCCTCGAGGTCCCGTGCGTCGAGCTGCCGCGCGGCGCGTAGCCGGACTGCTCCACTGGCCGCGGCGATCAGCGACTCGGGCGTGCCGAGTGCCACGAGGCGGCCCTCGTCCACGATGGCAACGCGATCGGCAAGCCGTTCCGCTTCCTCGAGGTAGTGGGTGGTGAGCACCACGGTGACACCCTCATGCTTGAGAGCGGCGATAACCTCCCAGGTCGATCGTCGGGCCTGCGGATCGAGCCCGGTGGTCGGCTCGTCGAGGAATACGAGCTCGGGCCGTGGAATGAGGGCGAGTGCCAGCGAGAGCCGCTGTTTCTGACCGCCGGAGAGACGGCGGAAGCGAGTGGCGGCAGCAGCTTCGAGCCCGACCAGCCGAAGCAGCTCCTCAGGGTCTCGCGGGGAGCGGTAGAACCGGGCGAACAGACGCAGCGCCTCGCGCGGCGTGATCGCGGGGTACAGGCCGCCTTCCTGCAGCATGACCCCGATGCGGGACTTGAGCGCGCTGCCCTCGGCGATGGGGTCGAGGCCGAGAACCCGCACCCGGCCGCCATCCGGCCGGCGATAGCCCTCCAGAATCTCAATGGTTGTGGTCTTGCCGGCCCCGTTGGGACCGAGCAGCGCGAACACCTCGCCCGGCTGTATGTCGAAGCTCAGACCGTCCACGGCACGGCGACGGCCGTACGCCTTTACCAGGTTCTCCACCACCACGGCGCGGCCGGATGTAGGAGCGGCCTGGGCCAGATCGGGCTGAAGCCTGGGGACGCCTACCTGCACGTCGTCGAGCTAGCGAGACGGACCGACCGCCCCAACCTCCGGGCGCAGCCGCCGGATCGGCTCGCTCTCCGCGACCGGCGCCTCGCGTGGCAGGACATGAACGCACAGGTACGTCAGCGCGCCGAACAGAAGGCCGATCAACGCCGCGTGGGCCAGCGCCGCGAACAGATCGAGCCCGGTCCACACGACAGCGGCGCCGGCCAGGACCTGGCCGAGCACGAGGACGAGTGCACCGGCCGAGGCGAAGGCCAGATCCGGTCGCTGCGTCCGACGCTGCCAGGCTGACACGAAAAGCACCGCGACGCCGACGGTAAGGACCGCCGCCGCGATGCGGTGACCGAAGGCGGCGTAGACCAGCCCGTGGAAGTCGGGCAGGGGAGTGCCATTGCACAGCGGCCATCCGCGGCACGCGTCGTCGGCATTGGCATGCCGCACGTAGGCGCCGCTGTAGACGACGAGGTACGAGTACAGGGTGAGTACCCACACGAGACGGCGGAAGGCAAGCGGCACCGGTCGATCGCGCAGCGCCTCCGCCCCCCGCACTTCGAACAAGAAGACGGTCGTCAGCAGGACCGAGGCAAAGGCGATGAGCGAGACCCCGAAGTGGAGGGCAAGCACCGCTGCCAGCTGTGGGTACATGACTGCCCAGGCCCCGAGCCCGGCCTGGACGAAGAGGAACAGCACCATGATCGGCGCCAGGATCCGAATTTCTCGACGGCCCCGATACAGGTAGAGCGCGCCTGCCGCAAGGGCGAGAATGAGCATCGTCTCAACGCCGACGACGGCGCGGTGGCTGAATTCGATTGCCGTCGAAACCGCGAACTGCGGGATCAGCTGGCCGCGACAGAGTGGCCACGACCGGCCACAGCCGTGGGCGGAACCGGTGTTCGTGACCGTCGCCCCCATGACCAGGACCGCGAACATGCCCACGGTCGCGACCACGCCGAGCCACCGAGTGACCGACTTCAGCGCTTCCACAACCAATAATGCGGGATGTCCGGGCGGCCTGCCAAGCGCCGCTCGTCACCAGGCTTCGTGTCGTTCGTCGGCGGTGACCACCCACCGGCCGGAGCGCTGGGCCAGCGTTATGGCCTCGGCATCGCTGAGCTTCCCGGTCCTGGTGTGGCCGACTATGTAGAACACCACGAAGACCGATCCGTCCGGCCGGGCATCGAGCGTCGGTGCGGCGACGGCGTGGATGTCCTTGCTCCCTGCCGCGCGAACGTACGCGCCGTAGGCAAAGATCTTGCGTGCCGCGACGCCACTGACAACCAGGCGCCGTACCGTTACGGCGTCCCCACGCACCGCCGCGGTCAGAACACTGGAGATCGTTCCAAACGTTCCGCGGCAGATCGCGTCAGCGTCCGGCGGGACATTACTGGACCAGGAGCAGATGGGCTTTGACTGAGACGGCAGGCTAACCAGGGAGCACGCCGTCAGGAGCGGTACCAGCGCGGTGAGGATCAGGAGAGCGCGCGCATGGCCAGCAGCGGCAGTCCAGAACGGCCGCGGCGCAGCCGGATTCGGCGGTACGAGTGGGGTGAGGGTCAGGTTCACGGGTGCTCGAACATCGGCGATGGGCTCCGGCGCTCGACGTCCGGGCAGTGCCGTGCCTTCACATGGTAGCGCGGTGCGAGAGTCCCGCGGGCTCACCCGCTGTGGCACGCCACCTGCACACCGGACGGTCGAGAATGCCGGACCGGCGGAAGGGCGGGGGTGGATGAACGAGAACGCGGGACAGACGCTGGAGAGTGAAAGCCAGGCTCAGCGCCGGGAATCCTCGCTGGGCAATGTGCACGGCTCTCCGACCTGGCCGGTTGCTGCCGAATCTGCGACGAGCGCGGCAGGGAGTCCGGGGCCGGGATTGAGCTGGGCCGCGGTGGCGGGCCGGATCGGCGTGGACTATGCGGTGCTCGCGCATGACGGCGCTATCGTGTTCCCGGGCGAATTCTTCCCCGAGGCAGGGTACTTTCTCGATCCGGTTACGTTCGAGGCCCGCTATGTGGATGTCGGTGACACCGCCCTCGCGCCCGGATATTTCCTGGGTGCCCTGACGATTCGAGAGTTCCACATCACATTGCCGACGATCACGGATGGAGCGGCGGCCGAGCATCCGATCGCCCCCGCCGGCGCTGGGCCGATCACAGCTCGCTTCGCGACCGATGAAAGCGCGGAGCGTGCCAGGGATGAGCTGCTGCGGGCATCGCTTGCCTCAGAGGTTCAGACCCGCCGCTCGGACGGCCGTGTCGAGGTGAGCGTGGGGAGCGCCGGGCTCCCGGGACGGGTCGCCACGGTTCTGGCGAGGCACGGCGGGACGATCACGTCGGTCACGACGGCTCCTGCCGCCGATCGGGGGCCGGCCCGCGTGACCGCTTCGGCGCCCCAGCGGGAGCACGGCGACGCGGCGCGTGGCGGCACGGGCGCTACCGGAGACAGCGCCGACGCACATCCGTGACTCGGCCCCGCGGCAGCACCCGTTGCTAAAGGTGCCGGCCGGCGACGCGAGCCAGGGCCCATCGCCAGGTGCTCAACGTGGCCAGGTTGAAGAGCAGGGCGACGAGGGCGAACGTGAGCGGCACGAGGCGACGCTCGCCGGCGGAGCGAAGCAGCAACCCGATGAGGCAGCCGCCGAGCCAGGCGCGTGCCGTCGCCTGGACGCCCGAAGACGAATCCCGCAGCGCTCGATGTGAGTAGGCGCCGAGTAGAGGGGCGCTCGCGAACCAGCCGGCGAGGAAGGGGCCGGCGGTCATCAGGGCTGGGATTGCGCGAGAGGCGTCGTGCTCCCCGTGACTGGCGCGGCCGATGACCGCGAACAGAAGGATGAGGACCGCGTCGCCGCAGGCGGCAAGAAGCGTGATGCCCAGGTCGGGACCGCGTCGCAGTCGTGGGCTCATGTGTCTCCGTCGTAGCCCGGCAGCGATGTCGGCTGCGGGTAGCGTGGGCCAATCGACAGCTCATTATGCGAGACGAGTGAACGGGCCCGATCCCCGCTGCCGGCGCCCGGCGCATGGTTCCGTCATCAAGTCGCCGCGGCTGATCGAGCCTCGGTCGGTCAGCGGTCCTTCGGTCGCGCCGGGCAGCAAATTTGTCGTCCTTTCGAGGGATGTTCGCGACCGAGATTCGTCTTGTGCTTCCGGCGACGCTCCTGTAGGATGAATGAGTACCCCTTCGTGGAAGGACTGGGCAGGCAATGAGATTCATCACGTTTCCCCGCAGCGGCGGCATCGACATCCCGGTGCTCGCTCTCCCGGGGGTTACTGCGCCCTTTGCCGTTCGGCCCATGATCATGCAGACGTGACGATCAGGTGATCCAGACTCTCTGGACCGCGGGCCGACAAAACGGCCCGCGGTTTTTTTATCGCTTGCAGGAGGGAATCATGGACGGCTTGCTCCAGCTCAACATCGCGGAAGATATCGTGGCACGTCGCTCGTCAGTCGAGCAGGCGCTGCAGGTGAACCATGTATCGAAGTACTTTGGCGGACCGTCGAGGTTCAGTCTGCCCACGGCGAAGCCGAAGAAGCGGGTGGTAGCGGTCGACGACGTATCGATGAAGGTCCGGCGCGGCGAGATTTTCGGCGTGCTCGGCGCCAACGGCCACGGTAAGTCGACGCTGATCCGGTTGATCTCGACGCTGCTCCTGCCCGATGCAGGAACGGTCGAGGTGTTCGGGTACGACGTCGTGCGCGAAGCCGCGCAGGTGCGCCGCCTGCTCAATCGCGTGTCGGTGGAGGCGTCGCTCTTCAAGAAGCTCTCGGCGATGGAAAACCTCCTCTACGCCGCGCGGCTCTACAGTGTTGACGCCGCCCTGGCGCGCCGCGAGATCGTGCGGATCCTCGGGATGCTGGGCGTGCCGGAGAAGCGCGTGCGGCAGCCGGTCGAGAAGATGTCGCGCGGCATGCAGCAGAAGGTAGCCGTGGCGCGGGCGCTGCTCACGTCGCCGGTGCTCCTGCTGCTCGACGAGCCGACGACCGGTCTCGACCCGCGATCGAAGAAGGACGTGCAACGCTTCGTGCTCGAGCTTCGCGACCGCCACGATGCGACGGTCCTGCTCACCAGCCATGACATGGAGGAAGCGGACCACATGTGCGACCGGCTGGCGATCCTGCACAAGGGCAGCATCGTCGTCGAGGGCACGCCGCTGGAACTGAAAGAGGAACATGCCAGAAGGCATGGAATGGAGGCTCTTCCCTCACTCGAGGATGTCTTCATGGACATCACCGGGCGAAGCCTGGAAGAGGCCGACGAAGGAGATGAAGAAGAATGATCGCAACCGCTCAGCTCCCCCTCGTCCGGGAGCTAAAGGCGTCGTACGCCTTCGTCGAGCGGAACGTCAACCTCTCGAAACGGTACTGGGGTTGGGAGCTGACGTACCTGTTGTACACGGTCGCGCAGTCGGCAGCGGTGATCTATATTGCCGACGCCGTTCCGCAGGACCCGAAGCATCCGTTCGACGTCAGCGCCTTCACCCTGTACCTCGCGATCGGTGCGCTGACCTGGTCGTACATGGCGAACCTGTTCATGGCGATCGCTGAGAGCGTCCAGTGGGAGCGCTGGGAGGGCACCATTGAGTACTCGATGATGGCCCCCATCTCGATCCTCACCTACATCCTGGGGTCCTGCCTGTTCGGCGTGCTGTACGGTCTGATCCGGACGGCAGTGGTGCTCGTGCTGCTGGTGTTCATGTTCCACCTGTCCGCCAGCGGCGCCGGAATGGTGCCCGCGCTGCTGATCGTGGGGGCCGGGAGTCTGTCGTTCGTCGGCTTCGGCATCATGGCGGCTACCCTCCCCCTGCTGTTCACGGAGAAGGGGGCGCAGATGACGTACGCCATCGAAGCCTGCCTGCTCCTCGTATCCGGTGTGTACTTCCCGGTCAGCAAGCTGCCGCTGTGGCTGCATCCGTTCTCCGCGATATCGCCCGCCACGTACGTGCTGCAGGGGTGCCGGGAGGCGCTCCTCGGACATTTCACCGGGTCGACGATGGTCGACACGATGGTGCCGCTCGCCGTGATCAGTGTCGTCACCGTACCTCTGGGCGTCTGGCTGTTCGTCTGGGCCGAGCACTTCGCCAAGCGCACCGGCCGGCTCAAGAGGACCGGCTAGTCGATTCCGGGGATATACTCGGGATGTGAGGGGCCGCACCGCGCGGCCCCTCACATCGCATCGGATCGTTCCATAAACCGCTGAAAGACCTGTACCGAGACGCGAACGGCCATGACTTCTCCCTCCTCCGTCCTCGTCGGCATGAGCGGCGGTGTCGATAGCTCCGTCGCGGCGGCCCTGCTCAAGGATCAGGGGTACGACGTGATCGGAGTCACCATGCAAATCTGGCACCGTTCCGGCACCTTTGAAGATGCCGGCGCGATGCAGGGCTGCTGCACCGTCGACGCCGTGGACGATGCGCGTCGAGTCGCATCGTGCCTCGGCATTCCCTACTACGTTCCCAATTTTCGGGCAGAGTTCGCCGGTGCTGTGGTCGACGACTTCGCGCGCGAATACCTGGCCGGCCGCACGCCGAATCCGTGCGTGCGGTGCAACCAGTTCGTCCGTTTCGACGGGCTCCTTCGGCGGGCGGATGAGCTCGGGATCGGCTTCGTGGCGACCGGTCACTACGCGCGTGTCGAGTTCGACGAGGCTCGCGGCGAGTATGTCCTCAAGAAGGCAGTAGACGATCGCAAGGATCAGTCGTACATGCTTCACACGCTGCAACAGGCGCACCTTGCGCGGCTGATCTTTCCGCTCGGAGGCATGACCAAGGACGAAACCCGCCGGCAGGCGCGCCGCTATGGACTCCCGGTGGCCGACAAGCCGGACAGCCAGGAGATCTGCTTCGTCGCCGGCGGCAGCTATCGAGACTTCCTGCGCGGGTACGCCGGCGACATCGGGCGGCCGGGCGAGGTTGTCGACCGGTCGGGCGCGGTGCTCGGGCGGCACGATGGCATTCACGACTTCACGGTGGGACAGCGCAGGGGTCTCGGGATCGCCGCCGACCGTCCACAGTACGTGATCGAGCTCCGGCCGGCCGAGAACCAGGTGGTCGTTGGAGACCGTGAGGACGCCTTCGGCCGCTCCTTTACGTGCTCGCGCCTGTCGTTTACCGGAGCACCGCCGGACGGTGCGTTCGCCGCGGGCATCAAGATCCGGTACCGGACGCCCGAGCAGAGCGGAACCGTCGAGCTGCACCACGACGGATCGGCCCGCATCGAGCTGCAGCGTCCGGTTTGGGGAGTGACGCCGGGCCAACTCGCCGTCTTCTACGAAGGCGACCGGGTCATCGGCGGGGGCACGATCGACGAGGTTCACCGCGCCGCCTGACCCTTGCAGCGTGCTAGCCTTGAAGGCAACTGCATATGGCGGAAAGCACGGGCAAGTCCGATGTGAGGTCGGCGCAGTCCACGCTACTGTATGAGGCGTTTCGCCTCGAGCCAGAAAACCACTTTCCGCCGATGCCCGCACACCTTCGCTGGTAAAGGGGGTTCGGCATGGTCATCGCAGCAGACTGAGTCCTGGTTCCGTGTGGAATCAGGACTCTTGATTTGAAACGCGCCGCCCGCGCCGGTCCGCTATCGAGCGCACCTGGGTGAGACATCGCCCGGCACGGACAGCGTGAGCGGTCCGGTGCGTCCGGCTCCTGCCGGCTACATAAAGCACCGGCCCTAACCCTTCCATCCTCGGGCATCGCGGCCAGAACGGAAGTGGACCGGTCGACGGTTATGAATTGTGAGGGAACCGTGAATCGCTTGATTTGTCTCCTCGGCATTGCTGCCATTACAAGTCTCAGCTCGGGTCGCGCGACGGCGGCCGCACCCGCTGCCACCCACCGGCCGTTCTCGGTCACGATCGTCGACGATCAGGGTAACCGAGTGCACCTCTCGCACCGGCCCACGCGGATCGTCTCTCTATTTGCGGACTACACCGAGATACTGTTTGCTCTTGGCCTGGAGAAGCGTATCGTCGGCGACGGCAGTCAGTACGCCGAGGGCGCCACCGGTCTGGGTTTGAATGGCGGGACGCCCCGACCCTTCCGCTACCCTTCGGAGTGGCCCTCCAGGCTGGGGCGCGATTACCCCGTGGTGGCGCCCCGGCTGCCCCACGTCGAGGGCGGGTTCCAGTCGGACCCGTTCAATCTCGAAACGATCGAGAGCCTCCGTCCCGACCTCGTCGTCGCGCCGTACTATGCGAGCCAGACCGAGGTGTATCAGAAGATGCACGATCTCGGGCTGAAAGTCGTCTTTCTCAACCCGGCGAACCTGGTAGGCGTTTTCCACGACATCGAGCTGGTAGGCGTGCTCACCGGTACGGCGAGTCAGGCTTCGAGCCTCGTGACCTATATGAAGAAGAGCCTCGGCGCGCTCAAGGCTCGACTCGCGCACGTGCGCACCCGACCGCGCGTGTACTACGAGATAGACGGCACGAACCCATCGCAGCCTTATACCGCCGGGCCTGGCACGGTTGTCGACGAGGCAATCAAGCTGGCCGGCGGCCGGAACATCGCGGACAGCGTGAGCACCTGCGCCGGCACCACGTGCTATCCCCAGTTCGGCCTGGAGTCGCTAGTCGCGGCCGACCCGCAGATCATCGTGCTGGCGGACGCAGTGTACGGGGCCACGAAAGCCGGCGTGGCCGCCCGCCTGGGCTGGAGCTCGATCTCCGCGGTGCGGAGCGGGAAGATAGATACCATCGACCCGGATCTCCTCAGCCGCTTTGGCCCGCGCGTCATCATTGGGGTAGTCGACCTGGCGCGTCTCATCCATCCGGAGGCGTTCCGACGGTAGTCGGGGCCGCCGGCGACAACGCAGCCGGTACGCCGATCAGGACGGCGGCGATTCCGGCGCGGCCGGGCCGCCTGCGGTCCTGGACGGCGTGGCGCGTTCCAGGGCGTCCATCTGGAGGTCGTCGATCTTTCGCGTCAGGATGTTCAGCTTGACGTTGATTGTGTCGACATCGGTCTTGTTCGGCACGTTGAGGGTATCGAGGAACGCATCCATCGCCCCGCGGAAGTACTCGCCCATGCGTCCCCGTGCTCCGCGGTTCTCGCGACGAAGCTCGTCGGCGCGCTCCGTCCACTCGTCCCGCACCCGCTCTCCCCTGGTGACGAACTCGTCAAACGTCTGGTCCGCCCGGTCGCAGGCGGTCGCCATGGCCCCGATGCCGGCGAGAAATGCTCGCCGGAGCGGGCGCTGTGACCGGCCGGCTGCCGTCGCGTCCACGTCGACCTCGACGTGAACGGTGTCGGTCGGATCGGAGACTGTCTCTTCGTTCATGGTTTGCTCCTGATGCCACTCGGCGGGCCACGCCTCATGCGGGGGCGTGCGTCGTGTCACCCGAAGATATCAAAGGGTGCGCGGCCCATCAACCGCTGGCCACCGCCTCCGGTAGCTGCCGACGCGAGAGCCGATCCCACTCTTCGCGCACCAGCTGCAGGGCCACTCGCAGCAGCTCTCGGTGCGCCTCGTCGTTGAGCCAGCGTGAGGCCCCGGAGGGGTGCGGGAGCGGCACCAGCGTCATGCCGTCACGAGTGAAGCGCCTGCCCACCAGCTGTGCTAGCGACGTCGCGCCGAAGTATCGCTCGATGGCGAGCGTGCCTACCAGCAGGAGCACCCGAGGGCGAATGAGGTCCAGCTGCCGCTCGAGCCACGGACGGCACATGTCGATTTCCCGGCTCGACGGGCGCCGGTCGCCGGATCCGCTGCGCGCGCGGCCCGGGAAGCACTTGGTAATGGCAGTCATGTAAACGGTATCCCGAAACTCGGCTTCTCCGATGCCGATCGACGCCATCCATCGGAAGAGCTCGCGCCCGGCGCGCCCCTGAAACGGGCGGCGGACCTCCAGCTCGGTCACGCCGGGCGCCTGCCCGATCAACATGATGCGGTTCCCGGCATGTCCCGCCACGACCGGCGCTGCCACCTCGATAAATCCGGCGTCCCGGCATCGCGTGCACGCCAGAATCTCGGCGTGCAGCCTCTCCACCCCATCCATGGCCGGGAATTCTAGCACCGCTCGGCTGATATCATCGGTTACTTTGCCGAGGAGCGACAGCATGGCAGACGCGAATCCGAAGTCGGTTCTGCAGCGAGCCCAGGACGAGCAGGTCCGCTTTGTCAATCTGCAGTTCACCGATATCACCGGCGCGGTCAAGAGTGTGACCATTCCCATCCACCAGTTCGCGGATTCGATCGAGAACGGCACCTGGTTCGACGGGTCCTCGATCGAGGGATTCGCGCGCATCGCCGAGTCCGACATGTACCTCAAGCCCGATGTGTCGACCTTCCAGGTGATTCCGTGGGAACGGGGCGAGAACACCACGGCTCGCGTCATCTGCCAGGTGTTCACGCCGGACGGCGAGGAATTCGGCGGCGACCCGCGTGAGGTCCTGATTCGCGCTCTGCGCCGGGCCGAGACGCTGGGCTTCGACTACTTCACCGGGCCGGAGCTCGAATTCTTTTTGCTGAGCGCCGGCGCCGATGGCCAGGAAACCCCGCTGCCGCACGATCGCGGCGGATACTTTGACCTCTCGACCGACCTGGCAGTGCAGGTGCGAAAGGAGATGGTCAACGCGCTGCAGGACATGGGGATCGAGGTCGAGGCCTCGCACCACGAGGTGGCGATCGGCCAGCACGAGATCGACTTCCGCTACGGTCGAGCGCTGGAAACCGCCGACAACGCGGTCACCTTCAAATACACGTTGAAAGCGATCGCACAGCTCCACGCGCTGCATGCCACGTTCATGCCGAAGCCGATCTTCGGCGTCAACGGCTCGGGGATGCACGTTCACCAGAGCCTCTTCCGTCGAGGAAGCGAGGAGAATGCCTTCGGAGATCCGGACGACGAGTACGGCCTCTCGAAGGTCGCGCGCCACTTCATCGCCGGTCAGCTGGCGCACGCCCGAGGGATGTGCGCGGTGCTGGCGTCTCTTGTGAACTCATACAAGCGGCTCGTTCCCGGCTACGAGGCGCCGGTCTACATCAGTTGGGCACGTGTCAACCGGTCCGCGCTGATCCGGGTGCCGCGCATCAGTCCGGCGAAGCCGAAGTCGGTTCGCATCGAGCTGCGCTGTCCCGATCCGAGCGCCAACCCGTACCTCGCCTTTGCCGTGATGCTGGCCGCCGGCCTGGATGGAATCGAGAAAGAGACCGAGCTGCCGCCGCCGATCGAGGAGAACCTCTACCACTTCAACGAAGAGCGCCTGCTCCAGGCGGGCATTCGCACGCTGCCTGGATCGCTCAGTGAGGCGATCGATGAGCTGGAGCGAGACGACGTGATACGCGAGGCGCTGGGCGAGCACATTTACGAGCGTTTCGTCGAGGCCAAGCGAGAGGAGTGGGACGCGTACCGCATGCAGGTCACCCCCTGGGAGCTGGAGCGGTATCTGCCGGTGGTATAGGCTCCGGGGAGTTGCGCCGCATCGCAGTCGTCGGCAATACCGCGGCGGGAAAGACCACGCTTTCTCAGGCTCTCGCGCAGCGGCTTGGGATTCCCCACCTCGAGCTGGACGCGCTTTACTGGGGTCCAGGCTGGGACCCTGTGCCGGTCGAGCGCTTTCGTGAGGCGGTCGCCGCCGCCGCGAGCGGAGACGCCTGGGTGCTCGACGGCAATTACAGCGCTGTACGCGACATCGTGTGGCGGCGCGCCGACACGCTCGTGTGGCTCGATTTCTCGCTGCCGTTGGTTCTCGTTCGTTTGACCAGGCGCCAGGCCCGCCGCATCTTGACGCGAGAAGAGCTATGGAATGGAAACCGCGATTCGCTGCGCGATACGTTTTCGCGGAAGTCGCTGTTCCTGTGGGCGTGGCAGAGCCACCGCCGGAGGCGCCGTGCCTACGTGGCGGCGCTTGCGGCGCCGGAGCACAGTCACCTCAGCGTGCTGCACGTGCGCACACCGAGGGCGGCGCGGAGGTGGCTGGCAACTTTGTCTACGTGAATCCGCCGTAAACGGCGTGGCCGGCACGGAGCCAGAAGCAGTCGACGCCGCGGAACCCGGCCTCACGGAGCCAGAGGAGCTGGTCGGAGAGGGGCGACGGCCTGTCGTATTCCGGATCGGGGTGGCGAAACAGGTTCCACTGCTCGTCCTGGAACCAGCGATACGGGCCGATCTGGTGGGTGAGCGCGACCGACTGCTCCCGGGCGGCGGCGTCCCATGACGCTGCGAAGTGTCGCGCGACGCGATCATTCAACGGCGCGACGATGTCGGCGATTAGGAGCGCTCCGCCCGGTACGAGCTTCTGCCTCAGGCGGAAGAAAAGGTCCTGCTTCTGGGCGGCGGTGAGATGGTGGATCGCCAGTGACGAGAGGAAGCACCGCACGGCCTCCAGCTCCAGGAGCCAGCCGGCGTCGCGCAGATCGAAGCGATTGAAGGTGACGCGCTCGGCGTAGAGGGCAAGATTGGCCTGCGCGTGCTCCAGCATCTGCGGCGACGCGTCGAGAGCGAGAGCTCGTGCTTCCGGAAAGCGGCGCAGCAGCGCCAGCGTTAACGCCCCGGCGCCGCAGCCGAGATCGACCGCCAGGAATGGCTCATCGGTCTCGGCGGGCGCGAGCGAGACGAGGGTATTCAGCTGCTCCCAGCGGCCGGGCGTGATGACCGATCCGTGGTCGATGTAACCCTGCCAGTCGACGGTCCCGGCTTCCATAGCCCAGTTTCGCGCAGCCGGTGTGCTCGGCCGGCATGGAGTGCTCTCAGCGGCTCTCATTCCTGCCCCGCGTCGCGGACCTCGACCTCGACACCGTCCTCGGTTCGCACGACCGCCGACCCGCGTACCGGGTCGATCCGTATCACCAGCCCCGTGCCGCGTGGTGTGTCGATGGTGGCGCCCAGCGGCGGCATGCCGGCGCCGGGCAGAGAGTCGCACGCGCTCTCGGGTCGTTCCGAGGGTAGCACCCCCGTAATGGTCCCGGAGACCGGCGCCGTCCCCACCAGCTGGTCGGGCGTGATGAACACCCGTCCCTGCTCGAGGCCGCGGTGACACTCAACCGTCACGCGGACTCCGGGGGCGAGGGGGAGGTTCCCTGCATCTGCCCAGACGACCTCGCCCCGGGCGAGGCGCACCCCCGCCACCTTCATGGCAGTCCCAGAAAGAGTGTTTCGAGCGTGAGGCGCGGGTCCACGTTCTGGTCGATGCGCTCCATGGCCAGGCGGACCGCGGCAAACATCGCCGGCACCTGCTCCAGCTCTGGGGCGGCTGGCGCCGGCTGCTCCGGCCCGTCGTTTGTCCCCGCCGGCGGGACCGGCAACATGCGCCGCAGCTCGACCAGCATCAGCTCGAGGACGTGGCGGATGTTGGCTCGATCCTTTCGGTCGGCGGTAAGGCTCTCGGCAAGCTTGAGTCGATCCTCCATGCCCATCTCGAACACACCGGCCAGCGCGCGTTCGAGCTGCTCCTCCTCCGACGCCAGCTTCGGCTGGCGCGCGGCGCGAACTGCCCAGCCGACGTTGCCGCGTGCCAGGCGAGCAATGCGTGCTGCTTCAGAAGGGTCCAGCTCGCGTGCGAGGAGGTCCACGATCTCGCTCTCGCGGGGGACGCGGAGGGTGAGAAGCCGGCAGCGCGAGACGACCGTGGGTGGGACGGATTCCATGTCGAGCGCGGTGAGCACGAACACGACGTTGGGCGGCGGCTCCTCCAGCGTCTTCAGGAGCGCGTCCGCCGCCTGGGGAGTCAGTCTTTCCGCGCCCGCAATGATGTAGACTTTCCACCGTCCCTGGAAGGGGCGAAGCGAGGCGCCGCCTCGCAGATCCCGAATTTGCTGGATGGCTATGCTGTCGCGGCCGCTGGCACTCTCCACGATCGAAACGTCGGGATGCGTTCCCGCGGCGATCTGATGGCAATGGACGCACCGCTGGCATGGCGCATCGTCGCTCACGCAGTTCAGGGTCTTGGCCAACTCGACCGCCAGCGTGGTTCTTCCGCTGCCGCTCCGGCCGGTGAGCAGCAGCGCGTGCGGAAGGGCGCCTTTCTCGACGTCGCGGCGGAGTCGATCGACCGCCGGCTGCTGTCCGATAATCTGCCACATGACGTCGGAATTATACGTGCCAACGGTTGACGAAGCCGGAATTCAAGTGGTACGTTTAGTGGTTAGCACTCCCCCTAGGAGAGTGCTAACGCGATCACGAAGGGGAACATCAGGATGGAGCTGACAGAGCGTCAGGAACGCATTCTCCAGGTGATAGTCGACGAGTACATCGCGACCGCTCACCCGGTCGGCTCGGCCGCCATCGTGGCGAAGTCGGGCCTGGGAGTGAGCTCCGCGACGGTCCGCAATGAGATGGCGATGCTGGAAGAGTACGGCTACATCCGGCACCTTCATACCAGCGGGGGGCGGGTTCCGACCAATGCCGGCTATCGCTTCTACGTGGAGCGGCTGATGGGGCGGGTGCGCCTGCCGAGCCGGGAAGCGCAGACGATTCGCCACCAGTTTCACCAGGCGCACATGGAGCTACAGGAGTGGCTCAAGCTGGCGGCTGCGATCATGGCAACGCGGCTGCGAAACGTCGGTCTGATCACGGCGCCGCGGTCGGCGGAGGCGAAGCTCCGCCACCTCGAAGCCATCTCGATCCAGCAGGCAGTCGCGCTCCTGATCGTCGTGCTGCAGGACGGCTGCGTGGTCCAGGAAATGGTCTCACTGCCCGAACAGTGCTCGCAGGAGGAGCTCAGCGCAGCGGCCGACACGCTCACGACCCTGCTGCGCGGCCTCTCGGCTGCCCAGGTGGAAGCCCACGTTCGGGGATTGCCGGCGGTGCACTCAACCCTGGCGTCGAAGACGGCGCACCTGCTGCGGCGAGCCGACGAGCACGAGGCCCAGCTCTTTCACGCCGGCCTGCCCGAAATGCTGCGGCAGCCGGAGTTCGCCTGGCCGCGGACGAACGAGTCCGCCGCGGCGGCGAGTGAGCGGCTCGGACAGATCGTCGAGTTCTTGCAGCAGGGCGTGGCGATTCAGCGGATGCTCGCCGAGCTGCCGCGCGAGTCGAACGTGCAGGTGGTAATCGGCGGCGAGGCTGCCGGTGCCCCGCTTCAGGACTACAGCTTCGTGCTCGGCAGATATGGCGGCGACGATGAAAGCTGGGGATTTCTTGGGGTGATTGGGCCGACCAGAATGGAATATCCCCGCGCGGTGGCGCTGGTGCGCTACATGACCGATTTGATGAGCGATCTACTTGACGTGTACTGAGATGACTGAGATGGCAGATACGACGAATGAGCCGGCGCCCGATGAGGCGCCGCAAGCCGGCGGTCCTACACCGGCGGTGGACGACTCTCGCTTTGAAGTGAAGTGGAAGAAGAAGGGCTCGGCGGCCGCTGGCACGCCGACGCCTGCCCCGCCACCGGCGCCTGAAGGTGACGTCGCGGACCTCCGGCGCGAGCTGGAGGAGGCGCAGGCGCGCATTCGGGATCTGCAGGACCGATGGCAGCGGTCCGCCGCCGACCTGGCGAATCTGCGCAAGCGCACCGAGCAGGAGCGCAGTGAGCACGAGAAGTTCGCCAATCTTCTGCTGGTGGCGGAAATGCTCCCGGTACTGGACAATTTCGAGCGGGCTCTCACCACGATCCCGGGTAACCTCGCCATGCTCACCTGGATCCAGGGAATCATGCTGATCGAGCGGCATTTCCAAGCGATCCTCGAGCACCAGGGCCTGGCCGAGATCGAGGCCGAGGGAAAGCCCTTCAACCCGGCGCTCCACGAGGCTATCGGCGAGGTTGAGAGCGCCGATCTGGCGCCCGGCATGGTGGCGCGGGTGTACCAGAAGGGATATACGATGCACGGCCGGGTTGTGCGTCCCACACTGGTGGAGATCTCGCGCGCGCCGGCGCGCCCGGCCCCGGCTCCTGAGTCAGAGGCGGCAACGGAAACGACCACCGCCGAGGCCGCGGAGATTGCTCGGGACGCCGAGAGTGAGAACGCCGGGCCCTAGACTGTTGGCTATACTACGGGCACTTACCGTGATGTGGGTTGACTGCCCGGCCGTCGATTGAGGGACAACGCTATTGGCAACCAAACGCGACTACTACGACATCCTCGGGATCTCGCGCGGGGCGAGCGACGTGGAGATCAAGCAGGCCTTCCGCACGCAGGCGCGGAAGTACCATCCAGACGTCAACAAGTCGGATGACGCTCACGCCCGCTTCAAGGAGATCAACGAGGCCTACGAGGTACTGAGCGATCCCAGGAAGCGCTCGGCGTACGATCGCTACGGCCAGGTGGGTCAGGGCGCCGGATTCGAGGGGTTCTCCGACCTGGGCGGCTTCGCCGATATCTTCGAGACGTTTTTCGGCGCGGGCGCGCGCCGCGGCGGTCAGCGTGGGCCGCAGCGCGGCACGGACCTCCGCTACGACATGTCCATTTCGTTCCAGGACGCGGTCTTCGGCACCGAGAAGGAGATCGAGGTGCCGGTGCTGCAAATCTGCACCAAATGCGACGGTTCCGGAGCGGAGCCGGGAAGCGGATCGACTACCTGTCCGCGCTGCCACGGCAGCGGCGAGATGCGCCGAGTGCAGCAGTCCGTCTTTGGGCAGTTTGTCAACGTGGTTGCCTGTGAC
This sequence comes from Chloroflexota bacterium, assembly GCA_035295425.1. GTDB lineage: Bacteria > Chloroflexota > UBA5177 > UBA5177 > UBA5177 > DATGJB01. The sequence goes on along the minus strand of DATGJB010000118.1, from coordinate 23,850 downwards.
CGCTGCCAGGGCGAAGGTCAGATCGTGTCGGAGCCGTGCGGACGCTGTCACGGTCAGGGACGCGAGCGCCGCACCAAGAAGCTGACGATCAAGATTCCGGCCGGTGTCGACCGCGGCCAGCAGATCCGGCTCGCCGGCGAGGGAGAGATCGGCCCGAAGGGCGGACCGCCCGGCGATCTGTACGTGGTGCTGGATGTCGAGGAGCATGAAACGTTCAAACGCGACGGGTACGACATCTACTACGAGCTTCCCCTGACCGTGGCGCAGGCCGCGCTGGGCGACGATGTGGCGATTCCCACACTCGACGGCGAGAAGGAGTTGCACGTTCCGGCGGGGACACAGTCGGGTCGCACCTTCCGGCTGCGCGGCCAGGGAGTTCCTCACCTGCGATCGCCCGAGCGCGGCAGCATGTTCGTGGTGGCCCGCGTAGCCATCCCGACGAAGCTGACGGCCCGCCAGCGGGAGCTCTTCGAGGAGCTGGCAAAGGAGCTGGGCGACGCTCCGCATGACAAGGGCTTCTTCGACAAGGTCAAGGAAGCGTTCGGCGGGTAGGAGCGCAGCGCCGGCGGCGGCCGGAGGGTGTGCTCCCGGCAGACGACGGAGAGATCACTCCGCGTGAAGTGGGTCGAGTTGAGCGTCCAGGTCCATCCTGAAGCGGTCGACGCGGTTGCCAATGTCTTCCAGGAGCGCGGCACGGGCGGCGTGGCGATCGAGCAGGCGGTCGAGCCGCACATCGAGGGCGAGGAGACAGCGCGGTTCGCCGGGCTTCCGGTGGTCAGGGCGTACCTGCCGCTCAATGCCTCGGCCGCCGAGCGCGAGCGCGACATCGAGCAGGCGCTGTGGCACCTGCAGGCGTTCGATCTCGCCCCGGTCGGGCCGGTCACGCGACGCGAGATCGACGAGGAGGACTGGGCTAACGCCTGGAAGGAGCACTTCCACCCGCTGGTGGTCGGACGCATCGTCATCAAGCCAAGCTGGCGCAGCGTCGCGGCCGAGCCGCACCAGGTCGTCGTGGAACTGGATCCGGGGATGGCGTTCGGCACCGGCTTGCATCCCACCACCCGGCTCATGCTGGATGCGCTGCAACCGCGGGTGACAGCGGGGACACGCGTCCTCGACCTGGGTACCGGCTCCGGCATTCTCGCGATCGCCGCGGCGTTGTTGGGGGCGACGGCGATCGGACTGGACGTGAGCGACGTCGCCGTGGAGGTGGCGCGATCCAATGTGGCGGCCAACGGGCTCGACGATCGTGTGTCGGTGGCGCACGGGTCGATCGACGGCGCGGGCGAGCGACGCTTCAACCTGATCCTGGCGAACATCATCGCTTCGGTTCTGATCGAGCTGGCGCCGGCAATTGCCGATCGCCTTGAACCGGGAGGCGAGGTGCTCGCCTCGGGCATCATCGACGAGAGGCTTGACGGAGTGCGCGAGGCGTTCGAACGAGCTGGGCTCGACATAATCAGCGTCGAGGCTGACGAAGACTGGCGCCTCCTGGTGGCCCGGCGCCCGGGGTGACTCTCCATCGGTTCTTCCTTCCGGCTCGATGCTTCGCCGCGGATCGTGTCGAGTTTCCCGCCGAAGCGGCGCACCAGATCAGACGGGTGCTACGGCTGGGCGCTGGCGATCGGATCATCGCACTTGACGGCTCCGGCGATGAGTACGTCGTTCGTCTGGACGGCGATGCGCCCCTTACCGGGACCGTGGAGTCCCGCCGGCACAACGAATCGGAACCGGCGCTGCAGCTGACCCTATATGTGGGACTGCTGAAGGCCGCGAAGCTCGAGCTGGTGCTCCAGAAGGGGACTGAGGTTGGCGTTGCGCGGTTCGTTCCGGTCGAGACCGCGCGATCGGTGGCCAGAGAGCCCGGCGCCGCGCGCCATGCCCGCCGTGAGGCCATCATCCGCGAAGCCGCCGAACAGAGCGGGCGCGGCAGAGTACCGAAGCTGGCGGCGACGATGGCGCTGGCGGACGCGATCGACGAGGCGGTTGCCGGCGGCCGGGCGATCCTGCTGTGGGAACGCGAGAACGCTGCTCAGCTTGGCGAGATGGCTCCGCCGGTGAACGAGCCCTTCTCACTCTTCGTCGGTCCGGAGGGTGGGTTTGCCGACGATGAGGTTGCCCTGGCCCGCGGCAGCGGTGTCGTCACCGCATCGCTCGGTCGACGCATTCTGCGCGCCGAGACCGCAGCTATCGTCGCGCCGGCCCTCGTATTGCTGCGGCGCGCTGACTATATGCCGGTTTCCCATTGACACATTTCCGGCCGGCTTCCTATAATCGAGCGCACTTCGGACAAGAATGGGGTCCGCCCGCCGATCCTCAGCGCACGGTACGGACTGTGTGCTGGGGTTTTTTGTGGGTACGGGGCGGAAATGAATGAACCGGTTAACGGAGGGGTGTAACCACCCATGAAACGGACGTATCAACCCAAGCGGATACCGCGTAAGCGCGAGCACGGCTTCATGGCGCGCATGGCGACTAAAGCAGGACGCCGCGTGCTGAAGGCGCGCCGAGCCAAGGGGCGTTACCGCCTGACGGTATAGGCGTTTGCGCATGCTGCCGCGCCAGTACCGCCTTACCCGGTCGCGCGATATTGTGCGCACCCGCCGCTCCGGCCGGCCGGCCCGTGCCCCGCTGGCGGCGCTGTACGTGCTGCCGACCGGCAAAGGTGCGGTACGCGCCGGCTTCTCGGTGAACAAGCGAGTGGGGAAGGCGACAGTTCGCAATCGTGTCAAGCGACGCATGCGCGAGGCGCTGCGCGCGCAGCTCCCTGGTGTGCGTCCGGGACACGATCTGGTCTTCGTGGCGCGCCCCGAGGCCGCTCAGGCGACGTATCATCAGCTCGCCGAATGCCTGTCGTGGCTGCTCCGTAAGAGCGGGCTTCTCGGCGACCCGGCAGGGGGAGGCCGCAATGCGTAGACTTACGGTGAGATTGGTCGTGGTGTATCAGCACACGCTCTCGCCGCTGCTCGGTCCGGCCTGCCGCTTCGAGCCGTCGTGCTCTCAATACACTCGCGAGGCCGTCGAGAAGTACGGGACGCTTCGCGGTCTCTGGCTGGGCGCGCGACGGCTGGCGCGCTGCCATCCGCTGCATGCCGGCGGATACGATCCCGTGCCCTAGGACTGGAGCGACGTCGTGCAGAACATCTTCGGATTCATCATCTACCCGCTGGAGCTCGGCCTCGCTCTCTTCGCGGTCGTGCTCGGCAGCGCCGGCATCGGGATCATCCTTTTCACGATTCTGGTTCGCGCCGTCCTCTCTCCGCTGCAGATCGTTCAGCTCCGCAATGCGAAGGCGATGCAGCGCCTGCAGCCACACATCGCGGAGCTACGCAAGAAACATAAGGATCGGGCCGAGCTTCAGCAGAAGACGATGGAGCTCTACCGGGAGCACCAGGTCAACCCGGCAATGGGTTGCCTGCCCACGCTGCTCCAGTTTCCGATCCTGATCGGCCTGTTCTATGCGCTGCGCGATCTCGGCAACTCGATTCCCAAGACCGTCAACGAGGTGTGCAACGGGTTCCACGTTCACACCGCGAGCCAGTGGCTCGACCACTGCTACCGGATTAAGGGAGCGGCGGGAAGCACGACACAGCTGTACAACCTCTTTCACGCCCACTTTCTGTGGCTGAGCAACGGGCTCGGTCAGCCGGACCCGACCTACATCCTGCCGATCCTGGCCGGCGTCACGCAGTGGATTCAATCGCGCATGATGCTGACCCGCAGTACCGATCCTCAGCAGCAGACGATGAACACCATGATGAATTTCATGCCGCTGATGATCGTGTTCTTCGCCACGAAGTACGCGTCCGGGCTGTCCCTCTACTGGGTGACCTCGACGTTGATCGGTATCGTGATTCAGTACCGCATCACCGGTCTCGGCTTGCTGGCCGATACGTTCGGCGGGCTGTACGAGCGGTTTGGTCCGCAGCGGGAGAGCGGCAATCGGCCGACCGGACGGACTCCGGCGGCGCCGCGTCCCAGCCAGCCGTCCGGCTCCAAAGGCGGAGCCCCGAAGGCGGCGCCGGCGGACGACACGAAGCAGGACACTGCCGAGATGAATGGAAAGAGTGAAGCGGACGGGGACGCGGAGATCGTCGCGGCCACCGTGCAGCGCAAGAGGGCGAATCGCGCCAGAGGAGGGAGACGCAGTGGTAGACGGGGCTGAATTTTCGGGGCGGACTGTAGAGGATGCAATAGCGTCCGCCGAGTCTGAGCTCGGCGCCGGACGGGATGAGCTGTCCATCGAAGTGTTGTCGGTAGGAAGTCGGGGTGTATTCGGTTTCGGGGCCGAGAGCGCCCGCATCCGCGCGCAACGTCGGGCGGCATCTCAGGCTGCTGCTCCCGCCGAGGCGCGCTCGCAAACCGCGACCATGGAGCGACCTGAGACGGAACCGGCGCCGGGCGCCGAAGCTCTGGATGGCCAGGATCTCCCGGGCGAGGCGGCGGAGGTCCTGCGGCGGCTGCTTACCAGTATGGGATTCGACGTCGAGGTGACGGTGCGAAGCGTGGAGAATCCGGTCATGCTGGCCATTACCGGGGACAATCTGGGCGTTCTGATCGGACGCCGCGGCGACAACCTGGCGGCGCTGCAGTTCATGGTCAACCTGATTCTCTCCAAGCACCGACGACAGTGGCCGCGGATCGTGATCGATGTCGAGAACTATCGTGCGCGCCGCGAAGAGTCGCTGCAGACGCTGGCCGATCGGATCGCGTATCGGGTCAGACGAAATCAGCGGCCGTTTACCCTGGAAGCCATGCCGGCCGGCGATCGGCGTGTTATCCACCTGTCCCTCAAGGACCGGCCCGATATCGAAACCTACAGCATCGGCGAAGGTCCGGCGCGGCGGGTGGTCATCGCCCCGCGGCGCGGCAGAGAGGCAGCGACCAGGTACGGTCCGGGGCGGTAGCGCCGGGAGTCAGGTGCCCAGACGACCCCACCACATACGGCGGACCGTCTGCATCCGACCGTCGATAATGCTCTGTGCGGCACGGTGATTCTGCGGATCGAAAAACGCACAGGTGTCGTCGTCGGCGCTCCGCTGGACGGCGTGAACCCGGCAGACTCCGTTGAGCCAGAACGGACAGTCTTTGCAGGTCTTGTTCTGCCAGGGGAAGGCAGTCTGCTCGCTCTCGGCCCGCTCGGTGCGGTAATAGCCCGCCTCGTAGGCCGCTTTCAGTCTCTCCACCCAGGTCTCTACCGTTGGCATCGCTCACACCTTGATCGCGGCGGCCGCCTGTCGTGCGGCCATCCCGGCACTGGCTCGCAGTCCGAGGTGGGATGAGACTGCTTCGAGGGTTTACTGGGGTCACTCTAGCGTCGACAGTCCGGAGGCACAAGGCCCGAGCGTTGCGAATTGGTTACAACTTGGTGGGGCCGGTCCCGGCCCGATCGAGCTGCCGGCTTCGCACTACACTGACTCCCACACCATGGAATCCGACACCATCGTCGCCGTCGTGACGCCTCCCGGAGAAGGAGGTGTCGGCATCGTCAGGGCCAGCGGTCCGCTCAGCGGCGCGCTGGCCGAATCGCTGTTTCCCCGGCTCCGGCTGCCGTGGCCCTCTCACCGTCTCCGGCACGGCGATCTGGTCGATCCCGTCAGTGGACGCGTGCTCGATCAGGCACTTGGGTGTCTCTTTCGCGGGCCACGCAGCTACACCGGGGAAGACGTCTTCGAGATTCACTGTCACGGTAGTCCCCTGCTTCTCGAGGCCGTGCTGGGAACGTGCCTCGAGCAGGGCTGTCGGGCCGCCCGGCCCGGAGAGTTCACGCTGCGCGCATTCCTTGCCGGCCGTCTAGACCTGAGTCAGGCCGAGGCGGTACTCGACCTGGTGCGTGCCCGCACCAACGCGGGCCTCGAGCTGGCGGCCGGCCAGCTCACCGGGTGGTTGTCAGGCCGAGTCGAGCCGATCCGGGTCGAGCTCGTCGGCGTGCTGGCCCACATGGAAGCGATGGTCGACTTCGTCGAGGACGACATCCCGCCGCAGGCGGATGCGGCCACGCAGGATGCCCTGCGAGACGCCGGCACCGCAATTGCACGGCTCCTGGAGGGCGCCGAACAGGGGATCGTGTTGCGGGAGGGCGCCACCCTCGCTATCGTCGGCAGTCCAAACGTCGGAAAGTCGAGCATCATGAACGGGCTCCTCGGCCAGGAACGCTCGATCGTCACAGCGATTGCCGGCACGACCCGGGACACCATCCAGGAGTCGCTGCAGGTACGCGGCATCCCATTCCGCGCTGTCGACACCGCGGGTATCACGCGAACCGACGACCTGGTCGAGCAGATCGGGATTGACCGCGCGCGCAGCGCCCTGCGCACCTCCGACATCGTGCTGGCGGTTTTCGATCGCTCCCGACCGCTTAACGGCGAGGACGATCTCGTCCTGCAGGCCCTCGCCGAGACCGCGTCCGAGAACGAGCGCCGACGTGTGGTCGGCGCACTGAACAAGTCGGATCTGCCGCCGCGCCTGGGTCTGCAGGAGCTGGCGACGCGTGTCCCGGGCGCTCGGCTGGTCGAATGCAGCGCGTTGACGGTCGGCGGTGTGGACGCGTTGCGAGCCGCGCTGGAGGAGGCGGCGCTGGGAGCGAGCCGGCACGAGATGGTGGTGTCGAATGTCCGCCACCAGGACGCGCTGCGGCGGGCCGGAGAGGCGCTGGGGGTGACGCTCGCGGGCCTCAAGGCCGGGCTGCCGCTGGACCTGATCTCCTTCGACGTACGCGCCGCGGTCCAGGCGCTCGGAGAGATTACCGGCGCCAACGTGACAGAGGAGCTGCTCGACCGAATCTTCCGCGACTTCTGCATAGGAAAGTGACGTGCAGCACCTGCGCATCGTGTACCGCAAGGTAGGACCGGCTCGCTATCTGTCGCATCTCGACCTGATTGCCACTTTCGAGTACGCGTTCCGCCGGGCGGCCCTGGCATTCGAGCTGTCGGAGGGCTTCAACCCTCGTCCGCGCATGTCGGTCGCGGCGCCCCTGTCGCTGGGCCACGAAGGGTTGGCCGAGCTGCTCGACATAACGCTGCGTGAGTCTGTGCCTCCGCCGGAGGCCAGCCGGAGGCTCCAGGCGGCGCTTCCACCGGGCATCGAGGTCGTCGAGGTGGAGGAGCTCGAGATCGGACGCGCTCCGGCGGCGAAGATGGTCGTGTCCACGGAGTATCGGGTAGAGCTCGCGGCTCCCCGCACCGGGCTCGACTCGCAGGTAGCCGAGCTGCTGGGGCGCGACTCCCTGGAGCTGGACGAGACGCGCGACGGCCGGACACGGCGTCGCGACATCCGCCCGTTCATCCTGGGGGCGCGAGCCGAGGGAGAGCAACGGCTACACCTCCGCTTTCGGTACGACGAGCGGGGAACCGTGCGTCCGGAGCAGGTACTCGAGGCGCTGGGCATCGAGCTGGAGGGAGCTCGGTATACGCGCGAGCGCATCGTTCTCGGGCGCGCGTGAGCGCGGCGCTCCGGCGGTCGCAGTGTCAGGGGAGCGTCAGAATCTCAGGCCCGCGCTCGGTGACGGCGATGCTGTGCTCGAACTGCGCGGAGCGCGACCCGTCGGCCGTGACCACTGTCCAGCCGTCATCGAGCAGCCGGGTGGCCGGACCGCCCGCATTGAGCATCGGCTCGATGGTGAACACCATGCCGGGCCGCAGCGGGGTTCCGGTCCCTGGTTTCCCGTGGTGCGGGACGCTCGGCTCCTCCCAGAGCTTCCGTCCCACACCGTGGCCGCAGTACTCGCGTACCACTGAGAATCCGGCGCCCTCGGCGTGGCGCTGGATGGCCGCGCCGATATCGCCGATGCGGCGACCGACTCGGGACTCGCCGATGCCGAGCTCCAGACACTCGCGCGTCGTGTCGACCAGGCGGCTCGACTCCCGGTCAACGGCTCCCACCGCGTAGGTCTTGCAGGCGTCTCCCACCCACCCGTCGTACACCGCTCCGATATCGATGCCGACGATATCGCCTTCGCGCAGCATCTGCTTCTTGCGGGGCGGTCCGTGCACGATCACGTTGTTGATCGCCACGCAGATGGTGCCGGGGAACGCGGGGTGCCCGGGGGGATGGTAGCCCTTGTACATCGGCCGCGCCCCCCGGCCCCGAATGAACTGCTCGGCGCGGCGATCGAGCTCGAGCGTGGCAACCCCGGGCACGATGTAGTGCTCGAGAAGCTGGTACGTCTCGGCAACGATCCGACCTGCCTCTCGCAGCCCGGCGATTTCCTCGCGCGACTTCAGGATGATCGCCATCGACGCCAGGCCGCGCACACCGTGACGGTTCGACTAGTGGCCGCAGCCGCAGCTGCCGCCACAGCAGCCGCCGCCGGTCGACGCACGCGGTGTAATGGGGTCGTCGAGCCCGCTGACGGCAAACGAAGAGATCAACCGGCGCACGTGCGGGCTAGAGCACCGCTCGCACTCGACCTCGTCGGCGACCGAAAAGCTGCGCACCAACCGGTCGAATCTATCGTTGCAGTCTTCGCAAACGTACTCATACACTGGCATAGATGATGCTCCAGGAACTCGGTCCGAAGATTCGCTCGAAACTCTCACGAATTATATCGTTCACCTCCCGGAGTCGGACCGATACAGCGGAACCCAGGCCCGCGACCGATCGGGCCGAGCAACGTTCGATCGACGCGGCCGCAATGCAGGACGGCGAGCGGGTCAGCGCACTGCAGCGCGATCTGGCGATATCCTTTGTCGACACCGTCCTGCTGCGCGAGGCGCTCACCCACCGTTCGTATCTGAACGAGATCGATCAGGCGTGGCCCTCCAACGAACGGCTGGAGTTTCTCGGCGACGCCGTCCTCGGCCTGATCGCCACCGATTACCTGTTCCGCCGGTTTCCCGACTACGGCGAGGGTGACCTGACGAATCTGCGCTCCGCGCTGGTTCGAACCGAAACGCTGGCGCGTTTTGCCCGCGAGATCGATCTGGGGCGCTATCTCTTCCTGGGCCGCGGCGAGGAGATGAGCCAGGGACGGCACCGGCCCGCCGGATTGGCCTGTGCTTTCGAAGCGCTGCTGGGCGCGATGTACGTCGACCGCGGATATTCGGCGGCACGCGACTTCGCGCTGCGTTTCGTCGAGCCGGAGCTCGCCTCCGTCCTGGAGGGACGGCTTCACAAGAACGCCAAGTCCGTGCTGCAGGAGCTGGTTCAAGCACAGCTACAGCAGACGCCGACCTATCACCTGATCCAGGAGTCGGGCCCGGACCATGCCAAGGCCTTCACCGTCGAGGTGCGGGTCGGCGCTCGCGTGCTGGGCCGCGGTCATCACCGCAGCAAGCGTGGTGCGGAGCAGGCCGCTGCCGAGTCGGCGCTGCGGGAGCTGGGTACCGAGCCGCCGCCGAGCTCGGACGGGCAAGCCCTGCCCGACCCATTGCTCGGGTAGTATCACGACCCCTCAGCGCGGGAGCAGGAGCTCGCCCGGCTCGTGTGCTGTCGCCAGAAGCTGGCGGACCGCATCGACATCCTGCCGCATCTGAGCGACGAGCGCTTCCACCCCATCGAATCGTCGCTCCTCGCGAATGCGGGACACGAAATCGACGGTTACCGCTTTCCCCCGGAGGTCGCCTCGCCAGTCGAGAATGTAGCCCTCGACAACTACCCGCTCGCCGCCAAATGTCGGGTTGTACCCCACGCTGACCGCCGCGGGAAGCCGCTCGCCGTCGAGCGAAACATACGCAGCATAGATCCCCGTACCCGGTAGCATCTGGGACGGCTCGGGCTCGACGTTCGCCGTGGGGAAGCCCAGCTCGCTACCCCGGCCGAAGCCCGTGACCACCGTGCCCGCTAGCCGGAAGTAGTGGCCCAGCAGGGCCGCCGCCTCGTCGACATCGCCCCGCTCCACCAGCCGCCGTATTTCCGTGCTGCTGAGACGAGCACCTGCCAGCGTCTGACGCGCCACCACATGTACGTCGAAGCCGGCCTCCTGGCTCGCACCTATGAGGAAGTCCACGTTGCCCGCGCGGTTGTGCCCGAAGGCGAAGTCGGCTCCTACCCAGATCTCTTGAACGTTCACGTGCTCGAGAATATCGTCCAGGAACCGATCAGCAGGCACGTGCGCCAGCTCGGCTGTGAACGGAAGCAACACGATGAGATCCGGTCCGAGGGCCGCGATCAACCGGGTTTTCTCGGCGGCGCCGGTGAGCTCCACGCTTCCCGGCCGCAGGACGACGGTGGGTCGGGGAGCAAAGGTCACGATCAGCGAGTCTTGATGGGTGTGTCGTGCCCGGTCGATTACCCGGCGCATGAGGTACTGGTGACCCCGATGTACGCCGTCGAACGCTCCGATGGTGACAACGGTCGGCGCGCCACGCTGCAGCTCCGCGAGATCAGTCAGAACCCGCGCCATTGGCACCTCCTCGCGCGAAAACACGAAACGGCTGCGCCACGTCGCCCGACGCCCGGGCGAGAGCGACGAGCCGCCCGAATGAATCGTACAGTCTCAGGTTTCCGGTGGTAGACGCTTCCAGGAGCACTGCCCGCCCATCGCGCACCAACTCGAGCCGGGTGCTGTCGAGTACGGCGGCCGGCCAGGTGAGCACCGCTCGATCGGCGGGAGCAAGTGCCTCACGCACGCGCTCCAGAGAGAGCTCGGCGAGAGGCACTGCTTCGTCTATGCGGAAGCCCCCACTCTCGATGCGGCGCAGCGCGTGCAGGTACCCACCGCAGCCGAGCGCCGCTCCCACGTCTCGCGCCAACGAGCGGATGTAGGTTCCGGCGCTGCAGCTGATACGAACCCTGAGGTGAGGCGGTTGCCAGTCGAGCCAACGGATCTCGTACACCGTCACGTGCCGCGCCGGAGCAGCCGGCGCCGCGCCCTTACGGGCAAGCCGGTACATCCGCTCGCCGCCGATTTTGACCGCGGCGTAGGCGGGCGGCACTTGCTCCAGCGGTCCGACGAACCGCCACAGGCAGCGATCGATGTCGGCGGCGGTAAGGTTTCCGATCGGCGCGTGCGACTGTAGCGGCGCCTCCGCATCGTCGGTCGCCGTCGTGGCGCCGAGGACGATCTCGGCGCAGTACACCTTGGTCGAGTCGACCAGGTACGATGCAAGCCTGGTTGCCCGGCCCAGGACGATCACCAGAACGCCGGTGGCGAGCGGGTCCAGGGTACCTGCATGGCCGACCTGGCGCTGCCCCGTCGCGAAGCGAACGCGTGCCACCACGTCGTGAGAGGTGCACCCCTGCGGCTTGTCGACCGCGAGAATGCCGTCGATCACCGCGGATAGAAGCTATCGAAGGTGCGAACGAGCGTCGCCCGCGCTTCCTCCATTGGTGCGGGAAGGGTGCAGCCCGCCGCCTGCCGGTGTCCGCCTCCGCCAAGCGCGGTGCAGATCTGAGCGACGTCGATCGCCGGCCGCGATCGCATGCTCACGCGCATCTCTCCGGACGGCGTCTCCTTCAACAGAATGACGACTTCCGCCTCGACGATGCCACGCATCTCCTCTGCCACCCCCTCGGCCTCGTCGGCGGTTGCTCCCTCCTCCGCGAGCATGGCCTGGCTCATGTACCCGAAGACGATGCGCCGCTCTCGATCCAGCTCGATCGTACTCATGATCCGGCCATACAGCCGGGCGGCCGCGAAGGTCTTGCGCTCGAACAACTGGTGCGCCACCATCTGCGTGTCGGCGCCCAGCCGCAGCAGCTCCGCTGCAGTCTCCATCGAGCCCGGAGTGGTGGCGCCGTTTCGAAATGAGCCGGTGTCACCGACCACGCCGAACAGCAGCGCGTCGGCGATGCCGCGATCGATCGGCGCCTGCATGGATTGCAGCAAATGGAAGACGATCTCCGCGGTGGACGATGCCGCCGGATCGACGACATTGACGCTGCCGAAGCAGGGATTGGTTCGGTGGTGGTCGAGATTCAGAATGCGAGCGCCCTCGAAGCGTTCGGGCCGATCGGAATAGAGCGCCCCGACGCGGTCGATGCCGGCAGCATCGACAAAGGCATAGAGATCCACGCCGTCCGGTAGCGAGTGCTCGATATCCGCAGCACCGTCAAGGAAGCCGGCGTATTCGGGCACCAAATCGCTCAGCAGGCCAACCGCGTGCTTCCCGATGGCCTGCAGGCCGCGGGTCAGGGCAAGCACCGAGCCGATGGCGTCGGCGTCGGGGTTAACGTGCGACAGCACGGCGATGCGGTCGGCGCTCCTGATGAGGTCTGCAGCCGTGCGGAGATCATTGGAAGTTGTGACCTGGCTCACGCGTGCTCCTCATGCAACGTCTTCATGATCTCGAGCACGCGGGTTCCGCGCTCGATCGACAGGTCCTGTTTAAAGGCGATCTCAGGCACCGTGCGAATGCGAAGCCAGTCCCCGATGTCGCGTTTGATCAGCCCCTTGGCGCTGCGGAGCGCGGTCATCGTCCCCGCCTGCTCCGACTCGTCTCCCAGGACGCTGACGTAAATCGTCGCGTGGGTCAGATCCGCGTTGACGTCGACGCCGGTGATAGTGAGAAAGCCCAGCCGAGGATCTTTCAGCTCTTCTCGTATGAACTGGCTGGCTCGCCGCTGGATCTCTTCCGCGACGCGCTGCTGCCGGCGCTCGCTCATGTCGACCTCCTTGGTAGGTGTGAGCTAACAGCAGTGAGCCAGGAGCGGTGAGCCTCGAGCCGGGAGCCGCGGAGTCGAGTGGGGCGCCGGTTGGAACGGACCTCACCCATCGCCGCTGGCTCCTCATTGCCCGCTGCTCACGGCCCGGGCTCGCGGCTAGGAAACGCGCTCCTGGCCGAACGCTTCGATGATGTCGCCTTCCTGGATGTCGTTGAAGCCCTCGATGACGATGCCGCACTCGAACCCGGTCGTCACCTCGCGCGCATCGTCCTTGAAGCGCTTGAGCGACGTGATCCTTCCGGTGGTAACGGCAACGCCGCCGCGCACCACGCGTGCCTCGTTGTTGCGCGTAATGGTACCGTCCGTGACGTAGCAGCCGGCGATGACGACGCGGCCCGCTTTAAAGGTCGCCCGGACCTCGGCGTGACCGTAGATGACCTCCTGGTAGACAGGCTCCAGCATGCCGCTCAGAGCCAGCTGGATATCCTCGGTCAGCTTGTAGATGATGTCGTAGTACCGAATCTCGACGTGCGCTTCGTCGGCGGCACGCCGCGCCGCGGTATCGGGGCGGGTGTGGAAGCCGATGATGAGCGCATTCGAGGCGGCGGCCAGGAGGACATCCGACTCCGACACCGCTCCGGTGGCTTCGTGCAGGATATTCACCCGCAGCGTGTCCGTATTCAGCTCGTTGAGCGCGTGGGCAATGGCTTCGATCGAGCCCTGGGTATCGGCCTTGAGGATCAGATTGAGCTGCTTGGTGTCGCCGGCGGCGATCTGGCTCAGGATGTCGCCTGCCGAGCGCGTACCGGCCAGCATCTCCACTCGCTTCTGCCGCCCGCGCTGCAACGCCACGGCGCGCGCCAGCTTCTCGTCGGAGATTACCTGAACGCGGTCGCCGGCCTCGGGTACTTCGTTGAGCCCGAGGAGTGCCACCGGAGTGCCGGGTCGGGCGGCGCGAAGCTGCTTGCCGCGGTCGTCGAACAGAGCGCGCACCTTGCCGAACGCGCTGCCCGCCACCACGACCTCGCCCGGCTTGAGGGTGCCGCCCTGGACGATGATGGTTGCCATCGGGCCGCGGCTTCGGTCGAGCTTGGCCTCGATGACCGTGCCCATGCCCGGCTTGTCGGGGTTGGCCCGGACGCGGGCCAGCTCCGCGGTGAGCAGGATCGTGGTCAGCAGATCGTCGATTCCCTCGCCGGTCTTGGCCGACACTGGAACGAGCTCGATGTCGCCGCCCCACTCCACGATCTGGAGCCCTTCCGTGCTCAGCTCGGCCTTGACGCGGTCGATGTCGGCATCGGGCTTATCGATCTTGTTGAGGGCTACGATGATGGGAACGTTGGCCGCCCGGGCGTGCGCAATCGCTTCGCGGGTCTGCGGCATCACGCCGTCGTCCGCGGCCACGACGATGATAGCGATATCCGTCACCTGCGCGCCCCTCGCCCGCATGGCGGTGAAGGCGGCGTGGCCGGGTGTGTCGAGAAACGTGATGCGGTTCCCGTTCTTTTCTACCTGATAGGCGCCGATGTGCTGCGTGATTCCGCCCGCTTCCTGGGCGACGACGTTGGTCGAGCGAATCGAGTCCAGGAGCAGCGTCTTGCCGTGATCGACGTGTCCCATGATGGTGACCACCGGGGGCCGCTCCACCAGAGTTGACTCGTCCTCCTCCTCGACGACCTCGATCTCATCCTCGGCGATGAGCGGCGGCGCTTCGACGACCTCCCAGCCCAGGTCGGCGGCCACGATCGCGGCGGTCTCGAAATCGAGCTCCTGATTGATCGTGGCCATAATGCCGTTCTTCATCAGGGCCTTGATGATGTCGACCGGGGTGAGCGACATGCGCTCTGAGAGCTCCTTGACTGTCAGCGCAGCCGGAAGCTCAACCGAACGCGGTCCGGTGGGGACGACAGGCGCCGCCGGGCCGCGTTGTGTCTCCGGCCGCGGGCCCCGCTGGGGGCCACGCCGGCGGGGTCCACCGCCCCGGCCTCTCCGGCCGCCTCTATACGTTGTAGCCATATCTTCCTCTTTTCCACAGCCCTACCGGCTGCACCGGACGGCAATTGCCGTCCGCATCTCATACGCGAGTCTTCACTTCCTCGCTCGCATGCGGGTGCGCGCCTCGGCAGCAGACACCCGCGTCGGTACCTTTTGTTCCGGGAGCGCCGTCCGAGCATAGGAGAACAATCGCTCCCAATTCTCTCCGCTCACGGTCATCGACAGCGCGTGGTTCAGCGCTCTTTTCTTCTGACCCAGCTCCCAGCATTCCAGAGCCGGACAGAAGTACGCTCCCCGGCCGTTGTGCTTGCCGGTGAGATCAACCTCGACGCGGTCGTCCGAAACGCGAACCACACGCACCAGCTCGCGCTTCGGTTTCGCTTCCCGACAGGCGACGCAGGATCGAAGTGGGATGTGTTTTGGCATGGCGCCTACCTTTCATCTCTCACTTCGACCGGGACCTGTTCGAGCAGCTCTGCCATGCTGGCCGGTTCCGGCTCCGGCTCGGCTACCGGCTCGTCCACCACGACCTCCGGCACGATCTCTTCGGGCTCGGCCGCTCGGGGCATATCGGACTGCTTCTTGATGTCGACGCGCCAGCCCGTCAGCTTGGCGGCGAGCCGCGCATTTTGCCCTTCCTTGCCGATGGCAAGCGATAGCTGGGTGTCCGGCACCGTCACGATAGCACGTCGCTCGCTCTCCACGACGTCCACCCCGATGACCTGCGCCGGGCTCAGCGCGTTGGCGACAAACTTCGCCGGGCTCTCGTCCCACTGGACGACGTCGATCTTCTCGCCGTTTAGCTCGTTCACGATGTTCTGAATGCGCACGCCGCGCATGCCGACGCACGCGCCGACTGGGTCGATCCCCTGCTGGCGGGCCGCCACCGCGACCTTGGTGCGCGAACCCGGCTCCCGGGCGATGGCCTTCATCTCCACGATGCCGCTGAAGATCTCCGGCACTTCCACCTCGAACAGCCGGCGTACCAGACCGCGATGACTCCGCGAGACTACCAGCTGCGGCAGGCGCAGCCCGCGATCGACCTTGACGAGATAGACCTTCAGCCGCTGACCGATGCGGTAGCGCTCGCGCGCCACCTGCTCCTGCGGCGGCAGAACGCCCTCCGCCTTGCCGAGATTCACCACGATGCCGCGGGCGGTCTCAACGCGCTCGATGGTTCCGGTAAGAATCTCGCCTTCACGATTCGCATATTCCTCGTAGATGAGGTCGCGCTCCGCTTCCTGAATCCGCTGCAGAATCGTCTGCTTCGCCGTCTGCGCCGCGATGCGGCCAAAGTTGGGAGGCGTGACCTCGACCTCGACGATCTCGTTGAGCCCCGGACTGTTGGGGTGGGTCTGTGCGTCCTTCAGCGAGATCTGCGTCGCCTCGTCCTGGACGTTGATGACGATCTGCTTCTCGGCGTACACGTGAAACTCGCCGGTCTCGGTGTCCAGTTTCACCTTGACTTCGGGCACAGTGCCGAACTGACGCTTATAGGTAGCGGCCAGCGCATCCTCGACGGCCTCGATGATTACCTGAATGGGAAGGTCTCGCTCGGCGGTTAGCTGGCGCATAGCCGTTACCAGATCACTCGTCACCGCTGCACCAATCCTTTCCCGTACGTGGCTCCGAAGCGTCGAAAACGGCTAGTCCTTGTGGGAACTAGCCGAGGGTCACGCTGGCGAAAGCAAGAGAAGTGGGGCCATCCCACTTCTCACCTGCTCGCGGCCACCTGTCTCGTTGCTGTCGATACCGTGTCTGGCGAGACGTCGCTCCGCGCTCCCGGCCGGGAAGCATGGCATCTCGAAAGACACCCTGAGTATAGCAGAAAGGTACGGCTTTCGGCTACTTATGTCTAGTAACAATGGGAGAGCTAATGGTACAATTGCAGTGCTGCTCGCCCCCTTTCCGGGCGGGCTATTTTCATTCATGATCGATCCCAGCCGCATTCGCTCCGTGCCCACCAGGCCGGGCTGCTACCTCTTCAAGAACGCGGACGGCGAGACGCTGTACGTCGGCAAGGCTTCCTCGCTCCGCACGCGCCTCCGTTCGTACTTCTCGAACGTCCAGGGACAGTCCGCCAAGGTCCGCGCCATGCTGGCGCAGGCGGTGGACGTCGAGACCATCGTGACCGACTCCGAGATGGAGGCGTTGATCCTCGAGAACAACCTCATCAAGGAGCGGCGTCCCAAATACAATGTCCGGCTGAGGGACGACAAGCAGTATCCGTACATCTGCGTCACGCTGCAGGAGCCCTACCCGCGCGTGCTCAAGGTGCGCCGGGTTCGAAACGACGGCGCTGCCTACTTCGGTCCCTTCGCCGACGGGTCGGGCTTCAACGAGACGCTGGCAGCGGTGAAGAAGCTCTTTCCGTACCGGAGCTGCGATCTGGTCATCCCCGACGAGGCGGAGCGTCCGGAGCCGGTGCTCGATCGCCCGTGCCTCGAGTACTTCATCAAGCGGTGCGTGGCGCCGTGCGTGCGTTACGCGAGCCGCGACGAGTACCGGGGGATCATCGATCAGGTACTCCTCGTGCTCCAGGGGAAGTACGGCGACGTGTTGAAGCAGCTACAGGCGCAGATGCAGGAAGCTGCCGAGAATCTGAATTTCGAGCGGGCGGCCCAGGTGCGCGACCAGATATCGTCACTTGAGATGCTTGCCGGCAGGCAGAAGATCACGTCGGTGAAGGCGGGAGATCACGACGTGATCGCGCTGGCGCAGGAGGACGCGGAGGCGTGCGTTGAGGTGTTCAACGTGCGCGACGGGAAGGTGGTGGCCCGCGACCACTTTCTGCTGGAAGCGGCCGAGGGAGAGCCGCGCGAGACGCTCGCATCGTTCGTGAAGCTGTACTACCAGCGCGCCACGCACCTGCCGCGCGAGATCCTGCTGCAACACGACATCGACGACGCCGGACTTGTGGCGTCCTGGCTGCAGTCGCTGCGTGGCGGCGCGGTGCGGCTCACCGTGCCCCGTATCGGGGAGCGCCGGCGGCTGGTGGAGCTGGTGGCCGAGAACGCTCGGGAGGCGCTCGAAGCGCACAAGCTCCGCTGGATGAACGATGCGCAGAAGACGACCGGAGCCCTCCTCGAGCTGCAGGAGGAACTGGGCCTGGAGAACGCGCTGAACCGGATCGAGTGCTACGACATCTCGAACATTCAGGGAACCAGCGCGGTGGGCTCCATGGTGGTGTTCGAGCGTGGAAAGGCGAAGAACGCCGAGTACCGCCGGTTCAAGATCAAGACGGTGGAGGGCGCAAACGACTTCGCCATGATGGCGGAGATGCTGCGTCGCCGCTTCAAGCGCGTGGAGACCAGCTCGAACGACGAGAGCTTTGGCCACCTGCCCGACCTCATCATCGTGGACGGCGGGAAGGGGCAGCTGCACGCGGCAACTGAAGTGCTCGCCGAGCTGGGTCGCGGGGACCTGGCGATCGTCAGTCTGGCCAAGCGGCTGGAAGAGCTGTGGGTGCCCGGACGGCAGCAATCCGTGCTGCTGCCCCGGACCTCGCAGGCCCTCTACCTGGTCCAGCGGATCCGGGACGAGGCACATCGCTTCGCGTTGTCGTACCATCGCAATGTGCGGCAGAAAAGCGCGGTCGCCTCGCAGATCGACGGCGTGCCTGGTGTTGGACCGGCCCGCCGCAAGGCGCTGATGCGAGCATTTGGCAGCGTACGCGGCGTCAAGGCGGCCACGGCCGAGGAGATCGCCGCGGTGCCCGGCATGAATGCCCGGCTTGCCCAGACGGTGAAAGAGCATCTCGGTAGCGCGCCATGACGGCGGCGACCACGCTGCGCAGCATCTATCTCAACTGGGCCAAGAACTTTGGCTGCAAGGTGAGCGCGCTGTTCGCGCCCGGCATCTCGGTGGTGCCGCACGCGGCGCTCGGCGACTGGCAAGGCGCCTTCTTCCTGCGGCACCGCACGACCTGCCTGATCTCGGTGCCGCGCTCCAGCATCTTGAAGGCGCAGGCGCTTACGGCTGGACGAAGCGCGGCGGAAGCGTTCGATCAGGACTTCGTCCGGTACCTGTTTCCGGGGGGGGTCCTGCAGACCGTCGGTCCGGCCTGGCTGGGCTATGCCGACGCCACCGACATTCGACCGCTCGCCGATGCGCAGGGCAGGCGCCTGGACGAGAGCGACGTCCCCGCGCTGGAGCGCCTGGCGAAGGCATGCGACCGGCGCGAGTGGGAGCTGAGTAGCGTCCGGGTGGAGCGTCAGTGGATCTTCGGGCGCTTCGTGGGTGCCGAGCTGGTGGCGGCGGGCTCGCTGGAAGACGTGCACGACTCGATCCTCAACGTGGGGATCATTACCCACCCCGGTCACCGGGGCCGCGGCTACGCCAAAGAGGTGGTGAGCGCCATGACCCAGTTCGCGCTCGAGCAGCCGGCTGTTCTGCAGTACCGAACGCTGCTCACCAACCTGCCGTCGATCGCGATCGCGCGGCGGCTTGGCTTCCAGGAGCAGGCGCAGACGCTGGCGGTTCGCCTGGCCTGAGCGATTGTTCGGGCGGCCCGACGGCAGGTAGACTCAAGCGGACCTGGGCGGCTAGCTCAATTGGCAGAGCAACGGACTCTTAATCCGTGTGTTCGGGGTTCGACTCCCCGGCCGCTCACCATCCATCGTTGGCTTGTGCGAGCCAAAAACGGAGCCTCTCCGAGCGTGGAGAGGCTTTCGCTTTGCGTCGCTATACCAACCCCTATACCAACCGCGGATCAGACGCCATCCTGACGCGACGGGAAGAGTCGGTCTATGTGCTCGGTGGCGATGCTCCGGCGTTCCTTGCGCGCGTGGCTATAGGTGTAGGCGGTTAGATGGTATGAGCTGTGGCCGAGCGCACGCTGTACATCGCCTTCCCCCGACGAGGCAGTGATCTGGAGTACGTCTCCAAGCACGCCACCATGCGGGGGGCCGCGTACAACACCCTGGTGTCGAGGCGGAGGAAAACGCTGCATGAGGCCACCGCGCGAGCTATCGCGCAGCTGTATCCGGGTGAGGAGTATGCCGAGCTGATTGCCTACCACTATGCCAAGACCGACGCACCGGAAGCGGTGGGGTGGCTGGAGCGGGCGGACGATCGTGCGGCGGCCGCGTACTCCACTGAGGCGGTAGTCGCGAGCTACGAGGAGGCGAGGAGACGGCGGGAAGCAGCCGGCGGGGATGACAGGGAGCTCGCCCGGCTGGAAGAGAAGCGCGGGATGGCGCTCGTCAACGCGGGACGATACGAGGAGGCGCTGGACGCATTGGGGCGAGCAGCCCAGAAGTATCAGGAGAAGCGAGAGCTGGCGGCAGCGGGACGAGCCACCGCCCTACTGGGCGTGGCTCACCGCTGGCGGGGTACACCGGAGGAAGGGATCGCGCTGGTGCAGCCGATGCTGGAGCTGCTGCAGTCGAGCGGCCACTCCGAGGCGCTGGCGTCTCTGGACCTCGCCCTGGCTAACCTCTGCTTCCTGACCGGGCGGTATGCCGAGCAACAGGAGGCGACGGCACGAGCGATCGGGGATATGCGGTTGCTGGCCGAGGCGGAGGAGCGGCGATCGTCGGCGCTCCTCCAGCTCTGGCAGTAGGAGGAGGCACTTGCGATCTTTCAGGCAGCGATCCCGCAGATCGAGGCAGGCGGGGATTTGCTGGTGCTGTGGCGAGCCTTCAACAGTGCCGCCGTAGCCTGCCAGTGGCTGGGTCGGCTGGAAGAGTGCCGGTGGTACTTCGAGCAGGCGCTCGCCATCGCGGCGCGGGCCGGCAATCCGGATCGAACCGCCTTCGCCCTGACCGCTGTCGCCGATATCCTGATCACGCTGGGGGAGTGGGACAACGCAGAGGAGCAGCTGGCACGCGCCACGGCGCTGCTGGGCGAGGAGCGGACGGCGACCGCCGCTACCGTCCTGGTCCACTGTGCCGGACTGGCGCTCTCCCTGGGGAGATGGGAGGAGGCAGAGCAGCTGCTCGGTGACGCGCTGGCCGTGGCGAAGCGGACCGGCGACCGGCAAATGCTTGAGGGCGCCAACATCTCCCTGGCGGAGCTCGAGGTGCTGACCGGCAGACCGGAGGAAGCAGTGCATCGCCTGGCGGAGCAGGCCGGGGCAGAAGATGCCATGCTGCTCGTGTTCTCACCGCTCGCCTGGGCGCTGCTGGACACCGGAGCGGTGGAGCGGTCACCGGCGGTGGTGAGTGAGGGACTGCGGCGAGCGCGAGCAGAGGAGCAGCGAGTCTTTCTGCCGGACCTACTGCGAGTGCAGGGGATGGTGCTCACCCGGCAGAACCGGCTGGAGGAGGCGCACGCAGCGCTCCAGGAAGCGCAGGAGCTGGCGCGCTCTCTGCCTTACCCGTATGCCGAAGGCCGCGTCCTGCATGAACTGGGACTGAATGAGCGAGCGCGGGGGGGCTAGAGCAGGCACGACAGCAACTGGAGGGAGCACTGACCATCTTCCGGTGTCTGGGTGCGGAAAAAGACATCGAGCGAACCGTAGATGCGCTGGCAGAGCTGCATCGATCCACCGAGCCGACGTCGTAGGGCATGACCGGCGATTCCAAGTTGGGGGCAGACCCTTGTGCCTGCGCGGCATTCCTGTGCCGTGCCCGGCTGCGGCCCAGGTGAGCCGTCACGGTGGCGCGAGCGGCAACACGCCGCGTCGGCTGGCACGCCAAACGTCCGGGTGCTCACCCGAAGCCGCGGCTCGCAGTGCTGCCCGCCTACCGGTGCTCCGGGCCGCCGTACCGACAAGCCCTGAAGCCTCGACCCGCCGCACCGGATGTCACTGAACCCTCGGCCCGCCGTGCTGCCCGCGACGGCTCGCGTTGCCCGCGCATCGCCCTCGACATGTGTCACATCCGACATGCCGGACTGCGGCCCGGCTCGGACAGGGCCGTCCGAGGCTTCAGCACCTCGCGGTGAACGTAGAGCGAGACCTCACGAGTGGAGCGTTACCATCAAATCAAGCACCGCCCGGCCCGTGCTGCGTTACTCTATGCCCGTGCCGCAGAAGAGACTGGAGGGCATCGATTACAGCGATCCCGACCCCGTCGTCTTCGTCACCCTCCGGGCGCACCCCGGCACGGCGCCACTCGTCGACGATCGCCTCGCCAGTGCGGTGTTCCACGAGCTTCACCTGATGCGCACGCGGCAAGGCGTGTCCCTCTATGCCTATTGCCTCATGCCTGTGCTCCCACCGGTGTCTGGGTGGTTGCGAAGTAGCGCTGGCAAATACGCGTGCGGCCATACTGATACTCCCAGAGCGTGTTGAAAAAGTCCTCGGCGCTCGGTCGGAAGACCTGATTGGCCACCCACCGGCCTCCGAAAGACCGGCGCAAGGCGCGTTTCGGCCCTTTCGACCCTGCAGACTCCAGCCAAACGCCATCGTCAACAGTGTCGGTCGACCTTTTCAACACTCTCGCCCTGTTACGCGAGCCAGGCTTGAGCTCATCTGCCGATGGTAAGGGCGAGGAGGGTATCTACCGCAGTTTCGAACGGGCGGCTACTCCGAAGTACCTGGGAGAGTAGAAGTCCGCCTTCGAGCGTGGCGAGCAGCGTTGTGGCGAGGTCGTCCGGGTCGATGTCGGATGGGAGTTTCCCGTCGGCACGAAGAGATCTGAGTTCATCGCCGATGGCGGTTGCCCACTGATCGAACCCTGCGGCAATGCGCGCTCGGGCCTCGGGGTCAATCTCAGCGAGTTGACCAACGAGCGAGCCAAGTGGGCAGCCTCCCTGTCCTTGGGTGCGTTTCGCTTCGGTGATCACCATGGTCCGCCAGGCGTCGACTCCATTCGCGCTGCTGAGCACGTGCCGCTGGTGACTGACGATCGTATCGGCTTGGTAGCCGATGACCGCCTGCACGAGTTCGTTCTTGTCGGGGAAGTAGTGGTACATCTGAGAGCCGCTGACTCCCGCAGCCACCTTGACGTCTTCCAAGGTGGTGCCCGCCACCCCGCGCTCATGGATCAGAGCGGCGGCCTCCTCCACTATTCGTGCCCTGGTGCGTGCTCCCTTGGAGGTGAGCCTCGGCCGGCCGCTCATCTCGTTGACCATGCGCCATTCTAGCAATATTTTGAGTTTGACAACCCAGTTCCGAAAGTGCCAAACTGGGTTGCACGACCCATTTCAGGGCGCGAGGATACAAGCACCGTATGACTGCGCTAAGAGGCAAGACTGCTCTGGTTACGGGCGCCAACGCCGGGATCGGCAAGGACGTGGCCCGGCAACTGGCGTTACGTGGTGAGTTTGCGCGCATCCACCTGGCGTGCCGGAACCGAGATCGGGCGACAACGGCAAGGGCCGAGCTCGAGGCCGCGACTGGCCGGCGCATCTTCGACATCGTTCTCATGGATGTCGCCGACCTTAGGTCGGTGCGTGACGGGCTGGCGGCCATCGACGGATCAGTCGACGCGCTGGTCATGAACGCCGGTGTCATTGGCCCGCAGTCGATGGACTTGACCGCTGACGGGGTCACCACCGTGTTCGCGACGAACGTCCTTGGCCACGTCGTCCTCCTCGAAGGACTCTTGGCCGAGGATCGGCTTGGCGAGGTGGCGGTCTTCGCAGGAAGTGAAGCAGTCAGGGGGGTCCCGAAGTTGCGGATGAAGGGGCCATCGTTCGTCTCAACCTCAACTGACGAGCTCGCCACTGTCATCGACGGCAGCTACTTCGCCAGCAGAAAACCTGACTTCAACCTAGCTTTCGCGCAGGCCAAGTACATTGGCGCCCTATGGATGGCCTACCTGGCCCGCCAACACCCCGACCGCCGCTTCATCACCGTGAGCCCCGGCAACACCACCGGCACCCAGGTAGCCAGTGACCTCCCATTGCCGATGCGTATAGCGGCCAAATACATCATGCCCACCCTGGGTCTCGCCCACAAACTTGACGTGGGTGCGAAGCGACTGGTCGACGGCGTCACCGACTCGACCCTGTCGAGCGGCGCGTTCTACGCCAGCGCGGCCAACGCGCTTAAGGGTCCCCTGGTCAACCAAGCAGACATATTCCTCGACCTGGCCAATCCGTCCTTCCAGGACCACGCCAACGAGGCCATCCACCGCTTCATTCCCTAATGTCATTGGGACTGCTGCGTGTCTTCGGGTGCGGGGCAAGCGGCCTTCGAATCTCTCGCTTGTCCGGGGGTAGGGAGGAGGGAGTACGCGCCCACGTGGTCGCCCCTTGCCCAGCCTACTCGGCGGAGATCTCGGTGAGCAGCCTGGGGCGCTGCCCGGCTGAAAAAGGGTCGCACCGGCCAACGAGTCAGTCCGTTGGCCGGTGCGGTGAGGAAGGAAACCGCGTTTACGCGGCGAGGATGCTGATGAACACCGCCGAGCCGCTGCGGGCGGC